>JAZGFO010000025.1:0-19252 GCA_036479655.1 Saprospiraceae bacterium
TTCATCCAAAATTAAGTTATCAAGATGACGAAGTCCTTTGATAAGTTTGTCTGTTTCTTCAATGGAAAGGTAACCACCATTTGGATTGTTGGGGTTTATTATGACAGCATTCTTTATATTATTATCCTTGATAAATTGAAGGTAGTCATCAATATTGAGTTGAAAATTTTCTTCTTTCTTTAGATGATAGTATATAACCTCAGTTTCTTCATTAGCAAATTCATAATATGAAGAAAAAGTAGGTAAAATGACACAAATATTGGTTTTTACAAACCGATGCATAATGGCTTGAATAATTTCTATAGCCCCATTTCCAACAAATATATTTTCCGCTGAAATACTTGTTTTTTTTGCGATATGTTTTCTTACATCATATACCTGTGGTGGATAATATTCTAATACTTCTTTCAACTTTCCACTTTGAATAAGGTCTTTATCCAAATACTTCATGAAAAGGTCTGTCGCATAAGGGTTTGAAAGGAAACAAGCATCTACATCTACGTTTAGTTCTGGTATCTCTTTGAGTAACGTAGCTATACTTGGCGAATGTGATCCACTTTCTGTTTTTAATTGCTTTATCCTTTCTTTTATTTCTATTATGTTTCTTGTTTTTATCATTTTAAATCAATGAGTTTATTTTTTAATTTAAATACTAAATCTATGTATTTTTTGAAATAGGCATCTTTACCAAATAATTGATTTTTGAAAGTTTTATAAGGTTTGTTTTTAAACTTTCCTGATGGGGCTGGATTAGGCATGTAAGATGGACTTACTTCTAAAATAAGGGGTTTAGTACTCAAGTCATCGTCTCGCCAAGTAACATCAAATGCACCAGTTTTTATATTTAATTTTTTATATTCTTTGTATAAAAAATCCATCCATTGCTCTGGTAATGTTTCAAAGCCAACTGAGCTACCATGACCTGTTGATGTAGGTTTCCATTCATCAGATTCATTTATTCTCCAGTAATGCAATAGCAATTCGTCCCCTACATAGATTAGCCTAAGGTCTCTTCTCATATCTATCCATTCTTGCAACATATATTCAGTATATTCGGTATTTTCTATGATGTCCTTATATTCTGTCTGATTGTTAACCTTAACAATTCCTATTGACCCAGAAGAATGGGCTGGTTTGAATAAAAACGGAAATGGAATTGTGGGGATGATTGGGGCAGGGTGGTCAGTATCTACAATTATTGTCTGAGGATGAGAAATATTCAATTCTTCAAACTTTTTATGCATATATAATTTATTTTCCCAGTAGTGCGTATCCTCATGGCTCGGTACTAATTTGTTACCCTGGGATAAAAGTTTAGATTGATAGTCTAATAGTGCTTTGGAGTAATCACTTTCAAAACTATTTTTAAAACGACCAGATAAGTTAAAGTATAATTGCTTATTCTTTATTTTACTTAACCTATTCTTACCTAATACTAATTTAAATTTTTGACCCTTTTGCATAACGGCATTGACTAAAGCAAAATCGTTTTCGAAAGTACCACAAGACATATAATTAAAAAAATTATTTGGATATCTTGGCCACACCATTACTACTGTTTCACTATTTTTAGACTGTAATTTTATAAACCTCAGCCAATTAATTTTTTGAAGGAGGTAAAAATTGAATTTTATTCTTTTAAGTATTCTTTTCATTTCTTTAATAGTACCAAGTCTAAGTTTTTAATTTTAATTTACGTTCAATTTTTTGCTGCTTCTGTCCATACCATAGATACATTACCGAAAACATAACCATAATATTATACATTTTATCTTCTAGTCCATTATGTCCTCCTATATTGTGCATAGCCCAGATAAACATACAGCCAAATGCCAGCAAACCGGAGAATGTTTTTACAAAAAGGGATTTGATCAGTACATAGAAGATGAATATCATCATCGCAGCAAAGGCAAATAATCCTGCGTCTCCTAATACTAACAGATAGGTGTTATGCACTCCATGTACTAATCCAGTATCTTCGGGAAATCTTCGAAAAAAACCAAGTCCATTACCAAAAAAAGGACGTTCTGCAATTTTATGCATCCCAAATTCTACTAATTCTGTTCTCCCTGATGTTGTAGAATTATCTACTTTTCCTTTGGTAAATAGATCAATTAAAGACAAGATCTTTTTTGTTGTCCCAAATTTGGTGTACTTATGTAAAAGGGTTTCAAAATTAAGCGTAATGTATGTAAATATTACTGTCGGAATAGCTACTATAAAAAAATGTCTAAAGCGAGCTTTTCTACCTACATTTAAAAACTTGACGGTGATCCATCCGATGACAATAAGTAGTAATGCGACTGATGTAATCATAGAAGCCCTAGATAAGCTCAAAAACGATACATATAACATAGCAGGTAGTAGTAACAACTTTAACCAATACCATTTGTCATGTTTATAAAGGGAATATAGAATAAGTAGCTGTCCTAGATTGGCAACATACCCTAAGGCATTTGGATTACCATAAACTCCTTTTGTCCGAGCATAGCCATGCAATACTTGAGAACCTACAATGTCTCTTATTCCCATACTTTGTTGATAAATAGCATACAAACTAGAAATAACCACAGGGACTATAAATGCATTGAATACCTGAATTTCTTTGTTTTCTACGATAAGCCTGCGATATAGATACTGCTGTGTAGTAAAGTAGATGATAAATGAAGTTACCAAAAGCATTAATAACTTGGTTATAGAGTCGGCATAGGAACCTTCAAACTGAATAGGACGACTTGCCAATCCAATCAAGTAATACATTAAATAAAAAATATATAATATCCGAATGCCTGTAAATCTAAATGCACCCTTCTGAATGCCTAACATAGAAAGTATGATAATACAAAAAAACAGGATTAAAGGAGAAGCTAAATTATTTATACCCAATAGCAAATTAGTGATACTATTAAGACTTATATAAATGGAAATGAGCAATCCCCAAAATGCATAATCCGCAATTTTTTGCTTAGAAATCTGCAAGGCTATCTTTTAATTATAGAATACATTAATGAAATGGGAAAAAACGCTAATATTAATAATTTACCACTAAGGGTACTAATTTTTCTAAAATTTTCCCAAAAAGTATGTGTTACCAATGAATAATACCCTTGCAATACAGCCATTTGGAAAAACCACTTAGGATAATCCCAAAAATAACTCATGTCATGATTGAGTGTATCTAAAGTTTGTATTAAGTTTCTGCTTGCTTTTTCTTTAGGAGGTTTTGCAATATTCATTATAGAATTTGGATCTTCTGCTACATAGTAGATACGTGTGGGTTTATTGTAAAACATTAGTTTTTTTTCTCTTGACATCGCCTTCCATATGATTCCTTCTGGGTAATATCCTTTATGGGTACTATCAAATAAAAATTTTCGATGCCAATCTGTGCGTACCATACACCAAGATTCTCTTCTAAACCCATGTTTATAATAGACTTCTGCCATCGAAGCTGCGAGGGGTACATTTGTTAAGGTGTCACTTACTCTATTCCCAAACTGATCTACACAGCATGCTCTGATACCACAAAAATCATCTCTTTGGTCAAGTGGAATGGCATTCCATCCATCCATGAAAAATTCTATTGCATCGGGCGTAAAAGCATCATCGCTATCCGCTACCATAAAAAACTCACCTTTGGCCATTTCTAAGGCTTTGTTAGTTGCATTATGCTTTCCTTTGTTTTCTTTAAACTGATGAAACTGTATTGGAAAATCCGCTTCTTTGCGATACGATTCAATTTTTGACCTTATATTATCCTTTGAGCCATCATCTATGACCACCCATTCAAAATTTCGATAGGTCTGTGATTGAATACTATCCCACACACGGTGGACCTTGTCTGCTCTATTGAATGTTGGTGTAAATATGGTAATCATATTATTGTAGGGATTATTTTATCTTCTTGCAACTAAATTTTCACATTTTTCAGAAATATAATTAGTATCTATCTCTTTTTTATCCTTAAAAACCTTGAATCCATAATCATTTAATAATTTTATCACGTCCCCCGTACTATAGTCGAAATTATTAAAATGCTTTTCCCAACTTTCAAAATAAACTATTTCAGTTTTTCGAAGGGTGTTTTTGGCACCTTTTAGCACAAACAACTCGAATCCTTCAACATCAATTTTTAATAATTTAAATTTTTCAATTGTTGTCGTTAGATTATCTAATAAATCAACATCAACCTTCAATCCACTTGATGATTTTACAGATATCTTATTTTGATCATCTGAGGACTGATCCTCGAAAGAAAGTACTCCTTTACTTTCTCCGACTGCAACATTATAAGATTTAATGTTTTTTAATTTATTAAACTTAATATTGCCCTCTAAAAATTTAAAAATTCTTGGATGTGGCTCGATTGATATAACTTTACCTTTTTCTCCAACAATTCCAGCACCTAATACTGTTAGTGATCCTATATTAGCACCAATATCTATGAAATTATCTCCTTTGGTCAATGTGTCAATAAAAAATTATCATCTTCTTTTCTTGAATCTTCCGCAACCCAAAAAGTAACAGATAGGGCAGAAGGATAGAATCTTAGTTTATACTCTTTTCTATCAATTGTAAAAACGGAGGACAACTTAGTTCGATATAGAATCAAACCAATCAAAAATTTAACGGGTCGTTTCGACTTTTTTATGTTTTAAATATTTTTTTAAAATTCATTTTCTTTTTTATTTTAGAATATAGTTGAGTAGGGGATTATTATTATCCGTAAGTAAATATTGATAGATCTTATCTCCTAAAAAAAACTTGATATTTCTAACTACCAAAACTGCGAGTGTCGCTAATAATACACCTGTAACAATTAATCTTATTCCGTACCCATCAATAGTGAAATAGTCAAAAAGATAATTGCTAAATGCATTAACTAAGAATACTGCACCTATCACAATCAGTAGTTTATTCATAAACCCTAAAAAGTCATTCCATCCTGTATTTAAATCCTTGATACAAATACTGAGCAGTAATATTGCATGTATGGCTGCGGAGCCTAAGAGCCCGAATATAACGGTTATAATACCATAAGAATATAACCCTATCAATGATGTAAGTACTAAAACAAGGTAAATAATTTTTACTTTAATCGATTTTTGGAACAGATTTCTTGCTCGTACATAGGTGTCACAAAATCTTGTAAATACTACAAAAGGAATCAATAAAGAAAGATGCTTAAATAGCTCTACTGCACCTGACCAAGTATCTCCTAAGACAAATAAAATGATGTCTTCCGCCCTGAAATAAAATGTTACATAGAGAAATGAAAATAACGCTGAACTAAGTAATAAAAAACTAAAAAAGTGTTTTTTTAACTTTACCAAATCAGTTTGAAATTTTGAAAATGCGGAAAATAATACACTGTCAAATGCTGAACCATAATAGGTCAATGGTACGTTGGCGAGGTACATAGATTTGTCATACATACCTACCACACTGTTTGGCATAACTTTCCCCAATACTAGCTTATCTGACTGCATAGCGACCTGATGAAATAACCTAACCCCAGTCAACGAAAATCCATATTTAATGATATATCTTAAATTGTCATCCAAATCTGACCTTTTTGGAAATACTAATTTTACAGGTCTAAAATAAAACTTTAATAGGGTAGGTATTAATGCTCCTGCAAAATAGGCACCTATTAATGCCCACACTTCGAAGCCAGATATAGCGAGAAGGCTACCTACTAATAAGTTGCCCAGTATCAAGCCAGATACATCGGCAATGAATATTTTTCGATAATCAAGATCTCTTATCAGTAAAGAATCTGATACAACACCTACTCCTCGGATAAGCATCACCAGAGCCAGGACAAGTATAACACCCCGTAAGATAGGCTCATTATAAAACATACTAATGGGTACAGAAGCCACCACCAATATCAAAGCAACAATTATACTTGTAAAAAAAGAAAGATTCCATGTACGAGAAATATCTTCAATTGTAATTTTATCTTTCTGAATCAATGCTGCTCCGAAGCCAAATTCACTAAAAAAGGTCAAAAGGGCAATACTCGCATTGGCTATAGCTAATATGCCAAATGAATCTTGAGATACATGACGAGCTACTATAGCGAGATATATAAAATTGACAAATACAGCAGCAACCATTCGCATCATCTGCCAACGTACTGCCATTCCTGTCTTAGTCCTAAGATCTGTCAATTCTTAACTCTTAGTTTTCCAATAATTATAAAAATTAAAACGTTGTAGTTTTATTTTTAGACCATTCAGAAAAGAATATTTAACTCCAAAAACAAGTTTATTTTTTCTACTTGAAGTTACAAATTTTTTAATATCTAAAATACTGCAGTTATAATTTTGAAGATAATTGTCTAAAAATATATCAGCTATTATTCTTGCTTTAGTGTTAAATATTTTTTTCGAATTTTTTAGTGTAAAAATTGAAGCAATAAACCACTGCACATCATGAAAAACACAACCATAGTTGGCAGTATTGTCTAATAATGGCGATAAACTCCAATCAATAATATAAATATCATCCTTAAGATATTGCACATTTTGCAGATTGAAATCACCATGGAAAAATCCATTAAATTTATTATCTGAATCAAAATCAAAAAACAAATGCACCTTTTCTTCGATGTATTTGTGTCCATTAGTGTGAATATAAGCGAGTGCTCGACCTGCTAAAGCGACCTTTTTTTCTAATTCTTTGTCCTTTGTATCCAATGCAAATAATGGCAACATATCTGGGATAAATTCAAAGGTAATCTTCGAAGTATTATTATCAAAAGAAATCGGCTTAGGGCCTAAGAATAACCCTTTGGAATCCTTTGATAATTGTGCTCCAATCTGAGTGTTTTTATACTCTTGGGCCAAAAACTTTCCAGATTTAACAAATAAGCCTTGCTCCCTATAGATATGACAATTTTCTTTGCCTTTTACTACTTCTTTTTGCACAGATATATAATATATGTTGACAAAGCGTTAATACCAAGTACCTTTTCATTGAGACGATCTACAGTACTTACAAGCCCTTGATTAAAAGGTTTTTCTTCATGAAAAATAGGGTAGGTTGCATAATTGTACATCTTTTCTATCTTCAATCCATTCTTATCCAGTATTTTTTTCACTTCACTGATGCTCATTTCTTTCCGCTCGATTACTTTTCTGTATTTTACGGTAGTATATAGTTTGGATATTTGATTGGTAAGTCCAGTAGTATTATTATGAATGTTGAATATCAGATAACCATCATCTGTCAATAATTTTGACAATTGTTCCATTACTTGATACCGCAATTCATTTTGTGCGTTTAGAAAGAATCGAAAGGAGGTAATTAGATCAAATTTTTGACCTTCAAATACATTGTTTGTGGTTAAGTCAGCTTTAGTTAATTTAGCTAATTTTACATTTTTTTTAGCTACTTCTAGCATAGCAGCGGATATATCTACACCATTTGGTTTGTCAGCATATTGTTCTAAGTGTCCTACGATTCTGCCAGTACCGCATGCAAAATCTAAATAGTTAGCTACTTTATTATTATAATATTCTTGAATAATATTATCTAATGTTTTTTTTTCTAAATCCCAGATGTATTTTCTATAAGGGTTGTCCTTAAATAATGCATCATAAGATTTTCCATATCCATCAGCAGTATGGGAGTTTCTATAATCATTTGTATCTTTCATTCAATGTTTAATTTCTATATGCAATAATTCACTCAAATTATTAGAGGGACATCATTTTTTTTAACTATTATCATTCTTCTGCCATTGCTTCTCTATAGATTTTTCTTAAAACTACAAAACCAACACCCACAAAGCTTCCGAGAAAAATAGCAATAAAAAGATTAACTACTAAAGATTGCGCAATGGGCGTTATTGGCGCATAAGGTCTGTCAATAAGTAAAAACATTGGTTTTCTATTCAACGCATTGTAATCGGCGATTTCAAAAGTTTTTGCTACTTCAGAGTATGCAGCTACAAGTGCTGATATTTCGTTAGATAGTTTGGTTCTATTGATAATACCGATTGAGGTTACTGAGCCAAGATTTCTGTCTTGGTTGTATGCCATTTGGGTAGTTTTTAATTCTATTAATGCTTTTAGAGAATCTCTTTTGTTAAAAAATATTTCTCTTGTTTTTTTGTCGTTTTCATTAAGCTTGTCTTCAAAGAATTCTTTGACTCTATCAAATGTTTTAGTAGTCAAGTCAATGGTAAGGTCTTCGTCTTGTGCACTACACATAACTCTAAATATACCATTATCTTGATTTAGATTGATATTAAGTAATGGGCTTTTACATGTGATTACAAAACCCATCAATGCGACATAGGCCTTCATCTCTGTAGGATTAAAATTGGCCACATTTCCCGAAGTGAAATGAAAATTTTCATATTCAATTTTTTCTTCTGCCCAAGCATCAAAAAGTTTGTATTTATCTATGATATTATTAGCAATCATTTGATTATTAGTTGCTGATGTATCAAATAATACCTGATCCATTATTCGTCTAGATTTCGCTACCTCGATTATTTTGTGTGGATTCATTTTGTTAGCTCCAGCGGCTCCAATTCCCAAAGATCCTAATAACCCACCTATACCACTTTTAGTAGATCCTTCTACGAGAAACCGGACTCTTGCAGGGTACTCCACAGGAGAATTTAGCGATTTGTTGACATAGAAAGCTAAAAAAGGTAAAACGAAAAGCCCAACAACCCACCAATTCCTTAGTACTTCTAATAAATACGCTTTGGTTGCTAAAATTAGTTCTTTCAGTGATATATTATCGTCGTCGTATTGTGTTTTGGCCATATTGTTTTTTTTAGTTGGCGTTTTGGAGTGTGTTATTTTATACTATTTAGCAATAACAATAATGTGACAATTGATGTAGCTTGGGCTACACTATCTCCTAATACTTTACCCCAATCTGTACCTTTAGATTCTCCTTCTTTAGTTTCTGGTACAGGGTCTTTATATCCTACATAGATGATTGATCCAGGCTCTACATGTGGATAAGATTTGATGAATAAGAATTTTTTAGTTTTCTTTACTTCTCCATTAGGATATATTACTTTTATTCTTGAAGACATTCCTCCTTTTGACACCCCACCAGCATAATTATCAACGTAGTATTTGGCATTTTTACCTTTTTCGTAAGCAAAATTAAATTTACCAGATTTAGCGATTTCTTGATTAAATGCATCTCGAGCATTTACAGCACCTATTACAGTTACAAGATCATTAATTTTTGGTATGGTTATAACATCTCCTTTTTGTAAAATAATATTAAAAGAAGATTCCGGATTGTCATAAGCTTTCTCCAAATTAAGAATAACAAAACCAACACCTTCTTTTACTCGATAAAGGGTCGTCCCCTTTACAAATCCTTCTTTCGTCATTCCGCCAGCTTGATTTAGAATTTCAGTGATTTTGGTATTGTCAGAGAGTAAAGCGTAATCACCAGGAAATTTTATTTCACCTTGCAATCTTACATTTCTTTGCAATTCAAATTCTGGAGCTTTTCTAACTATTATTTGGTCAAATGGTTTTAAATTAACATCAGCATTACCAGAAACGATATTGTAATTTGCATCAATACTAACATTTGCAACTAGTGTTTTTGTTTTTTTATTATCTTCAAAATCGATTCGGAATATATCTATTTGATTAAGAGCAGCATCAAAAGTTACCCCACCGGCAAGCAGTAGCGCTTTTTTTATAGTTAGCGATGCATCATATTTTATCTTTTTAGGATTTCTTACAGCGCCACTAATATTGACAATTGCTATATCAGAATAATTTGCAATGTCATAGACGATAAGTTTATCTCCAGAATGTAGTAGTATGTCGTCTTCTTGAATATTGTTAATAGCGTTTTTTAGATTGATGCTGATGTATTCGACATCTTGATTTCCAGGTCTATCTCTCATGATAAAGCCAAAATCTGTGGCAGTTTCTTTTAGACCTCCAGAGAGAAAAATGGCGTCGCTGACTTTTAATTGACCTCCGTTAAAAGGATATTCTCCTTCTATTCTTACGGCTCCTTCAACTGTTATCTTTTTTAAATCTACAAAAGCAGATTTTGATCTAACGGTAAGGATATCACCTCTTTGAAGTTTTATGTTTTTTGCACTATTTCTGTTTTTGATAACTTTAGTAAGATCTGTCAACTGATAACGTACAGTCTTGTTGTCATCATTTAGACGCATAAGATATGCTGTTGATAAAATTGCATCTGTTTTGAGTGTTGCATTATTTAGGAGATCAGAAATTTTCATTCCTTCTTTATAACTGTATTCTCCTTCAAACTCTACTGCGCCATTAATGGTAACAATGTTTTCATATTTATTTTCTATTTCAAGGATTTCGATCAAATCACCATTCAAAAGACTGAAGTTTTTTCTTTGCTTTAATAACTGTTTATAATCAACATTTATAACAACTTCTTGGTCATTGATGATTCTCGTTATCTTAAAACTACCTTTACGAGCTCTTGATTTTAGTCCACCTGCAAAGTCAATTAATTCGTTTAGTCCTTCATTGTTGATCATTTCATATTTGAATGGTCTGTTGATTGCTCCTCTGATTTCTACTACTTTTTCCATGACAGGAATTACAATGTAGTCATTGTCTTTCAGATAGAAACCTTCGTTTATCAAAGGGTCAGAAAGGTACTTATATATATCGAGTGTTTTGGTTGATTGACCAGCTCTGGCAAGTTTGATCCTTCTTATTGATCCAATGTCCGAAGATCCTCCGGCAGCTACTAATGCATTAAAAGCAGTATTGAGTGCTGAAAGACTGTATGTACCGACATTAAAAACTTCGCCTGTAATATTTACATTAATCGTCCGTGCTGTACTTATATTAAGATCAAAGTTTTCTGACTTAAAAATATATCGTTTTGATATTTTAGAACGCACCATTTTTTTCGCATTTGCAATAGTCAGTCCAGCTACATATATTCTGGTGATTTTAGGAGGTTTTATATATCCTTCTTTGCTTACTTCTAGAGAAAAGTTAGCTTCAGATTGTCCCCATATAGAAATAGAAACTTGGTCACCAGATCCAATAATATAAGTGTCTGGAGGTTTAGCATCTTCAGTTTTTCTATAAAACTTCACAGAATTATTACGAAATAAATGATGACCATAAACTTTAGCTTCTGGCAATTCTTCTTTGGCAATTTCTTGTAACTCTTCACTTATTGCTTCGTCTATCGTAGCACCATCTTTGACAGATTGTTTGATATTGTTTTCTGCAGAAAGTAACTCGTCAACTTTTGAGGTGTCTTTTGTAACTGGTTCATTAGCAACAGCTCCGCCTCTTGTCTCAAGTTCTTTCATTACCTCTTCGATAATCTCTCGTGTCTTTATTAATTCATGAGGATTTGTGACATCAATATTGTCAAGATCTATTCCTCTTTTCATTAACTCAAATCTCAGTTCTTCTTCATTGATTCCACGTCTATCAAGTTCTTCTCTAGCTTCTTGCTCTGTCATTATTTGACTATAAGTCGGAGCTGTAAAAAGAAAGGCTAAAAATATTATTAAGATGTATTTTAAATTCATTGTTTAAATATCTTGTGTTGTAATTGTATTTTGTTGCAAAAATCTGTCCATATTAATGAGTAAGCTAACGTCAATACTTAAGTAAACCAATTATATGTTTTAATAAGTCCGTCTTTTACAATAATTTCTACATTGTAATTTAGTAATTTTTTTCCTTTATCTATCGAAGCCAAGCTATGTGGTATGTCCCCAATTCTATTAGGTCCGTGCGATGCTTTGGACTTATTGCCAGAGATCTCTTGGATATAGCTCCACAATTGATTGAGCGTTGTCTGTTCTCCACAAGCTACATTGTATATTTGATTTATAGCTGATTCATTATCAGAAAACAGCGCTTTGATATTAGCTTGTACTGCATTATCGATATAAGTAAAATCTCTTGAATATGATCCATCTCCATTGATAGTAGGGGCTTTTCCATCTTTTGCAGCTTGCATAAACAATGGAATCACAGCAGCATAAGCACCATTTGGATCTTGTTTAGGACCAAAAATATTGAAATATCTAAGTCCAATATAATTAAAGTCACTATAAGTACGAGCAAACACATCAGCATACAATTCGTTGACATATTTGGTGATTGCATAAGGGCTAAGCGGTTTTCCTATAGTGTGTTCTACTTTTGGCAAACCTACACTATCTCCATAAGTGGAAGAAGAAGCTGCAAAAACTATCCTTTTAACATTGCATTGACGGACAGCTTGAAACATATTAAGTGTACCCCCAGTATTAACCATGTCAGTAGTTAATGGGTCAGTAATAGATCGAGGCACTGAGCCTAATGCTGCTTGATGGGCTACCATATCTATTCCTTGACAAGCTTTTAGGCAAGTATCAAATTCTCTTATGTCTCCTTCTATAAATTCAAAGTCAGGGTGACCCATGAATTCTTGAATATTATGTATAAATCCATTAGACAAATTATCTAACACACGCACTTTTGCGACTCTATCATCTTTAAGAAGTGCTTCTACTAGATTGGATCCAATAAAGCCCGCTCCTCCAGTGACCAAAATGTTTTTTTTCATAGATAAAAATATAGGATTGATGTAATATGTGTAGTTTACAAATGGCTTCGCCTGTAATAAGTCTGTATTAAAAAAAAATGCCACAAGGGTATAGTTTATTAGTAATCAGTTCCTTATATCCAAATTGTAAAGTGTCGCCAGCCTTAAAAGATGGCAAAAGTACTGATTATAATTGGGGTTTTTTAGCTTTGTGCCTTTGAAATTAATAAGGTGTTTAATATACGATTAAGCTACTATTATCTTGATAGCTAAAATGACCAAAATTGTAAGTGAATATTGTGAATATATCAATAACTTAATGTGAAGTGAGGTTATTTTTTTTGTCCCAATTTATTTAATTTGTGACCAAAGAAATCTTTTTTTGTTTTAAGGTAATTGAAATTTTCTTTTCTAGGTATGATTTCAACAGGGATTCGTTTTTCGATACTCACTATGCAGTTGTTAAGGGCATTTACTTTGTCGGGATTATTGGTAAGTAGATTTACTTTTTTTATTTTTAAATCTTGAAGAATTGTTGCAGCATCTTCATATGTTCTATCGTCATAGCCAAAACCCAATAATTTATTTGCTTCTGCAGTATCATATCCTTCATCTTGCTTGGTATAAGCGTGCAATTTGTTGATTATTCCAATTCCTCTACCTTCTTGTCGGAGATAAATGATTGCACCGCCGTTTTTTGCGATATAATCCATAGCCCAGTCTAATTGTTCTCCACATTCACAACGATAACTTCCAAAAAGATCTCCAGTGATACATTCAGAATGTACTCGGATATTGACAGTTTTTGATAAATCAGTATTTGGATTAAAAAGAACCATGTGTGGCATCCGATCATCTTTTGCCTTGGCATAGGCAATTGCTTGAAAAATTCCATATTTAGTTGGAATTGGAGCTTGAGCTTGTTTTATTAGTTTCAAAACTATAGACATTAATTAGTTGGTTGTAATGTAGAATTATTTAATGGAATGTAATAATAAATGAAATATTAATAAAATTATATTTTACCAGTTACCATTATTGCATTCCCAATTTTTGAATAGATTATATTTTTTAATTTTAAAGAATCATTTACTTTATCAACAGAAGGAAGGTTAAAAGATGATTTGCCACCACCAAATACAATTGGTGCAATATGTACTTGCAAAATATCAACTGTTTTGATTTTTACAAAGCTGCTTACTGTTTTTGATCCTCCTTCGATTAGTAATGTTTTGATTCCCTGCTTACTTAACTCATTGAGGAGCGAGATTGTTTTTTCAAATTCATTTTTTCCAGCGTAATTAATTGAAATCATGGAAGCATGTAATTTTTGCTGGATTGGATGCTGTGCATTTCTTAGGATTATAGTTTTAGTATTTTTTATAATTGGCAGTTTGTGAAATTCTGAAAATGTATTAGAAAGTAACACTCTAATAGGGTTTTTCCCTTTTACAAGTCGGACATTTAGTTTTGGGAGATCAGCTGCGATAGTATTTCCACCGACCAAGACACCATCTACTAAGGCTCGTATTCTGTGCGCATGGATTAAGTTTTCTTGATTACCGATCCATTTAGAATTGCCCATGTGCGTGCAAATTTTTCCATCAATTGTTTGTGCCATATGCACAATTATTCTCGGTCTTTCTTGTGTAGAGAGTAGCCTCATAAGCACCAAAGGAATGTATAGTTTTATCATTTCTAAGCGCTTCGTATCTATCTCTGGTAGATATCCTACTTTGATTTCTTCGAATAACAATTTTTCTACTTTCCACGATTGGTCAATGTTGATATTGGTATTTGTAAATATCATACAGGAATCCTCTGAGACAAAATTTGAAAAACCTTTAGTTGAGGAATAGTAATAGGTAAATGTATTACAAATAGATTTAGAAATTGCTTCTTTAAATGTTAGTATTTGATCCCAAATGTTGTTATATGACTTCATGCGTTATTTATTATTTTTGGTCATTCCAATCAATACCATCTTTGAGATAGGGTAGTTTGATATCAGGATTGCTCCCAAATATTTTATTAAAATTAATCATAAACATCGAGTAGAATCCTTCGTGGTTCATTGTGCCAGTTGCTATGTGTTTTGGAGTTATTTTTTTTGAAAAATCAAAATTGGAAAATAAATTCACAAATTTCTTATTTTTAGAAATAATATGGATTGGAGTATCAAATGTATGATGGTCTTTGGTAATAAAAGGTGGTTGATGGTCTCCAAAGAGGATATAGATGGTATTGTCATCAGATTTTTTGCAGATAAAGTCAGTTAAGGTTGACAACTGATAATTAATAGCTTTGATGTATTTGTTAACTAAGTTTTGTTTTTTATTGCCTGTAGATTCATATTTAAAATCTTTATTGTTTAGCTTTTTCCAATTATTTTCTGGTTTTATAGGGCTGCTATATGGTACATGAGAATTTAAAGTGATAAAAAACATACTGTAAGGATTGTTCTTAATAGTTTTAGAGATTAATTGATCCGCTTTATTGATAGAGAACTGATCAGGAGGACTTTTTCCAAGATCCAAATATTTATGAATAGGTCCGTCATATTCCATTGAGTCCCAATCAAAGCAATAATCGTAGGCAAAGTTTTTTTTGACAGTTATCCAGTCCACAAGGTTGCCATAACCACCACCTAAAGGAGAAAGCAAAAAATTGAGATAGCCTTTATGTTTTAGTAGTTGTAGGAAAGATTGATAATGATCAAAACTTGGATTGTTTTTAAAAACTAAATTGTATTGATAAGTATCATTAATATTGATACCAAAAAGAAATGATGTATAACTAAGCCACGAACCACCTGCAAATAGGGGAGGAGTGGATAAAGTTGATGCAATAGAGAATCCATTATTAATAAGATCTTTTTCCATTTTTTTCCATTTGTGCTCGAGAGAATTCCAGATGGTTTCTTCCTTAAATACGATAGATCCATATGACTCTACGCATAGGACAATAATATTGGGTTTGTTTACAAAAGTAAGGTCTTTATAAATGTTTTTTTTGTTGAAAAAGGTGGCATCTTTTTCAAGAATAAAATTGAAGCGTTGACCAAATTTGATGCTACGTGAAAGATGAATTATTGGAGAAAATACTGTTCGGAAATGTAAACTGTCATAGCCATATGAGAAGACGTGAAATAAGCCTAAAGCCAAAATAATTAGAATCCCAATTAGGTTAGCATATATTGATAATGGCAATGCTAACAATAAGTATGTGATTTTATATATACAAAATGTAATAGCAAAGGTTAGAATTATTACAATTGCAATAATAATCCATTGTACTTTATTAACGATAGTCCATCCAATTTTTAAAAAATCAATATCACTATTTATTACAGGAATACGCTTGAATATATATACCATGATGCCAGTGTAAGCAATAATAATCCAACTAATAACACCTAATGAAATAATAGCATTAATAAAGTAAACATTTGTAATTGTGAAGAGTTTTAAGATTAAAATTCCCAAGGCAAACCCCATTGGAATTCTAAAAGGGTCAGATGATTTTTTTTCATAGACTTGCTTAAGCGTCTGCATGAAGGTTAATTCTCTAAATGCTAAGTTGGGTAATGGATTCAATTGATTTTTGATGTTGAGCAGATACCAAGGCAAAAAGAAAAATGCCATTGCAAGTAAAAATATTAAAGAATATTTGATGTCAATTATCAAATTGTTTTCATAATTTTTTTGGGACGAAATTTAATAAATAAATCTCTTATAAAGATCAGAACAATAATCCAAATAAAACTTTCAGTAATAAATCTATATCGTTCTAATTCGCTTGCTGTAAGCATACAAGAAACTACTAATAGAAATAAAATATTCCAAGTGATATACGCCCGAACTTTATTTTCAATAGGTAGTGATTTTGATTTAATGTATTTGGAAGAATCTA
Source organism: Saprospiraceae bacterium (assembly GCA_036479655.1). Taxonomy (GTDB): domain Bacteria; phylum Bacteroidota; class Bacteroidia; order Chitinophagales; family Saprospiraceae; genus CAJXUU01. The sequence continues at coordinate 16,468 of JAZGFO010000025.1, forward strand.
TCAATAGGTAGTAGAGAAATATTGGTATTGTAAATATGAAGAGACTTATATTTTTAAATAATTTGAAATGGAATATTGAATTATAAATGTTTTCCCACAATCCTATTTTTTTTCTAACAGGTATATGCGGAGAATGATCTTTATCCAATGGATGCCATCTAGTAGATGCTCCGTGATAATCAATGACACTAAACAAGGTAGCTTTAAGATATTTTATTGGATACAATTTGATAAAAGTAAGGTCATCTTTTAGTTTTATTTTAGAGATTTCAATATATTTATGATGATTGTAATTGATGTCTTTGCCATTTTTTTGGAAATCATCCAAAACGCTAATTCCCATTTTTTCGTGGATGTTAATATAGCTATTATAAGCTACAATATCACTAAAAATTGGTATTTGAGCTAAAGGTGAAATAATTTTATTATTTATCAATTCATTTTTTTCGTCAACGCTTAAATGTGCAATAGTATTATAATTTAGATTAAAACCGATCCAAGAGCTTGCACCAAAAAACCCAAGGATTATATAGTTTTTTAGATAAAAACAAAATATGGTTAAAAATGGAAGAATAAAACCTAATGTTTTTGCTTTGATTTGTTTGAAATCAATAACGATAATACCTATAAAGACAAAGATAAGCCAGATAAAGTGATAGGATGCTCTTGTCAAAGATAGTAAGGCACATACACTAAAGAAAAGTAGCCAATTTTTGGTTTTATTGTTTTTTAGTCCAAAGTAAAATAAAATGGCAGATAATCCGAGCATCGCGGCGCTTGGTAGTGTATAGATAAAGAAATTTTCAAAAAATATAAATGCTGGTGTTATACTGAAAAAAGTAACTACATATACGATAGTTTTGTCTTTAAAATTAAAGATTTGAAGTAAGCTTCCTAAGGAAATAAGTAACGCAAGGGAAAATAAATAAAAGATAGTTGGTAAAAAAATGGAAACTCCTAAATTGGGTAATTTGTAATGAATGCCAGCAAGAAGATTCATAAATGGATTGAAATTATGAGAATAATATAATGCCTCCCAAAGGTTGTTTGTGAGCTGATCAGTATCTCTTAAAAACATAAACTGCTCCATTATCCGAAATCGTATACCAATCAGTAAGAGAAAAACTCTGCTGACGATAAAGAATAAGATTGTTTTTTTTAACCAGTTAAATTTCATGACAATCAAATTTTTAGAAATTGAAATTATAAATTATAATGATTTATTAAAAGCGATTTTTAATATAGTAAGCAACTCTTTTGGAGCTTTTAATCCTGCTGAAATAGTAATCGTTAGATAAAGAATAATGAATATCAAAGTACTTACAACTAATCGAATGATATCAAGACTATTGGACAGTAATGTTTTGTCGATAAAATAAATTATAGAGCCTACTAATAGTGAAAATATTGTTGCTGGTAATATATCTAATAATTGCTTTGGTAATGAATAATTTATTACTTGATTCGAAAAGTAAGTATTTGTAAATAATGCAATTATAGATACGACTACACTACCATAAATTAATCCAAGTATACCATATTGAAAAGAAATCAAAAGGACTCCTGCAATGATTATTTTTTTTATTACTTCTGCTCTTAAAAATAAATCAGCTCTACCTTTAACAATTAATATTTCCAGGTTAAAAGCAAGGATAGGATACAAGAAAGCATTGACTACAAGAATCTGAAAATAGGGGACAGCAGGTAACCATTTGTCCGTTATTAGAAAGCTAAAAAGAGGATTGGCCAGAATAGCCAATATTACCAAAGTAGGTGCTAAAACGTAGGTGATTAGTTGCATTATTTTTCTGTAAGAGGATGTTAATTTTTCATCATCATCTTGTATTTTAGATAAAAGAGGAAATGATACTTTGTGAACCAAAACAGAAAGAGATGTGGATGGGAGATGACTCATCGAATTGGCTCTTAGATAATATCCGAGTTGAGCAGAAGGAAAAAACTTGCCTATTATTACCGTATATGCTTCACTAAAAATAGAATTAAGAATTCCTGAAAAAAGGATGTTATATCCAAAATTAAAATGATTTTTAAATTTTGAAATAGAAAAAAATAATTTTGGTTTCCATTTGGAATGATACCATAAAAGCAAAGTGTTGAAAATTGCAAAAGAAATTGATTGTGCGACTAAACTCCAAACACCATAATGATTGTAAGCCATCCAAATACCAATTATTCCACTTAAAATAAGTGCAGGTATATTGATAATTGTTAATTTTTTAAAATTCATGTTTTTATTCATCAACGATTGCTGCACTGACCCGAATGCTTGAATAATAAAGACTATTCCAAGTACTCTTATTAAATCTGTTAGGATGTCTTTTGTATAAAATACAGCAATGTAAGGAGCTAAAAAATATACCACTGTATAGATAAAAACACTTACAATTAGATTAAAAAAAAAGACTGTTGAATAGTCTTCTTCATCGGAATTATTATCTCTTATTAATGACATTGTTAATCCTGAGTTAATAAGTTGATGACCAATACTTATAAAAATAGAAAGCATTGCGATTGTCCCAAATTCACTTGGCGAAAGTTTTCTGGCAAGCAAAATTGAAATAAAAAAAGTGACAAATATAAAGCTGAATTGCTGGAGTCCAGACCAGATTACCCCTGACACAGCCTTTTGTTTTAAGGACATGTTTTGCTGGTGTTGGCTATATTTAATAATATGTTATTAGATGTCCTGATAATTTAGATGTCTTTATTCGTAAAAGTTAACACACAATATTTCATCAATTTTTTTGAGAAAAGTTTATCAAGA
>JAZGFO010000026.1:0-34658 GCA_036479655.1 Saprospiraceae bacterium
ATTGCAGTATAGCATTTTTTCGGACTAGATTTTTTTTGTTTATTCATTTCGCTCCTATTTTCTTTATGGTATTCATGAATCTCCTAAAGTCGATTTGTGTTTTTTTTATCAATGAAAAAAAATGAAAATCCGTCTGATAAGACAATATCTAAGATGAATCTAATATAGTCCGTCTGACAAGACAACCTCCTAAGAAGAATATAACAAAGTCTGTCTGACAAGACAAAAAATAAAATCAGTTTTCTATAGTCTTCTCATAATCAATCCTACTACAAATATTATAAATATCATGATTGCGGCTATTTGTAGTGAAAATTTCATTTGGGAAACAAAGGTTAATATATCGTCTTTGTGCAGAGGGTATTTTGATATAACTTCTTCTTCCATTTTTTTCTTATTAAAAATGTGTGTTGTGCTAAATTCTACTTCATTTTGCACGAGTCTTCTATAGACTTTGATAACTTTTAGTCTAAAGTACAATTGAAAAAATAAGAGTACTACAAATAGTCCGATTAAACTGTATACAAGTGTCGGTCCCATTATTTTGAAATTGATATTATGTCACTAAATACACCTGCAGCAGTTACTTCTGCTCCAGCTCCAGGCCCTTTGATAACAAGAGGTCTGTCATGATACCGTTTGGTGGTAAATACGATCATATTGTCACTTCCTTGAAGGCTATAGAAGGGACTATCTTCTCCTACATTTTGCAGTCCAATTGATGCTTTTCCATTTTCCATCGTAGCGATAATACGGAGTACTTCACGTTTTGATGTTGCATCAGTGAGCATTTTTTGAAAATAGTCATTTTGTAATTCTAGTGTTTTAAAAAACGATGGTACATCATGTGCATCAATACAGGATTGAGGTAAAATTGGAGAGATAACGACATCTTCTTGTTCTATCGCTATGCCTGATTCTCTTGTTAAAATTATTATTTTTCTTCTTATATCTGACCCACTGAGGTCATCTCTCGGGTCGGGTTCAGTATACCCTAATTTTTTAGCTTGATTAACCAATTCACTGAATGAGGTCGTGCCATTAAAGTTATTGAAAATAAATGATAGTGAACCTGAAAGAACTCCTTCTATTTTTTCGATTTTGTCGCCACTATCAATCAGTCCTTTCAAGGTTGTGAGTACAGGTAGTCCTGCGCCAACATTTGTTTCATATAAAAACTGCACGTTGTGTTTTTTTGCAGTGTTTTTTAGGTCAAGATATTGAGCGTATGCCGATGATGTAGCTATTTTATTTGGTGTTACTATCGAAATACTCTCTGCTAATACCTGTTTGTAATAATCGGGAACAATCGTACTTGCTGTATTATCGATAAAAATGGAATTGGATAGATTCATGGTGGTCATAATTTCAACAAAATTTCCAACATCTGCCATGTGTGTTGATGATTCCATTATTGATTTCCAATTATCAGTATTTATGCCATTTGCATCAAAAATCATTTTTTTGCTATTACTGAGTCCTGCGATCTTAATATCTAAAGCTAGTTCGTCTTTAAGATATTTTTTTTGAGCGTCTATTTGTGAAAGTAATGTGCTTCCTATTAAGCCTACACCCACACAGAATAAATTAATCGTTTTTTCTTGTGACAAAAAGAAAGAATCATGGATAACATTCAATGCTTTTGAGTGATCTTTTTTGTCAATTACAAATGAAATATTTAGCTCTGATGATCCTTGAGCGATAGCTGCAATATTAATTCCGTTTTTTCCTAAACTCTGAAATAAGTTGCCTGCCACTCCTGGCACAGATTTCATGTTTTCTCCTATAACAGCTATTATACATTGGTCTTTGAGTACTGATATCGGATCGATATATCCTGATGTTATTGCGTTTTCAAATTCTTCATCAATCGCTTTTTTAGCTTTTGTACTATCTGCTTCATTGATGGCGATACATATCGAATGCTCAGAAGATGCTTGAGTAATGAGAATGACATTAATTTTTTTTCTTGCTAAGGTAGAAAACAGTCTGCCTGATATCCCTGGAGTCCCTTGCATGCCACTTCCTTCAAGATTGAGTAATGCTATTTTTGATAATCCACTTATTCCTTTAATAGGTGATTCAAATGCTTTATCTGTTTGGTTGTGAATCCTTGTGCCAGGATGTGTAGGATTAAAAGTGTTTTTGATATATATGGGAATCCCTGATTTTAAGGCTGGTTGTATGGTTGGAGGATAGATTACTTTTGCACCAAAGTGTGACATTTCCATTGCCTCTGCATAGCTCAACTTAGAAACGGTAAAAGCTTTTTTTACTTTTCGAGGATCACAAGTCAATACACCATCAACATCTGTCCATATTTCTAAGTCAGTTGCATTAAGTGCTCCTGCCAAAATTGCTGCTGTATAATCCGATCCTCCTCTGCCTAATGTAGTAGTGAGCCCTCCAGAATCTGCAGCAATAAATCCTGTAACAATTTGAATAGTATTGCCTACAGCTTTGTAGTGATTGGTAATTTTATCATTCGTTATTTCAAAATTGACCTTAGCACTTCCAAATGTTTTGTTGGTAACAATAATTGTTCTTGCATCAAGATAGTCTGCATCTATATTTTTATTTTGTAAAGCACTTGCAATAATAAAATTGCTGTTCCTTTCGCCAAAACTTAAGACATAGTCCATTGTTCTCGGTGATACTTCACGGACCAAGAATATCCCTTTGAGTAAATTTTTTAGTACTTGATGATTTTCTTCTAAATCAGTTTTTATTGCGTTGAACCTATCTTCGGAGAGCAATTCACGAGCTGTAGATACTTGTCGATTTACAAATTCATCAAAGTAGGTTTTATATTCATTATCTCCATCAGCAGCAAGACTACTTGTTTTTATAAGTAAATCGGTAACCCCGCCAAATGCTGAGCAGACTACTGTAAACTGTTCTCCGTTTTGTAATTTAGACACTAAAATATCCATTACTTTTGTAATGTTTTTAGCATTTTTTACAGATGTTCCTCCAAATTTTAAAACCTTCATCGAATTGTTTTTATTTATTGGTAAAGATAGGGCAAAAACTGTGCTGTTTTTAAAATTGATTTTTAATTGTTCCTGGGATTTACTAATAAATCTTGAGCACATATAGAAGGAGCATACTTTTATAGTAAGAATGTCATAGTTTTCTTAGAATGGTAAGTCCATCTCTAAGTGGGAGTAGTAAGGTAGATACTCTTGGGTCTTGCTTTACTTTTTGATTGAATTTTTGAAGTGCTATTGTTGTTGGTTTTTGGCTGTTTTCTAATACTTTTCCATCCCATAGTACATTGTCAGCAATTATAAGTCCCCCTGTATTAGTTTTGTCTATGACAAGCTCAAAATATGCTGAATAGTCCGTTTTTTTTGCGTCTATAAATACAATATCAAATTTGTCAGTTAGTGCAGGAATTTTCTTCAGTGCATTGCCATTTATTGAAGTTACTTGAGCTCTAATATTGGCTAGTTTAAAATATTTGTCAGATATATATGCCAATTCAGGATTTATTTCGATAGTAGTAATATGTCCATTAGAAGCAAGTCCCTCAGCCAAACAAATAGTGGCGTACCCAGTAAAAGTACCGATTTCCAATATGTGTTTTGGTGATTTTAGTGTACTGATAAGACTAAGGAATCGACCTTGAACTGGCCCAGATGCCATTCTTGGTGCTAAGGTTTTTAAGTGGGTTTCTCTATAAAGATTATATAGTATTGTATTGTCAATATTTGACATTTGATTACAGTATTCGTAGAGATTGGAGAATGTGCTTCCGTCTATCATGCTTATTGTTTGCTTCTTACTTTAGTATTCCAGTATCTCATCAATTGCTACTTCTAACCTTTCTTTTGGTAAGTATATCGCTTCAAGTGTCTTAGAAAACGGAATAGGCATATCTAATGATGCTACACGCTTAATAGGAGCATCCAAATATTCAAATAGATGCTCTGAAATATATGCACTAATATCCGCACCAATACCACCCATCATACTATCTTCATGAAATACAATGACTCTATTGGTTTTTTTGATAGATTCTTCTATTGTTTTATAATCGATAGGTGCAAGTGTTACAAGGTCTATGATTTCTGCATTAATATTATTTTCTTCAATGATTTTGGTCGCCCAGTTAACTCCCATTCCATATGTGATAATGGTAAGTACTTCTCCTGGTTTTGCTATACGAGCTTTGCCTATTTCTAATTCATAATATCCATTGGGTACGGATCCAGTTATTGATCGATACATACCTTTATGCTCAAAAAACATAACAGGATTTGGATCGTTGATAGCAGCTATTAACAATCCTTTGGCATGATATGGAGTCGATGGATAGACCACTTTTAGCCCTGGAGTATGTGTAAACCATGCCTCATTGCTTTGTGAATGATAAGGTCCCGCACCCAAGTCTCCACCAGTTGGCATCCTTATGACTACATCAGCATTGTGTCCCCATCTATAGTGACTTTTTGCAAGATTATTTACAATCTGATTAAATCCACAAGTAGCAAAATCTGCAAATTGCATTTCCATCATCGCCTTATCTCCTTGTAGGCTAAGTCCTAATGCAGTACCTACTATTGCACTTTCACAAAGGGGAGTATTCCGCACTCTATCTTTACCAAAATCATTAACAAAACCGTCAGTAATCTTAAAAACCCCTCCATATTCTGCAATGTCTTGACCCATTAATACAAGATTAGGATGTTTTTTCATGCTTTCTCTTAACCCTGAAGAAATAGCATCAATAAATCTTAGCTCTTCACTTTTTTTAGATGGTTTCTTAATTTTTTGATTGTGGACAGCATATACATCGTTCAATTCATTTTCTTGAGAAGAAGAGATGTCTGGTTCGTTATCGGATGCTTCTAATGCAATGTTTATTTCGTTTTTAATTTCATTTTTCCATATTGATATTTGCTTTTTAGAAATTGTTTTACTTTTTAGCAAGAAATCTTCATAGCATTGGAGTGGATCTTTTTTTGCCCACATGTCCATTAATTTTTTTGGGACATATTTTACACCAGAAGCTTCTTCGTGGCCTCTCATTCTAAATGTTTTACATTCGATAAGGTACGGTTCTGGTGATTTTCGAATTTTTTTTGCAATTCTACGTATTGTTTTATATACTTCGAGGACATTATTACCGTCAACAATTTCTTTTTTCATTCCATAACCGAGCGCTCTATCTGCTAAGTCTTTGCATGCATATTGTTCGCTAGTGGGCGTAGAAAGTCCATAACCATTATTTTCAATAACAAATATTACTGGAAGTTTCCAAACAGATGCGACATTGAGTGCTTCGTGAAATTCTCCTTGACTAGTTCCTCCTTCTCCAGTAAAAGCAAGTGATATTTTATTTCTTTTTGCAATTTTATGGGATAACGCTACACCAGATGCTAAAGATAATTGAGGTCCTAAGTGAGATATCATTCCTACAATATTGAATTCGGAAGTTCCAAAATGAAATGATCGATCTCTACCTTTAGTAAATCCTGCTGCTTTACCTTGCCACTGACAAAACAATCTTTTTAGAGGCACTTCTCTTGTTGTAAAAACACCTAAGTTACGGTGCATCGGAAATATTTTTTCGTCATTATCGAGTGCCATAGTACAGCCAACTGATATAGCTTCTTGTCCTATGCCAGAAAACCATTTGCTTATTTTTCCTTGGCGGAGAAGAATCAACATTTTTTCTTCTATTATTCTTGGTCTAAGAATGGCTCTATATAGCTCAATCTGTTTGTTTTTACTTACAGCATTAGCATTGAATTGGATTGTCTTTTTCATCTTTTGTATATCAACTTCTTATATAAATTTCCCCGATTTTTATAGGAAATCAAATGTATGGCAAATATTCTAAAAAAAGCAAAAAGAGCAAGACTTACTATTTTTTTAAAAAGGGTAAAAAACTATCAACGTACCTTCTTTATAATCTTTTTTTTTTTTGATGGGTTACTTTTTTTATTTCTCTGCATAAAGAGTAAATAACTAAAAAGTAACACTATGAAAAATTCAAAATCAATTTTATTTCTCGCTTTTATTCTCATATCAATACTGAGTACTTCTTGCACTCGATTGACAATGCCTTGCCCCACATTTAGCAATGTAGATAAGGTCGAGTGCGATGCAATTTGTATAGAATCGATCACTTCTGATACGATCTTTAAACCAGTTATCTAAATCATTTTCTATCTGACTTTTATTGAGCGCTAACCCCTTATATAATTCTAAACAACTACTTATTATGAAACAACAATCATTATTAAATTCTTATTGCTGTCACAAGACACAATCTTACTGGCAGGATTCAATTATTAAAGCAGTGTCCATTAATAAAATAAAAAAATATTTTTTACTTCTTTTTTTTATTATATTTTCAAATATTGCTAATGCACAGGTTAATATCGATGAAATAAATGGACAAACACTCTACGTCTACGATTACGATAGTCTTATTGTATATGATTCTGGAGGTGAACTTGACAACTATAATAATGGAGAATCATACTCATTTACAGTATGTTCGGAAAATTGTGATAATGAAATACCAAGTCTGGTTGCATATTTAACAAATGTTGATATAGAGCAAAATAATGATACTGGATTATGTTATGATCAATTAACGATTACAACAGATGTTGAAACAAATAATATTTGCAACGGAAATCTACCAGGATACTATGATGGATATGGATATGCTGGATACAAAAGTAAAAGTGGTTGTATGACGATTAATTTTACAAGTAATGATTTCATTTCAGGGGAAGGATTTTCCTTGTATTTTGAGACAGTATTTGTATTTGAAGATCAAGGAGAACTGATGGTCAACCAAACCATTAATGATTTTATTGCCCCATCATTTGCCCCCGCTTGTTTCTCTTGTGTGGATGATTATTTATGTGATTTTGGATCCAATGAAGACTTATTTGGTTTAGAACAATCTTATATTGTTTACTTAGAAGATGGTATTACTTACAATCTCGAACTTATCGGAAATGTTAATATGATGACGTTTTTAGATGGTCCAACTGTTTTATGGGATTGTGGGGAAAGATTGTATAATTGTAATGATGGTAATTCTAACTATATATTCTCCGGTGATATTATTTTTAATACATTGCATATAATTATAGACGACGAAATTGGTGGAGAGTCTTATTCATTGACGCTTACTGAGGTAAGTTGCGATGATATACCTGAAGTGACTTGTGGAATGACATTTCAAGATAATAATATCAATACAAATAATAGTACTTCTTCGTTTAACTACAACGACTGTTATGGTTCGTTATCTGAATCATTTGAGGCATCTGATGTTGTATATAAATTTGAAAGACACCATAACGATGAAACGAATTACTTTACATTGTGGAATGCATCAAAGCCCCTGAAAATATTTGTATTTGATGATTGTCCTTTAAATTTTGACAGTCCTGATCATTGCGTAGCGCCTTCAAGTATTGTGGATACTGATACGAGGTATGTATTTGAACTGTCAAACAAACCAGCTGGCACATACTATATAATTGTAGATGGTGAAGAAGTCGGTGATGAAAGCAATTTTAATATAGCTTTTAGTTGTGAAGGATTAACCTGTTTTGAGTCAGAGCCAATCACTTGTGAAAATTCTCCGCTTTCAGGTGAAATTAATAATGATGACTATAATTCTTCTTCAGGATATTCACTACAATGTATAGATAATTCTGGAGAATTTCAGGGGATGTTTACATCAGGTGAAGATATTTACAGTTTTACTGCACCAGAAACTGGAGAATATATTTTTAATTTAGATATTATTGGAACCAGTGATTTGGAATTGTTTATTTTAAAAAACTGTTGTACTCATGGGGATACTTATGAGATTGGTGGAAATACAGTGTTTATCACTACTGAACCTGATTGTGATGAAGAATGTTTCTTAGGCTCTACGGGTGGAAACGGACAAGACGAAACTATCCCAGTTCCGCTAATGGCAAATCAGACTATTAATATCGTCGTCGATGGTTTCCTCGGTCAGCAAGGTTCTTACCAATTATCCGTCGTCTGCAATAACCTCAATTGTGACAATGCCCAACCAATAGATTGTGGTCAATATGTCGATTCTGATAATTATTCTGGAGAAAACAATGTAGAAAAGTACAGTAATCCTATAACAGGGGATGAATATATTAATCTTAAAGGTAATGAAAAAGTGTTTGAGATAACACCGTATTTCACACAAGACTATTCTTTCTTTTTAAGTTATCCTGATGGAGTAGAATTAGAAATGTTTTTACTAAATTCTTGCGCGTCAACTGAAGTGATAAATACAACAGATAGCTCAATGGATGCGAATTATATGGGTTGGACATCACTTCAAGCAGGACATACCTACTATCTTGTTGTTGATGGGGATGCTTCAAATGGCAATGGCATTAGTGCTAATTTTACCCTAAATATAAATTGCAGAATGGAATGTCAGCCCTCGCGTCCTATAAGTTGTGGGCAATCTGATACATGGAACAATATTGAGAATCACCCTTCTAATATTTCGTTTTATCAATGTAATCAAAATGGGACTACTGAAAACTTTATAAGACTATCTGGTCCAGAAGCTTTTTATGAATTTACACCTGACCAGGACGGCTCCTATACATTTGAATTGACAGGTATTGATGGGGGCACTGATTTAGATATTTTTGTTCTCTACGAATGTAATCCTTATTCTTGTAACGGTACTACTGATGGATCACCAGACAACTCTGACAAAATTACTGTAAATAATATGAATGCTGGATTTACTTACATAATAGTAATAGACGGTGATCAAGGATCTACTAGCGACTTTACGTTAACCGTTACTGGATGTGATCCTCCTGGGTATTGTGATTTAGTAACTTCAGATGGTTCGGAAGATGGATTTGTTATCTTTGATGATACTAATTTACCAAATAATGCTACTTCTTATACCGTTAATTTTCCATTAGATTCAATAGAAAATGGCAACTTCACATTTACACAAACAATAGATGTAGATGAAATCACTGATCTCGAATATACTTGCCCATTTAATGGTTGCTACTATATCTGTTTTAATTATATCAACGAAGAAGACGAATTAGATGTATGTTGCATCAAGTATTGTGCAGAGTTTAAGGAATACGAATGCAGCAATTATCCATTATTAAACTTCGTGTCAGAAGCTCCAGAACAACTGTCAGAAATTGTTAATTTTTCTTGTGGAATTGTTTTAGGAAAAGGTGTTCAATTAGAAGGTGCAGACTCTACAGCGATCAGTATTATTGGTATAGGTGTAGATACTTTTATCAATGAATATGATAATATTATGTTACCTTATGGTCAATACGAAGTCTGCTGCTGGGAATATGATGCAGCGTGTGATTATTGGGACATATGTTGTAAGACTTATTGTATACCTTATATAGCACCTTCAGAAAATTGTGGCTTGCAATATGGTCTGGAAAATCAAGGAGGCAATTCATATATTTATTCTCCTGCTTCTACTGGTATTTCAAATATGGAAATCACTCCCACTTTAGGTTGGGATATTATATGTACAGCTGATATTCCAAGTTCTACTTGTACGGTTAATTTTAATGATCCAGGTATTTACAAAGTCTGTTACACTACAATAGAAATAGAAGGGTCTTATGTTTGTTGCGAATACATATGTATTGATGATGAACAAGTACCAGAAGAATGCTTCAACATCACCTACATCACTCCAACAGAAGTACTCCTAACTTGTAATGAAGAAGCTTCAAATATATCTTGGATTATTACTGCCTTATGTACTCAATTACCGCCTCCTAATACAGTAGATTGCCAATCTTGGTTATTTGATGGTGATAATGCTACTTGGGAGATTCCTCAGTGGGAAGTTGAAACACAATTTGAAATATGCAAATACTATGATGGATGTTGTGATCAAACAGAAACATGTTGTGATACAATATGCTACACTCCTTTTGATCCGTATGTCTATAATGGAGAAATAGAAGAATTTAATTACTGTGATGGAATAACTATTAATTCATTTATCCCTTTTGATGATAATACAATCTATGGTTCGTTTACTTACTCAGGACCTGGCAGTCAAGTAGAAGGATCAGAATGGGCAATATATATTGCAGATACTGGATCTCCTGGAGGATTCAAAAAAGATAAAAGTGGATCTAATAATTTAACATTTGATACGACTGTAGATCCTTATGGTTTTGTACCTGGTGATATCTACTATATATGCTACTCATACATCGGAGAGGATGGATGTAGAGAATATTGTTGTATCAAAATAGAAATACCTACTAATTGTGAAAGTCACACACCGACTTATGAGGGGACAGATGGATCATTAGATTATTCGTATACTTTTAATGGTGAATCTAATGAAGAGATACAAAACTGGTACGTATCAGGTGATAATTTTACGTATGATGATATCGATGTATTACCTTATACTTACGCCAATGACGGTGAATATTATCTCTGTTGCTTAGTATGGAACCCTATAACCAAGTGTTATAAACTGTGCTGTAAAAAATACTGTATCGAAAACCCACTTCAGTGTGGAATTAATATTGATGAAAGTTACGATCAAATAGATAGCACATTCGATTTGGATCCATTTTACTTCTATCCAGCCGATGCTATGTGGATGATAGACTTACCTGCACAATATGCAGGAATGATTGTAGATCCCCATAATTTTGATCCTATGGTATACGGCATTCCAACCAATACTAAAATAACAGTAAGCGTCAAATATGTAGATTTTGGAGGCTGTACCAAGATCTGTTGTAAGGAGTTTTGTACTTCTGGTCCTGTCGGTTGTAATACCTGTTATGATAATTGCTGCGTAGGAGAAGATTTAAATTGGATAGAAAGTATCAAACAAGAACTACAACAAATCTGTAATGAAAACCTATGTAATAACAACATTGATCGAGCTATGTGGAATGATGAATGTGTATATATTGTAAATCAAATATCTTGTTTGCCTGATGCATCATCAACAGTGTATCATTGTAATGGCGACATAGCTTTTAGCTTTAATCTCTTTTCTCAATTTAATGAAGATCTTTTTAATGAATTATCAGATTTTCAACTTGCTTGGGATTGTATCAGCGGTGATGTTGACGAATGTGTCAATCCTTGCCCTAATGCTACGGAAATAGTATGCGAATATTTTGGATTTTCAGGTCCAGTAAGCCAGAACTTACCAAATTGGGAACAAATTGGATTGGTAGATCAAGAAGGTACAATTGCAACTCCTGTTATATTTATGTCAATGGTAGAATCGGGACACGCTCGATACAATATTCCATATGATAACATTGATAGAGTATGCTTTGATTTACAACAAAACCAACTAGATATAATTTTTAGTGGCGGTAGATTTGAGCTTAGAGATGATGTCAATAACGTGGTCGAAATAGATTTTAGCGGATGGGAAGGCATTGTGCAACCGCACTTAAGTATTACATATAATGGGACGCTCATAGAAGACAACATCCCATATCCATTGGTCTTTGATCTCAAAATCCCAATAGATATATACTGGAAAGAAGGAAAATTAGTAATAATATATAATGGAAATATTCTGTATACATCTAATCAGATTTCTATGGCAGGCCATATTTCTGCCTTTGATATTATCTCGACTGGTTTCGAAATTAATTACTTGTCTAGTCTATGTCTTAAGAGCTGTGGAGATGATCCAATACCTGATCCTTGTCCCAATCCTACAGAACTTACTTGCGAAAAATTTGAAACTTATCAATCGGGTGATAAGATAGCAGACAAAAACAACTGGACATCTACAGGTAATTCGTGTATAATAGCTGTAGAAGGAAATGGTAATAAATATCTCAACATAGGAGCAGGAAGCGATTGTGATGCTACATATGATTTTCCTGTCAATGCAGGATCAAACGAAACCGAAGAGATGACTTTTAAAGTTTGGTTACCTTCAGAAAATGGAATAAATACAGAAATACATGATCCGACAGGAGAACTAATCTTTATTAATTTAAAGGATAGTAGTGGGATAAAGACTCAAATCAATATGCAAGTAGGATCTTTTTCTACCAATGAATATGATGATATTGCATTCACTACCAATCAATGGTTTTCCGTCAGATTGGTCTTGGATAAATCTAATACAGATATGTCTATTTTTATCGATAATCAATTATTTGTTAGCGTAGCTAATACAGGTTTTACAGCTTTTGATCAATTTTATATTAGTTCTCAATTAACAGTTACAGAAGATGCTCGTGTAGATGATATTTGTATAAGTACTTGTGACGGATGTAATGATGACTTTGTCTGGGATTCTCAAGCATTTGAAGATTGTACGGACCTACAGATAATAGCTGTAAATAATACAGCTTCAAGTTCTATTGTAACTGTTGCCTATGATGGTACGGAAATAGGATCATTTGATATTTATGAATTAACCAACAATGATCCAATATTTTTAGCGAATGAAGACAGTCAGAATGCAACATATAATTGTTTACCTGGCAATACATATTTATTCTGTTACAAATACTTAGGAGAAGATGGTTGTTACCAATATTGTTGTATTAAAGTATCCATACCTCAATCATGCGGTACAATATCACCTAATTTTATTGGAGATCAAGACAATCTTACTTATACTTATTCCTATGAAAACTCAGGAGATGACGTGATCCAAGGATGGTTTTCAGAAACTGGAATATTTGATCCTAATCAAGTAAGCAGCCCAGTAACCTATACACAAAATGGAACATATTATATATGCTGCCTACTATATAATAGTGATACTAAATGTTATACTTTATGTTGCAAAAAAATGTGTGTTGATAATCCGATTACAGATTGTAATGCAATAAGTGTATCACATACAACTGAAGAGACAAAACCGTATAAGTATGCATTTAAGTTTGAAGACACGAATGCAGAATCTATCGAATGGACATTGGATAACACTAATCAGTCTTTAGGTAGTGATGCAGAATTGACTATTGACTTTGAGGAGTATGGATTTTCTGCGGGTACTACAGTGTATGTTTCTATAAGATATTTTGACCCTACGTCACAATGCTGGAAAGTATGCTGTAAAGTTATTTGTCTTGAAGACACTACTGCACAGTGTTCTGCAATCAATGCATCATATGAAGATGGAGTTATAACTGCCGAATTTATTGGAAATGGAGTTATCGAAAGTTGGTCTATATCAGGTACAGCCTTTTATAGTACAGCGACAAATATTATTATATCTGACATTATTGAAGTACCTGCTGGTAGTAATGAGACAGTAGTGTGTGTGACATACTATGAAAATGGGTGCTGTAAAGTATGCTGTGTCAATGTCTGTCTTGAACCATCAGAGATAAACTGTGATTTATTTACGATTACACCAATTGAATTTAACGGTGATTGGGTATTTGAATTTGATGACGACAATACCATTGATGGTAATGCTACTGAAATAACAACTCCTTCTGGTGCAACAGTCACTTTGAGCGGTGTTACCAATATGTATACTGGTACAGAACAAGGAACTTATATTTTTTGTCGAACATACACTAATGAGTGTGGTGATGAAACGCAATGTTGTAAATCTAAATGTGTGGCAAATGAAGTTATAAGTTTACCGATAACATCATCTATAGAGGACGATTATACAGCTATATTTACACATATGATTATTGGGGGCTCTACTTATTTATGGGATTTTGGTGATGGTAATACATCAAATGATCCATCAATGACTATAGTTCATACCTATACAAATGCTGGAAATTATATAGCTACACTTACAGTAACTGATGCTTGTGGTGTAATAGTAGCTGAAGAATCAACAGATGTTATAATAACATTTGATTCTGATCAATTTGAAGTTATAGCGAATGTCGATAATCCAGATTGCTCCAATATCGAAAATGGTTCAATTTCACTTACTATTATAGGGGGTATTCAACCTTATACAATAGATTGGCTAAATGGTCCTGATGGAGAATTGATAAGAGCTGATTTGGGAGAGGGCGAATATACCGTATTTGTTTCTGAAGCAGGAGGAGATGACACCACATTAGTTGTCACATTAGTAGCACCAATAATACCAATTTATAGTTTAGAAATAACACATACCTCATGTGGAGATAATAATGGGAGTGTTACAATAGCTATCGATAATAGTGTGGCGATAACTTCTTATACACTTTTACAAAATAGTGAAGTATTAGCAGAAAATGATGATGGTGTATTTGATAATCTTGGTGATGGGATGTATTCGGTATTAATAGGATATGCTGAAAATTGTACCATAGAAGACGAGTTAACAATAGATTCATCGCAGGACTTTTTAATTGAAATAGAAGATGTTGTATTTGATTGTCAACCAACTGGAATTATAGAATCTGGATTGAGTATTGAAAATTATACATTTGTATGGACAAAAGATAATGAAGTATTAGTAGATGAGACAGGTGCTAATCTCGAAGTCAATATTGATGGTCAATATACGCTTACTGCTGACAATGGGTTTTGTATAAAATCTAAAACAATATCGGTGACATTAAGTAAAAGTGCTGATGTCGTTTCGGAAGTGACTCATACAACCTGCGGTGATAGTAATGGATCCATCTCTATAACTTCATTAAATGACGTAGTCATTGTAACTATAGAAAACACTCAAACTAGTACAGTACATACAGAAGGACTAATCTCAGAATTAGATCACGGTTTGTATACTCTGCTGGTTACAGATGCCAATGGATGCACACATGAGTTACTAATGACAGTTGATAATTCACCTGCGTCTGAAATAATTGTTGATGCTACCAATGCGAATTGTGGTCAGTCAAATGGTCAGATTACTTTTAGTACTGTAGATGGGACGGCGATAGTAAATATTGAAGATGCTGAAGGGAATAATATACCAGGTAACCAATTAAACGATTTAGTGGAGAATGATTATATGTATATTGTTACAGATGCCAATGGATGTACTCAAGTAGTATTTGAATCCATAGAATCTGAAGACGGATTTACATTTTCATTAGGAGCTGATCAATTAATTTGTGCAAATGAAAATATGGAAATTAATTCGCAATTGGATGATGAAATCTATTCTTTACAATGGTATATTGAAGATGATATGATAGAAGATGCTATATCTACAACTTATTATCCAACAGCACCTGGAATATATATATTAAGCGCTACCGATATTGGAGGTTGTACTGCAGAAGATACAATTGTCATAAGCTATTACCCTACTTTGATTACAGTAGATGGCAACAGCGGTTCCTTTGTTATAGGGGAGACAGTGATCTATACAGTAGAAGGAGCTGAAAGTGTAATATGGTCTTCTAATACCACAACATTATCCTGTACCAATTGTGAATCACAAGAAATCATGGCGCTTACAAATGGCGTAGTCAGTTTGTTAGCGACAGACACAAATGGATGTACTTTGGCCCAAGACTTTACGGTCAATGTTGAGAATGAATTAATTTTCCCTAATTATCTAACACCAAATGGGGATAATATCAATGACAGACTTATTATACGAGGAGCAGAACAATTTTCAATGTCCAATCTTGTTGTATTCAATAAATGGAGTCAAGTAGTTTTTGAAAGCACTGACTATAAAAACGATTGGGGAGGAGTAGATAACTCTGGAAATTCTCTGCCTGATGGAGCTTATTATTATGTCTTAGAATATTCAATTGGTCTCGCAAAACTTCAAAAAACAAATGACTTGACCATATTAAAAAATGAGTAAATCACACTAAATCAATGATTTAAAACTACTGGGACATACTGTCTCAGTAGATACTCATGAATAGTAAAACACATTAACATTTACACTTTAATAATAAAAAAAAATTAAAACAATGAAAAATATAATTTCTACACTAATAATAATTTTTGTATTTGCATCAAGTACTAATGCTCAGCAATCAATAAAGTTACCACATAACTTTGACAATCAATTTTTAAGAAATCCTGCGGCTACAGGACTTTGGAATAGTTTGGAGGTGAGTGGATTCTATACAAAAGCATTTAGTAATGTTGACAATGCTCCTACTACCTTAATGGGTGCTGTACAGTATCCAATTTCAAAGCAAAGTGGCTCGTTTGGAGTTAGTATTATATCAGAAAAAGCAAGTTTACTTAGCAATACAAGTATTACAGGTACATATGCTTATAAGTTAAGAGGTTTGTTTGGAAATAGTGATTTTTTATCATTAGGAATGGGCACAAATCTTACTTATCTAGGATTCAATGGTACAGAAGCAATTGTTTCTGATGTTGACGAACCAAATTTGGGAGGAGTAGAGTCTGGTTTTGGTATAAATTTTCAAGCTGGAATATTCTATTCGTCATCAGACAATGTAGGATTGCGTAATAGTGATGACCTGATAATTCAAGCAGGGGTAGGGACATCGAGAATAAATAGAGCTATAAATATAAAATCAGTTTATTCTTACAATGAAGTGATGCTTATCAATGGATATTTGGGAATGATTTTTTCGCAGGACGCTTCTTTGGTTATCAATTCATATCTTGAATCTGTATACGAATCATCTGGACAATTAAATCTTACCATAGGTGGTCGATCCACTTTCTCAGAAGCATTTATTATAGGTGCATCATTTGATTCTCAGTTGGCGATGGGTATTGAATTAGGTTATAAATTAAAAGCTTTCAGTGATGGGCTATCCTCTGTAATCATCAACATTAATGTTCCATTTAATGATGTTTCTGAATATATCAATCCTGGTGTTGGGATTAGCTACCATCACAAATTTGATATCGTTGGGTGGTAATGATATCAAACAGGGTTAGAATAATTATTAATTATTTCTACCTTAAGGCTATAAAGCTATATCATATCAACACCCGACTTATTTAAAAACCATCTAATAACACCTTAATCAATATAACTGATTAGGGTGTTTTTTTTTATGTAGGGTTACCTTTTTACAAATTAATGCATAGAGAGTAATGATTATTAATTTATAAATAAAAAAAAATGATACAAACACAAATTGAGATTTTAAGCCAAAAAATAATATCAGATAAAGATTTTCCTGAAATTGATAAATTAGTTTCACTTATAAGTTCCGACTTTAAAAATGGAAAAATAACGAAAGAAGATATAACAGTAATAAATCAAAGCTTCGGTAAAGAATTCTTAGAAAACACAATACAAGGACATGGGTTGAGAAAGCCTTATGGATATTCTGGAGATTTCTTGATGATAGATAAGATTTACACATTTCATAAATCGCCAATAGAAAAATATAAAAATTGGGACGAATACCTTCACCGTCAATCTGCTCCAAAAGCGGTTAGAAATAGAAAAGACTATTTTAAAAAAACCATAAAGGCAAAATTGAATAAAAATCAAAAATTAAATTTAATGAATGTCGCAAGTGGTCCAGCAAGAGACTTGTTTGAATTTTACGAAGAAAATAAGAATTGCGATATGAATACAGTATGTGTTGAAATGGATAAAAATGCTATTGAATATGCAGAAGAATTGAATCGAAATCATCTTAATAAAATCACATTCGTAAACAAAAACATATTTAAACATAAAGAAGAAAATAAATTTGATGTAATATGGTCAGCAGGATTATTCGACTACTTTAATGAAAAAGCCTTTGTATTAATACTTAAAAAATTTAAAGAATGGCTAAAGCCAGGAGGAGAAATAATAATTGGAAATTTCAATAAAAACTATAACCCAAGTAGAGATTTCATGGAATTATTGGGCGATTGGTATTTACATCATAGAACTGATATTGAATTGACGAAACTTGCTGAGAAAGCAGGATTTCTTTCCAAAAACATTCGAATTGGTAAAGAAGAAGAAAATGTAAACTTATTTCTACACATTAAAAAGGAAAAATAATACTGAGCAAAACAAATAAATAACAATCATAGCAATCTTCGGGATACAACCTCTTGATGTCATCACAGTTACTTTCCAACACTGTAAAATGAAGAAAGAAAATGAAAAGAAAATTTATTCTTATATTTATAAAAATTAAAAACTAATATTTAAATCAAAAAATCAAAATGGAAAAAAAACAAATTTTTAAATACGGGATTTACTTACTTTTATCTGTAACCTTATGCACTATTGTAGGATGTAAAGATAAAAAAGCAAAAGATTATAATAAGATAACACCTACAGAAATAGATTGTGAGTCCGAGAAAAAAGGGAAAATGAAAATGCCCCATCCATATTATAGAATAGATGGCATTATTACTGAAGTAGAGAAAATTAAAGGTACAGATTTCTCAAAAATGAAAGTTGTTTCTGGAGGAAATGAAAAAGAATTTATTTATATAACTGGTAGTATCAATCCTGAACCTAAAAAAGATGATTCTATAAACAATGAATACTTAATTCTGAGTAAAGGTTTTGAATTGGAAATTAAATCAACAACTACTAAAACTTCTATTGCTGCGGATAACAAAACAGAAAAGATAGACATTATATCAGTTTCTAATAGTTTTGATAAATTTGCTTTTTCTTTACCTGGAAAAATTCCTAATGTCACTGCTCAAGTTACTACTCAATCAGGAGCAAATGACACCGAAGCAACTTTAAATATTGCAATGAAAGGTAAAAAAGCTTGTACTTTATACACGCCTTTATCTTTGGAAAAAAAACAGAAAATAGTAAAGAGCAATATTTTTAAAGAAGATAAAGATAATGTTTATATCCCATTTGTGACTATAGGACATAATACAGATCATGTCCACTCAGGACATAATACAGATGATGTCCACTCAGGACAAAAAACAGATGATTCTAATTTTGTATATTTTAGTTACTTTAAATGTTCAAATCAGAAATACGATAGTCTTAATAAATGTGTAGCTAATGGAGATATAAATAGATTCACAGGTTGGGGATTTGATAAAACTCCTAAAATTCAGAATGGTTATCGTATACATGAATTTCTTGCAAAATGTGATCCTAAATGTCAATAATGATGCTAAATTTTTATTAAACATCTTTTATAAAAAAACAACAAATGACACACACAAACATGAAATGTTTACTTTTACAGGTGAAATAGACAAGGTTGAAAAACCTTTCAATGATTCACTTCTTGAGAAAGTTTCCTTCAAAAATTCCGAAAGTAATTTCTATTCTTTTAAAGGTTCGTTAAATGAAATAGATCTTCAACAATCAAGTACTTTTATGGTTGTTCCATTTTATATTGGTAAATCATTGGAGAAAGAACCTATTAGGGGATATTTATTAAGTAGTCGTGATAAAAATCAAAATGATAATAATGAAGAAGGTTTTCAAACGATTCAGACTGATGTTACAATGATGAGATTTGGTAAGTGTGGTTGCGTCCCTTGTATTATATTTAAAGAAAATAATATTGTCCATTATAAGGTTATTCAAAATAATGAATCTATGATTTTAATTCCATTATTTGCTTTTGCAGATGGACCAAATCCACTTGCTGAAAATTATTTTACATTTTGGAAATTATAGGAGGAGCATTTTGATAAAATTAAACACGCATTGAATGAAGATTCTAAACTTGGGTTAGACGATCAACCAAGTATAGATGATGATATTGAACTTGTATTCCATACTGATGTTAAAGTATACTAGCATACCGAAAGCCATTTAAAATCAAAAAGCACATTTACCGACTAACACCCAATCCTCCCCAAAAATAGGGGTGACTGTATTGATTAGCTTTCATTAGTTTAATCTTTGCAGACCGCAAGGCTTCTTGTGGATTGGATGTTGGTAAGTAGCTATAAAAATCATTGAAAATTCTTTTTGCTGCACCATCATCTAATGACCAAAGACTAGAGATGATTTGATCCCCACCACTTACTTGAAAATAGCGTTTGATATTGTATTCTCCTTCACCGGATTTATACTGCCCAGAAGAGGTTTCGCAAGCTGATAAAATGACCAGCGATGCGTCCATTTCCAGACCCAATAGATCAGAGGCATACATCGAATCTATACCTATACCCAGATCATCTCGAAAATAGATTCTTAGATCACTGCGGTCACTAGAAGATGCCATCGCATGCGTTCCAATGTGCAAAATGTCTAATGGGCTTGATGATGTGGTAGTATAGAAATTTTTTACTGTGTTTTCTTTTCCCGTAAATATTCGTGGGTTATTAAAATATGAATTTAATATATTCTTTTCGGCTATATTTCCGTTGAGTTCTGGAAGTTGATAATCAGAATTCACAAGGGTATAATCATCTGTAAAAAAGTAGCCTTGCACTCTTGATGTATGATTATATTTTCGATCTGATTTAGGTTTTAAAGCTTGACTTATCGAATTAGAATACGTGATGTTGTGTGTCTCAATCAACGCTCTATTGTTGTGTGTCAGAACATCAAAACTCAATTGAAACAAGTCTCCACTAGCTACTACAATTATGTCTTTTGGATATTCAGTATGATTGTCAAATAGTACAGTATATAATTTTTCTAATGTATCAGAATGTAGATATGTTTTTGGATTCTGGGTATATTGAATCACCTTCGAAAGGAGGGATTTTTCATTTTTTTTCCAAGCGATTTTTCTGGCAGATAATTTTTTATTCGATATTTCAATTACATATAGGTATTCTTCTCCAAATGTAAAATCGAGGACAACAGAGCTATCCTGCTTATTAAGAATCAAGTTATCTAAGCGCTCAATATACTCCGTCAGTTGATTTGCCAAGTTGTTATTATTCGATATGAGTTCAATTTCTTGTTTCCAAGCGGATAAGCTATCTCCATAATTTTGTTCTCTTTTGGCAGTTTCTATTTTTTTGCGCAGTATTTTAATTTTTGTATAATTACCATTTTGTTTGCTATCCAATATATCCAGCTGAAAGATCCTTGCTTTGTTGTGTTCTGACCATATATAAAGTTCTTTTAGATATTTTTCATTTTTTGTTTTTTTGTACATTTCATAGGTAATTTCCATTCCTTTTTGGTAAAGTGGTTCTGAATAAGAAAAAACATTTAGGACTACATCTTCATCAACTGAGAACAGTTCATTTTGTACCAATTTTTTAGCATTGTTTATGATAGAATAGGCATTTTCGAGATCTTCAAAATTGTCAAATTTAATGTACTTTTTATAGAATACAGTGCTATAATCCGTTAATGACATAAAATAGTAAAGTGTGTTTTTTACTTTTTTTGAGTATATTTTATTCAAATCAAAAGTTAGTATTTTCTTTGGTCTAGAATTATGATCTTGGGTATAAGTAGCATTAAGAGCATCCTGATAATTATGTGTTTTTAGATACACATCATTTAAATAATATATTACGGCACCTAATTGTTTGTTGTTATAAGGTTGGTGAGAAGCGATATATTGAAACGCTTTTTCAAAATTTTCTTTTGATTGTTTAAAGTCTCCTTTATTGTGCGCAATTGCACCTAGTATTTTTTCCATATTGCAAAAATCACCACATTGTTTGATTTCTTTTTCCATTATCTGTGTCAAACTGTCTATAATATAATGCTCATTATGATTTGAGAATTCCGAAGCGATTACTTTATATGCTTCTTGTCTGTCACAATAGCAGTCTTTTGGTGGTAGATGATTAAGTGCTTTTAGCATATCTATTTTTGCAGATTCAAAATCGCCCATTCTTGATTGGATAAAACTTCTTATATAATATTTTCTGGTTTCTAATATTTTATTTTTAGGGAAGTGTTTTTCTTGAATCATGCTATATTTTTGAACATAAAACATTGCTTTTACAAGATCCCTATTGATATGTTCAAGGAGAATTAGCTTATATAAAGCATCAAGATAAATATAGTTTAGCAGTCCATGTTTTTCACTTGTTTCGATACTTTTTGTAAAGTATGAAATAGATTTGTCTAGATCAAAATCTTCGGTTTGATAATAATCACCAACTAGATAAAAACCGTTTTGAAAGATTATTTCATCGGTTGTTAGTGTGTCTGCTTTATTAAGATCTGTCATCAATTGTTCGATAGTATTGTACTGAAAATTATATAACTGTGCAATACTAATTAGTATTCGATCACGGATTTCTAAAGAATCAATTGTTGGAACTAATTGTTTTTTATATTTATTTGGGGTCGAAAATTTTAAAAAATTATTGAACTTTGATTGTAGATATATCACTTCAATATTACCTTGTTGAAGTTGTGATACATACCATTCTTCTTGTAGTAACAATTCCGCATTTACTATATCAAACTGTTGGATGAGACTATCCAGTTTTTTTATTTCTTTTGTAGAAGATAAGTACGTTGTCTGAGCGTATTCTTGGATTTGTGAATCTTTACAAGCCCCAAGAATCAATGTGGTTATAAAAACCAGCAGCAGTTTGCTATTGTAAAATAAGTAATGCAATCTATTTACTTTAGATATACTAAATGCTCTATTTGAGCTTATCATTAACGACAAGTTGTTGTTATAAGTAGATCAATATAGTTATTCGTAAAGCTAAAACCTAAAAATGGTGTAAGATTTTGTTGTATAGAGAAGTGAAGAGTTGCAAAAATAAGGAGTAGTAGTGATTACTAATTACTAATGCTAATTTTCTGTCCTACTTTTCAAATACGCTTAATTCGACATTTTAATATATCTACTAGTTTTTCTCAAAACTAATATTAGCATCTTAGTTTCTTAATCCTGCAAAACAATTACATGCAATATATGTAGTGTGATTAGCCTTAGACCCTGAAATACTCTGACATGGAATAGCATAATTTGTGTAATCAAACAAAATGAAGAATATATTTGTATTGTTTAATTTTTGGCTTTGCACCATAATTTTCCACCCACATTATACAATATCAACACTGCTTGTGCTTTATTTTGTAATTGATAATCTTCTTTTAAGAAGAAATGGGAACGAAGAAATTTCATTATATGTGCCACTTGAATTAGCTAGAGTATTAACGATCAACCGACTTCAGAAATTATAACGTCATTTTATAATTATCTATATAACGGGTAACAAATGTCAACAACTCTAACTCAAGCAAGTTGTACTTAATTCTTTATTTTTACTAATACTTATTGGTATATATTTTCGAAAATAAAAAACGAGATAACATAGTTATTTGTAATTTTAATAGATGGTAAAACAAATTGAAACTTTCCTTTAAGTTATAATTAGTTCTTTTTTTAATTTTTCAATCACTTATAATTATTACATGATTTAGATAAAATTAAAAATTATCTACATTCCAACTAAGCGTTTTTGCCTTTACATGTATTATATTAATAGGATATATATTATACCATAAAATTTCAATATGATAAATAAAATAATACTGTTAGCATTAATTATGAGCATGGTATCTTGTGTAGAAGAAGTTGTAATCAAGACGGATACTCCTATTGACAACGAATCCGAAGAAATACACCAAGTCAATACATATGGCTTTGTAACAGATGTAGATCTTTCATTTCTAACAGATGTTCAATTGACTATTGATGAACAATCAAATACCACTGATGAGTCAGGTTTCTTTCATATCGAAAACAGATTGATTCCTAAATATGGCAAAGCAATCAAAGCTACAAAACTCGGTTATTTACCTTCATACAAAAGGATATATAATCATAGAAATCTAAAGCCAGTAATCGTCAATCATAAAATGATCAAAACTCCAACTGCAGCATATGTGTCTTCAGAAAGTAGTCAAATAAGCAATGCAGAAGATATAAAATTAATAATTGAATCCAATGATTTTGATGTAGCTGGCAGTATGGTGTTTCATTCATCAGCTATCAATAATAATGTAGAACATGACAATCTTTTGATTTCTGAGTCGATTCATTACTTAGACAGAAAAGCTACTTTCTATATCGATGCAGATATCAGTATTAATGAAAATCAGACTTTAGACATTGAGATACCAAAAAATGAACTAAATCCATCTGAACTTAGCATATATTTTTATAATCCTATATTGTATAGATGGGAAGAATCAAATGTCCAATTAATTCTTGAAAACGACTTATTGGTTATACCTATAAATACTTATGGATGGTGGACTATCGGTATCCCTCAAAAAACCAAATATGGCTCAGTCTCTATTAAGCAACATGATCTACCATTGAGTTATTCAGAAATTTTAGTATCAAACTCAGACAACAACAGTAACACTGAGCGCTTATATACAGATAAAAATGGCAGTATAACAAAATATTGGATTGTAGATCAATCAATAAAACTATCTATTGATAACGGAGATCAAATACTTGAATTAAGTACTGATGCAATATCCAATAATGCAAAAACTTATGTAAAAATAGATGAACCAATATTAACTTATTTTGAAGGAGCAGTTTTTGATTGTAAATTAAATCTACAAGAAGGATATGTTGGTATTCTCAGTAAAAACCAGCATGCTATAATTCCTATAGTGAATGGTTTATTTGAAGGAGAAGCAGTACTCAAATATGAAAGTGCTATTTTAAATTTTTATGATTCTAATTTTTTTTATAAATCGAGTAAGGCAATAAATGTTTCTACAATTGGTACAAATTTGACTGATTTTGTTGCCTGTGAAGAACAATTACTAATCGAAGAAAATGTTACAGTCGTTGAAGGTTTTGATAAATGCCGAATCAAAATAAATCCAAATGAAACAGTTATAATTGGTGAAAGAGATGACAATAAAATATTTCTAATATCATTTGAAGGAAAAGGAAAAGGAGAATATGAAGGATTGATTTACTCTACATTAACTGATTTTGGTACGAATGTAAAACCACAGGTAGCTATAACTGTAAGTATATATGATGAAGTATCAAATACCTTGGCAGGATCAATAGAAATGGAATTAGAAAATGGTGAAGAAAAATTCTTGGTATCATTTATTGGCACAATTGAATAGTAATTGCTTTAATGAATAAATCTACATTAATACAAGAGTGTAAACAATCAAATCCACAAGCGCAAAGGGAATTGATTAATTCATATTCGGCATTATTATACAATGTCGCACTGAGGTACGCCGTAGATAGAGAAGATGCAAAAGATATAATTCAAGAAGCATGGATAAAAATATTTAACAATATAAAGAAATACAAAGAAGAAGGGAAATTTGAAGCTTGGTTGACAAGAATAGTAATCAATACAGCGCTAAGAAAAAAAAACAGTTTTCAAAGTCGTAGTCATATATACGTAGAATCATTTTTTGATGCGCCAAGCGTAGAACCAAGAGCTTTAGAAAATCTAAAATATGATGACTTAATAAAAATAGTAAACCAA
This sequence comes from Saprospiraceae bacterium, assembly GCA_036479655.1. Classification (GTDB taxonomy): domain Bacteria; phylum Bacteroidota; class Bacteroidia; order Chitinophagales; family Saprospiraceae; genus CAJXUU01. Next base: position 25,270 of record JAZGFO010000026.1, read on the forward strand.
ATACCTGAAGTAAGTCGGGAAGTATTTAAAATGGCGGCTATAGATGGACTAAGACATAAAGAAATAGCAGACATTCTAAATATTAAAGAAAGTACTTCAAGAGCTCATTTGACAAGAGCAAAACAAGCATTAAGATCACTAATTGTACAACTTGAAAAAGTAAAAATTTATGAACAATAAGGAAAAACATATAATCAATACTATCCGCTCACATAGAGAAGATATAGATCTAGATAGTCTCTGGAACAATATTGCTAATGATATTCCAAAGCAAGAAAAAAGGAAGGACAAATTTGTATGGTGGTTTTTTGGCCTATTTATTATGGTGAGTATAGCGACGATTTTTTACTATTCAAATGCAAATAGAAATACTGATGCTCCGTCAAATAAAAATATTGTAGTCCACCAAAATAACGACAATAATACATTTTTGACTCAAGATTCTCCTAAAGTACTACAAGATAGAATTAATGAAATCGCAAGTGTCAATAACAATAACAATACAACAAACGACACACCATCACACCAATCGACAGACAATTATAAAAAATCAGAAATAAATAATTTTACTGGTCAATCTCCTATTAATTCACTATCGAATACACCTATAAACAACATTAAGTTTGACACAAGAAATGATAAAATAACTTCCGATACCAAAAGTAACAATAGTAAGGACTATAGCTTGGTAACCGTGATGTCAGAGCAGGTCAATTATTCAAGAAAAAATAGTATAGAAATAGCAACAACCTATGAACAAGTAATAGATGATAAACCAACGACAGGAGGAAAGTTAAAAGAGACAAAGATCATTATTAGAGAGGATATTATAATAAAAACATTGATCCCATTAACCTTTGATCTACTTGTGGCTAACAATAAAACACACCTTAAAACTCCAAACATAAAACTATATAGAAAAAATAATCTATCAACACCTCATTGGGCATTAGAGATTAATCTTGGGGGCTCATTAATAAATCGAAATCTATCATCAACACCGGAGTTCAAATCAGAGAAAATGCGTAGATCACAAATAGAATCGGTAAAAGGTGGATTCCAATTAAATACAGGTGTAAAATACAGTGTAAATAAAAAGTTTGATGTGTTTTTAGGATTACAACTTGTAAATATAATCGAAAAATCTCAGTTCTCTACATCATATATTATTACCACAGAGGAAGAAGTAACAACAAGCACGACTTACCTACAAAATGGAAATATCATTGAAGAAAAAAGTAATATAACATTGAATAATATTAGAAATACATCTGAAATCAGAGCTAATAAATTGACCCTTGTATCTATTCCTATCGAAATTAGATATCGAATCATTCAAAATGAAAATTATAAAGTCATAATTGGACTCAATACGGCCTATAGCATATATCAAAAATATAATGGACATACAAGTACATCGTTCAATATGCCCGCTTACAATATTACTAATGACAATAGTAATAAATTTAAAAATAAAGGGGCAATAACTTATGGGATTGGGGCAACCATAGAAAAACCACTATCGAAGCTACTAAATGCTCGATTTGGATTAAATATATCAACTACTAATGGAATAAATAATGAGAATTATCTGATTGATCAACAGTACAACTCATTGACTTTTATAACCGGAATTAGCAGGAAATTTTAAAACCTTTTAGAAACATAAAAATATATTATCATGAAAAAAAGAATACTTTTTACACTGATGTTTGGATTGTTGTTATTCAATATTAACGCTCAATTAGAATGTGCCGAGACGGTACATATAGAATTAGATGCCGATGGTGTAGGTCAAGTCCTTGCAAGTGACTTGGTTGAGAATATAGAATTTGCACTTACTTTAGGGACTGTTTACTATTATATTAACGAAAACACAAATGGAGTTTTTACTTCTGCTGCTGATGTTATCGAATTAAACTGTGGTATCTCAAGTGCATATTTCTATTTGATAGAAATAACTACTGGGGTAGAACTATTGGATTATTGTAACGGCAGTATTACGATTTCCGATCCTATTGGCAATTGTGGTTTGATTCAATACTGTGGTAGCCAAGACGTTGATTGTAATACTACTGTAAGTTACTTAGTCGGTGTAGATGATACAGACATAGTTATTGATGCTGTTTCTTTTTCACTATGCGGTACGCTTTCAGAATGTGAAGGAACTTATACTGTTGCTTATGGAGTAGTTGCAAATGCAGGCACTCTTAATTTTACAGAATCAATATCTACATTTGACGCTCAAAGTCAGAATAATGCAGTAGTACTTGCATATGCTGTCAATGGAGGTACTACTTACAATCAGACGACCTTGACTGTTATAGATTTAGGCGATTGTTTACTTTCCAATTCTGTCAAGCCTAATATTAAACTTGAAAGTGCGGGCACATTGAATGTAACAGCAGATAAGTTGCTTAACGAAGAAGTCCAATGTGATGATATTGTGTTTTCACTTACTGACCTTGGAGCCACTGATCCTGGAGATTACGTTACAGATTTTGATATTGATTGTGATTGGATAGGTCAAAAAAGAGTTTTCTTAAAAAATCTCTCCACTGGATTTACAACCAACCAACCAATATTTATTTTAGATCCACTTGAGGCATGTGATGATGTCCTTAATCCTGGAGATCGATTGATAGGATTTAGCAATGCTCCACCATCTGGTACAGCTTTTGGGACAGATGCAATTATCAATGGCATAATACTCGCCAAACATCCGGGAGGAAATGGATGGATTATCAATGATTCACACTTGGTAGCTGGCGAAAATACAGTTCGATTTGTTTCTTCTGCATTTACACTTAACGGTGTTAGTACAATAGACTTGATACTTGGACAACGAATAATACTTAAAGATGAATGGGACAATCCAATAGAATCAATAGTATTTGATATAGACCAATCTGGTTACAATGGGATTGGAGATCTTATTACAACAAGGTCTTATATTCTTGGACATACAATTCCAGCCGATCAACCAGAGGCTTATTTCATAAATTCTGATTATGTCTTTCCTTCTGATTTTGATCCATTCGATTTTGAGAATACTTTTACAGAATACAAATTCCAAATGGAAGATTTTGAGACTACAAATTTTCTTTTTGACGTATATAAAGTTGGTGACGTAAACAACACTGCAATTCCTGAATTTCAAGATACTAAAGATGATAGTTCGATTAGATCAATATCTTCTTTTGAGGTTTCTGACATGATGGTAACTTCTGGAGAAGACTTTACTTTCTCATTACAGTATAGCTCAGAAGAAAAATTCAAAGCCTTGCTTGTTGCCCTCGTTTCTGATGGAATAGAATTTAAAAGTATGACTTCTAATAATATTGGTACTGAATATAATATACTTAATAAAAATGAAATTAGAATATCTTATCTATCTAATAGTTCACTTGCTGAGTTAACAAATATTTCGTTTGAGATTACAGCAACATCAGATAATAATGGTCAATTAATAGAGCTATTGGGATTGAAAAATGGTTTTCCACAAGAAGTAGTTGACGAGAATAATAATTTAATAGTCATCGATGATCTTATAGAAATATCTCTTTTGTCCTTTGATGATATTAATGGGCTAGAGATCAACCTTTATCCTAATCCAGTAAGGGATATTATCGTTATCCAACATCAAGAAGACAATATAAATGACATATCAATCTATGACAGAATGGGTCGTGTCGTTGAAAACTTAATGCCAAGTGATATCTCAAACACAATAAATATAGCACACTATCCAAAGGGACTGTATTATATGAATATCGTAACATCAAAAGGAACGAAAAATATTCCATTTGTTAAAGAATAACTACTATATCTTTATTACAATAAACTTAGAGTGTTCAATTTTATTATTGGACACTCTTTTTTATTATAAACTTTTTGTGAAAGTGAACAATCCACAGGGAAATTCGTTAGATTATGAAAATATTAGTAATATGGCTGGCTTTCCTGAGAGCAATGGACTACATAGTGCTGAGCTACAGCTTCAGGTATTGTTTCAATTGAAAAAACGGCACCTACTGTACTTAGTATTAGAATAATAAAAGACTATATAAGTAATGGTGGAGAAGAAGCCGCAGGTCCAATCCCAAAATAAGTGTAAATGTTGGCATGCAGTATGTAATCGGTAGCGAAGCATACAAACAATGTATCTGTGAGCAATATCCAGATGAATGCGAAAGTAATGTAATGTATTATTTTCATAGTGACCACCTTGGATCTACCTCATTTTTGACAGATGCAGAGGGAGAACCTTACCAATTTTTACTATATTTACCCTGGGGAGAGAATTTAGTAGAGCAAAAAGTTGCAAATTTTTCCACCCCATATCAGTTTAATGGTAAAGAATTAGATGTAGAGACAGGATTGTATAATTATGGAGCAAGATTCTATGATCCGAAGTTGAGTTTGTGGTTAAGTGTCGATCCTCTAAATACAAAAATTGACTAATATAAAGATATACTTAGCTTTCCTATTAATAATGTCATTTTTGAGTTGTGACAACTTGAAGAGTAGTTGTGAGATTTTAAGTGAGGAGGTTTGTGTAAACTTAGAATACTTAGAAGCTGAGGGGTATGAACGTGTTTCAGGAATAGATGTGATAATGTATGAAAGAGAGTTATCGGATACTATAATCCAATTAGAGTTTTCGCAAAATCATGAACTACAGAGGAAATTAGTTAAGATTATCACCCTTGAAGACCTCGATTCAGTCGTCAATAGATCCTCCTGGCATGTAGTGAAAAGCGGTTCTAAATCAATTGTAGTTCTAGATTTGAAAAGAAACTCACTATTTATAGTTTCATCAACTGACTGGAGCAATGAAATAGCATATATATTTTATCCTTCAAATAGTATGATCAAATTCTAGGATGGTCGATAAATAGTATACAGAAATCTTGTTGAGTTAAGCTTATAGCTTGGATAAAAATATTTGCTTGGATGTTTATGCAAAGGGAGAAAAGGGTAAGTCAAAGCATCTTTTCAATATTGGATTGAACACCTATAATGAGCTATCCTTAAACCTCTGAAAGCAGAAGTTTACGATTGTCGATCCGCTGGCGGATGAAATGCCAGGGTACTCACCGTACAATTACACCTTGAATAATCCTATCAATATGATTGATCCTGATGGACGAGCGCCTGATTGGATCTATGATCAACAAGAGGACGGTACATATAACCGTAGAGAAGGAGTTGAAAATGATGGTGGTGAAGACGTACATACATATTTCAATAATGATGGAACAGTTCTTACACATAATGTGAAAGCTGGTACATTTGTTACTGTTGATATGAATGAGCTTAATGAAAAAGTAGAAATTTTAAATCAGCCTGAAATTTATCAAATAGGAATTACGGGGTCTGGAGGAGTTGGAGGAGGAGGACTTTTTAGTGTTGGAATTGCATGGGATTCAGATGGGAATACAGGTTTTTACCATACTGAAGGATTGTTTGCAGGAGCAGATAAAAGTTTTGGAGTTGAAATCACAAGATCAACAAGTATAAAATTGGATTCAAAATTTGGTGTTGAATCATTAAATGGGTTAGGATATAACACTAATGTTGCTGCATGGTATTTAGATGGAGCGTCAGGAGGCAATGCTTCTGGATTTAATCTATTATCACAAACTCCTGAAACCTATACCTCTAAAACATTTGGACTGTCAGTAGGAAGTCCTGTAGGGCTAAATAAATCTATTGAATACACAAGTTTTTATAAATTTAATAAATAGAAATTCTATGAGTACTCTATTTATATTCGTTGCTACATTCTTATTTCTACTACTTATTATTTTTGGAATTGGATTCACTAAAGGATTTTATCATATGGCATATTTAAAAAAAGTGTTTCCAAAAAAATATAACCGATATAAAAATTTCTGGTCAGTATTTGGAATAACTAACTATAGCACAATTTGCAATTTTTAATATTACCTTGGTTCAAAAGACATCATCACTTGGAAGATGAAAGTTCTAAATTATTGGCAAATAAAGTTGAGAAATATCAGTGGTTACAAATAATCTGTTTGGGAATTATGATTATCATCCCATTTGTTGATAAATTTTATCTAATTTTTCATTAAAGTCTAACTTCGGTGAGGCTTTACTACTTAGCGAAAGCAACCTTAGTTCTGATATTTTGCAGTACGTTATCAAGGACAAAGAATAAGTGAGATCGATCTTCTTGCGATAGCTTTTGGATATCGACAATTTTTTTGGTGATCTCAGAATCTAATTTAAGTTCAGTATTGCCTACTAAATAGTCTAAAGACACAAATTTGTAAAGGCCTTAAGAGCAATCAATGCTGTAAACTCAGCGAATGTAATTGACAGAGCAATCAATCTATTGCCAAAAGATGGAAGTTGGTTTTTTGACTCATCTAATAAAAGTAATGAAGAATTAATGGATAAGTGCGATAGTGGATTTTCAGATTATCCTGATGGAAGCATGAATGATTTATATCGCATATACGCAGAAGAGCATAAAGCTAAAATATTTAAAATCAACAAATAGGAATAGCGAGCACAGAAATAATTAATAGACCATTGAAATCATGATTAGAAATATTAAAAAGACATTACTAAAAGACAAAAAATAGCCAGCCTATAACAAGTGATATGAAATCAGACTTGCTATCGCTGCGTCCGCTCCATATCACAGAACCGTTTAGCGGAATGTTGCGAATTATTTTGATTTTAGTAGTAGAGAAGATAGGTCTTTGTTGTCAAATGTATTTACCAGATTCAAAGCTACATTTGCACTACTCAGATTATTAATCACTGCACTATCTCGGCATTTATAATTTTAGTATATTTTTGATCAAATTGAGATAAAAACAGATTGGTGTATGAGCAAATCGAATTGTAATTAACTGGAGGAATCTATTTGAGAAATGATGCTGTAGGAAATATAAAAAAGCTTAAATGCGAGTTTCAATATGTTTCTCAATTTGATTAAAAATATACGTTAAGAAATTATACAAGCCTTGATTTTTTTTTGGTTCGTTTTTTTGTTTCAAGACAAAAAGAATGAACGCCTGAGCGGCGAGCGAAAATAAGAATAAAAAAACCTATATATTTATTAAAATAAATGATATTTAGAATATAAACCATATCAAATAACCATCTGCAAGATACTAAAACACCTCTTCTTCAACGCCCGAACGGCGAGTGGAATTAATAATAAAAAACCCAATATATTTATTAAAAAAAGATATCTAGAATAGATACAATTCAATCTCTCTCTCTTTATTAAGTACATACACCTATAATAATAATCAGGGTATTTACCTATTTTAAGTTTTAAAAAACGTTGTATATTTATCCAAAATTAAATATATATAATGAAGGTACACTTAGTTTTCCAATTACTCTTTCTTATTACTGTTTTGAATAATTTAATATATTGTCAGCTTGTAGATGAGAAAATTGAAATTAGTCTAAATAATGATTTCTACAATGATATAATGAATAAAAAATCATCGTATTTAGTTCATAGATTAAATGTAAACTCTACTTTTCTACCAATTGATTATACTGATAACCTTGCTTATGCGGAGTACATTAGTTTGGATAATCTACCGTTTTTTAATGCAAAAAAACAAAACACTTCTCCTTATTTAATTGAATTTGAAATGCCTTTTAAGGGGAAACCCTATAATTGTATTTTAAAACAAAATCATATTATTTCCGAGCGCTATAAATTAAATGCATCTGGACCTTTAATAAATTCAAAAGTGAATACTGCTAAGACAGAGCCATTATTGTATCATGGTATTGTTGAAGGACAGGAAGATAGTTGGGTTACGCTTTCATATGTCGGAGGCCATTATAGAATATTAATTGCGCATAGTGAAAGTAATATTGAAGTCCACCACCGACATGATGATACTTATATTGTATATCAAAGTGATGCACAAAAAGTTCTACCTGCTTTTGATTGTACATATATAGATAAAGAAATACCAGAATCAAAGAAGTTAGATTATACTCAAAAAATGGTTGGATCTGACTGTGTTGAGTTGTATTTGGAGTGTGATTACCAAAGTTTTATTGATAATGGCAGTTCTATTAGTAATACAGAAGCTTGGGCATTATCTATTATTAATGATGTATCTACAATGTACAACGCTATCAATGTTCCTATAGTAGTTAGTCAACTAATGGTACATAACACACCTGACCCATATCAAGATCTTAATAATGTGTTATCGATGAGAGATTCGTTTGTTAATGTATTAGAAGATAATTATACAGGGAGAATTGCGCAATTATTATCTACAAGACAGCTTGGTGGGGGCTTGGCATATGGTATAGATGGACTGTGTGGTAGTTATCCAGATTTTCCAGGGCCTTATACTGTAGCGACCTCACTGAGTACATCATATACGCCATATCCAAATTTTTCTTACACAGTATATGTAGTAGCACATGAGTTAGGTCATGTTTTTGGTGCACGTCATACACATGCTTGTGTTTGGGGGACTGATGGAAATACACAATTAGATGATTGTGGAAATATCTGGGCTATCGAAAACAACAGTACTCCAGAAGGTCAACAATGTTACAATAGTGATCTTCCTATTTTGCCATCTAATGATGGTGGTACAGTTATGTCATTTTGCAATCTAACAAGTACTGGTATAAATCTTGCTAATGGATTTAATATTGAGGTCGGGGATTTTATTTTTGAAAAATATAGTACAGCAAGTTGTGCTACTGGTGGCGAATGTGCTACATTAATTCCAAATAATGACAATTGCAATGCCGCCAAAATTCTTCCTGTTTCTGGTGTGTGCAACTACTTAGAATATGATAATATACTAGCTTCGGCATCAGGGACTATTACTCCGAGTTGTGGTAGTATAGGAGTAGGTAATGATGTTTGGTTTACGTTTGCTGCCAGTAATATAGATATGAATCTTCAGTTTAATCCTAATGTGGTAGAAGATGTTATAGTTACTGTGTATTCTGGTAGTTGTGGTAACTTGACAGAATTTGATTGTGTAGAAGGGAATAACGAAGAGTTGTTTATCAAACTTAATGGACTTACTGTAGGGAATCTATATTTTATAAGAATTATAGAATCTGGAAGTGATGTTGAAGGTGTTTTTGAATTGTGTGTTTCTGATGACAATTTACCATGTCATCCTGCTTATAATGCCTTGGTAGATCTTTATAATAGTACAAATGGAGTATCATGGCTGTTAAAAAACGGATGGCAACAAGGAGCTTTGGGCAATGATTGTGATGTCTGTAACTGGTATGGAATAACCTGTGATAATCTGAATAATGTAATAGGCATTAATCTTAAAAACAATAATCTTTCGGGGACGCTACCTATAACAATTGGTGATCTAACTTATCTTAGA
>JAZGFO010000027.1:0-15652 GCA_036479655.1 Saprospiraceae bacterium
TACTAAAAACATTGCTTGTTGCAGATATTCCATCTACAGATTGAACATTAATATTGAATGGTGTATATTTTCCATCAACTACACTCCATAATATAGTAGCAACTTTAAATCCATTACTATAATCCAAAATAGTGGACTGTCCAGTAAAATCTAATCCACTTTCTACTACAAACTCTGCATTCGCATCAACTGATCCTGATGAAATGTTTTCGCCAAAATAAGCACCTTCTGTAAAAGTGTGTAAAAGTACATTTACATGCTTGGCATTATTTCCCTGTCCAGCTTGAGAAGATATTAATTCATCTTGTACTAAGTAGGAAGCCAACCAGTAATCTCCACCTTCTAAATCAACAATAAATTTAGCTTTTGAAGTAACATCAATCTTTACTCCATCAAATGTCGCAATAGAACCTACACTTGCAAAAGGAGGAAATAAGCTCAACGATTCTAATACTTGCTTAAATTCTGCCAATTTTTCAACAGTATTACCTGCCAATACATTCATATCGTCATTATTCAAAAAGAATCTTGGTTGAGAATTTTGAGGAAAATTATCTGACATCGCCTTAGCTGTAGGTGTCATCAATCCACCACTATAGTTAAGTGCCCACAATAATGTTGGCTCATTCTGTTGATCATCTATCAAATCATGATAAAAATCCCAAGCATACCCACCACATGGCGGACACCAATCTGCCGTTTTCTTGGATACTAATGACCATTGCTTATCACTTAATTCTTGTGCTTGCAACGAAAAAAAACCAAATACAAACAGTACTAAAATAAATACATTTTTCATCTAAAATATAATTTTATCGTTAATAATTACAATATATAGAACGACTTACAAATTGCAAATTTCTACATATCTAATACGAAGATACAACAAATGATGAAACATTAAGAATCAAAATCAATTTTCAATTGTCTTTCAAGCGTCGTATCTATTAATAACTGCAGTGCGTGCATCCATAATGCCGAAATTAGATGGCTAAGATTGGACAAACTCCAAAACATCTCTACTACGTTTCTTGATAAGCGTACACTCGACCTATAGGGAGAGTTCTGTCTTAGCTATTGTTTACTGGATTTGGATGCGCCTGACACCGATACAACTGTATTGTTAGTTACTGTTTATCAGCTTTGAAGTTTACATAGGTTGTATTACTATATTCTTGTTTACCATCATAATCTACTTAGACGTTAATAAAAGGAAGAAAGGAGTAGTTGTATATGATAATATAATTGTTGCTTTATTGCCACCGTTGGTTTAAACCAACGGATAATAAATAAAGTGCAATTATGGCTTTAGCCACATTATTCTATGACTGCCCAATAATGTGGCTAACGATTCATTTGAATTCGTCCTTATGAGCCATATCTGTACTTACTATATCTTACTTACCTCAAATAAATACGATCAAATTTTCTAATTCAATAACAAATATATCTATATATAAACGGTTATATTCAAGTATAGGTCACTTACTTCAATTAATTGCCTCACTTTTGCATTATAAATTTAATAGTTACCTTAGTCTCTTTATTTATTCATACACTAATATTAATATGAAAAACAATTTCTACATTTTAATTATAGCTTTTTTAATATTGTCATGTAAGACAAAAAAAGCAGTAACGGCGGACGTTAAGCAAACGACTAAAACCCTCTCAACAGAACGAACTGCAAATAATGTCTTGGAAAAACAATCTTTAAAAACTAAAACAATAAGTGCAACAGAATTGGCAAGTGGATTAGGTCTAACAGAAGACCAAGAAGATCAATTTTTATTACTTTTAGATGAGAGCAACACTAATTTGCAATCAATCCACGAAGAATATAAGGATGATCTAATAGGAAAGAAGGATCAACTGTTAGAAATTAAAAGATATAGGAAAGAGAAATTAGAAGAAATCCTTACAGCGGAACAATTGATAAAGTATTACAAATTATTAAGACAGAATCAAAGAAAGAATAAAAAGAAGTAATAATGTTAGTAACAACCAATGCTAGTGCTGTACAAGGTGTAGAGGCTCAAACAATAACAGTTGAAGTAAATGCTGGGGGCACTGTTCCTCAAGGCAAGCCATATTATACTTTAGTAGGCTTACCTGACAGTGCAGTCAGAGAGGGGTTTAGCAGGATAGAAGCTGCAATATCAAATATCGGTTATAAGGTTAAACGGCTTAAATTGATTGTAAATCTTGCACCTGCTAATATTAGAAAAGAAGGTTCTTCATATGATTTACCCTTGGCATTAGCTTCCTTAGCAGCAACTAAGCAGATAACAGTGATTGACATTGATAAATATGTGATCATGGGAGAACTTGCATTAGATGGTAGTCTTAGGCCTATCAAAGGTTCATTGCCTATTGCCATACAAGCGAGGAAAGAAAAATTTAAAGGATTAATACTTCCAAAACAAAATGCAAAAGAAGCAGCTATTGTCAATGATCTGAAAGTATATGGAATTGATAACCTAAAAGAGGCCGTTGATTTTTTGGAAGGCACCTTAGATTTAAAGCCGACTGTCCATAACCCTAGAGAAGTTTTTGAAGATACAGAAAATAAATATACGATAGACTTTAGTGATGTAAAAGGACAAGAAAATATAAAGAGAGCCTTAGAAATAGCTGCTGCAGGTGGTCACAATGCTATCTTGATAGGACCTCCTGGATCTGGAAAGACAATGCTAGCTAGAAGATTACCTACAATATTACCTCCCCTTAATCTGCATGAAGCATTAGATACTACCAAAATTCATTCTGTTGCTGGTATATTAGGTCCCAATTCTTCATTGGTTTCTGCTAGACCATTCAGGTCTCCTCATCATACGATTAGTGATGTTGCATTAGTTGGTGGTGGGTCAAATCCTAATCCTGGCGAGATTTCGCTTGCTCACAATGGAGTTTTATTTTTAGACGAATTGCCAGAATTCAAAAGAGCAGTTCTTGAAGTATTAAGACAACCAATGGAGGAACGGAAAGTGACAATATCAAGAGCAAGAATTTCTGTGGATTACCCCGCAAGTTTCATGCTGTTGGCGAGCATGAACCCATGTCCTTGTGGATTTTATAACCATCCCCAAAAAGAATGTGTCTGTGGACCAGGAGTTGTTAAAAAATACCTTACAAAAATTTCAGGTCCTTTATTAGATAGAATAGATTTGCATGTCGAAGTTACACCAGTTAGCTATGACGAATTAGCTAGTTCTGAATATAAAAGTGAAAAAAGTGAAGTAGTTATGAAACGTGTAATAACTGCACGAGAAATTCAAAACAAACGATTTGAAGCATTTTCTGATATCAACTCAAATGCACAAATGCCTAGTCGAATGGTTAGAGAAGTTTGCCAATTAAACAAAGCTGGAACAACTTTATTAAAAACTGCAATGGAAAAACTACAACTTTCGGCAAGAGCATATGATAGAATATTAAAAGTAGCTAGAACTTGTGCTGATCTTAACGAGTCCACCGATCTTAAAATTGAACATTTGGCAGAAGCTATTCAATATAGAAGTTTGGACAGAGAAGGATGGGCAGGCTAAAAAAGTATATCTTTATCCCACATAAAAAAATGACTTTACGAATCACAAATAAAAATGGCAAGAAAAAATAAAAGAGCGACTAAAACAGACGCTACAACAACAAAACCAATAAAAACCCTTACAAAAGTAACGGATTTAACAGAATCTCATTCTCTTTTTTGGCACTCTGAATTTTGGAAAAAAAATTGGTGGAAGGCATTAATAATATTTTGTTTGCCATTTATTCTTTACTATCAAGCCAATTCATTTGGCTATGTATTAGATGATACTATAGTGATTGAAGATAATTCATTTACAAAGCAAGGGTTCTCAGGTATTGATGATTTACTTACAACAGAGAGCATGACAGGGTATTTTGGAGAGCAAAAAAATCTTGTTGAAGGTAATAGGTATAGACCACTTTCATTAATAACTTTTGCAATAGAGCATCAAGTAGCTGGAGGAAAAAGCCCTGGGCCGAGTCATTTTATAAATATTCTTTTGTATGCACTTACAGGAATACTATTATACCGTCTATTTTCAATGTTGATAAAAGATAATAAAACAGATTTTTGGTGGTTGGCAACCCCATTTTTGGCAAGTCTCCTTTATATAGCTCACCCTATACATATAGAAGCGGTTGCAAATATTAAAGGACGAGACGAGATATTAGCGCTTTTATTATCCTTATCTACACTCTATACTACATTGCGATATGTAGATAGCAAGAAAACTTTTTGGATGATTTCGTCTGCTGTATTATTCTTTTTAGCGCTTTTGTCAAAAGAAAATTCAATAACTTTTTTGGCGGTAATACCTTTGACAATTTACTTTTTTTCACAACATAAATTTAAGACTATTTTAAAAACTTTTTTACCACTTCTAATCTCTACAATTTTATATTTAATATTAAGGTTTTCGGTTGCTGGAGTACCTGAATTTGGAAAGGAAGTTAATGATCTTATGAATAACCCATTTTTGGGTATGAAAGGTGGAGAAAAAATGGCTACAATTATGTTTACATTGTACAAATATTTACAGTTATATATCTTACCACATCCTCTAAATCATGATTATTATCCATATGCTATTCCTGTTTTAGGATGGGCAGACTATAGATCTATTGGATCATTATTATTACACATGGTAATGATAGGAATTGGTCTCTATGGTTTTAGAAGAAAAAAAATCTATAGTTATGCTATTCTTTACTATTTTATAACCTTATCAATCGTGTCAAATATTGTTATAAACTTAGGTACATTTATGAATGAGCGATTCTTATATATGGCATCAGTAGGATTGTCCCTATTAGTCGCTTATATACTTTCCGAAAAACTCGGTAATTGGAAAGGAAAAACTGGCGCTATAATAGCATCGGTTATTACTGCCTTTCTTCTTATTGGATATGGATTAAAAACAATAGAAAGAGTACCTGATTGGTCAAGTGCATTATCACTCAATCAATCTGCAGTGAAAAATGGCTCCAATAGTGCAAGAGCAAATTCATTTATGGCTACAGCAATGTATGAGGACTCGAAGTCTATGTCTGGGGAAAATAAAAAGCAATTTTTACAAGAAGCTATGTCCTACTCAGATAAAGCACTAAATATTTTTAATAAATATCAAAATGCAAATTTAATGAAAGCTGGAATAGCTGCAGAACTATACAAAATAGATAGAGATGAGCATAAACTATTAGGACACTTTGCAGAAGTGATGTCCAGCAGACCTGACGTACCCTATATAAATACATATTTAGATTATTTAGAAGGAAGGACTTCAGATGTTGATTACCTAATTGACTGGTATGTAAATACCAGCCTAAATGAAGTAATGACAACAGCACAACAGCCTAAATGGGCGCTGCATTACCTTAATCGTGCTTATAAACTAGATAATCATCATAAAGGTGTATTGGCTGCTACTGCTAAAGTGTACCGTCGATTGGGGGATGATACTAGAGCAGATAATTTTGAAAAACTAGCAAATTTAGAACAGTAATGAATGATGATATTTTATTACACAATATTGCACTATCAACAGTAAAAGACATCGGACCAAAACTGTCAAAGCACTTAATCAGTTATTGTGGTAGTGCAGAAGCAGTCTTTACATCTTCCGTAAAACAATTGTCAAAAGTTCCAGGAATAGGACCTAAAACTATTGATAGAATTAAAAAAGCAAATACATATCATAGGGCAGAAAAAGAAATTGAATATTTGCACAAAACTAAAAGTCAAGCAATATCCTTTCATGAAAAAGGATATCCGCATAGACTAAAGCATTATGATTCTTCGCCATTAGTCTTGTATTACAGGGGCAATATAAATCTAAATCACCCAAGAACTGTTGCAATAATAGGTACACGGAAACCTACTGATCAAGGTAAGATAATTTGTGATAGATTAGTTGCTGATCTAGAGTCATATGGTATTCAAGTTATTTCTGGACTAGCGTATGGTATTGATACTTGTGCACACAAAAAATCAGTAGATATTAATATACCTACAATAGGTGTAATGGGACATGGATTAGATCTACTATATCCAGCAACGAATAAAAAACTATCCAAGCAAATGCAGGAAAACGGTGGATTATTAACAGAATTTCCAATTGGCACAAATCCCGATCGAGAAAACTTTCCAATGAGAAATAGAATAATCGCTTCTATGAGTGATGTAGTTGTAGTAGTCGAAAGTAAAAAAAGAGGTGGATCAATAATTACGGCAGAATTTGCTAATAATTACAATAAAGACGTATTTGCTTTTCCTGGACGCATAAATGATGAATCTTCTGAAGGCTGCAACCGATTAATAAAACAGCATAAAGCCAACCTTCTTGAATCTGCAGCAGATATAGGTTATATAATGCGCTGGGACGAGCTAGACAAACCAAAAACTGTACAAACAAAGCTATTCATTGACTTAACAGAAGAAGACAAAGAGATACTTGAAATAATAAAAGAAAAAAATCACATCTCAATTGATGAGATTAATTATAGACTAAAAGTAACCCCTTCAGTATTAGCATCCTTACTGCTAAATCTTGAATTTAAAGGTGCAATAAGATCACTCCCTGGCAAAAAATATGCGCTAAATTGAGATTTTTAATCTCGATATTATATTATTGTAAAAATCATATTATTTAAAAATGAGGAAAGGACTCTACTAATATCATTTTTAAAAACATCTACTCAATAAGTTTCATTTTTCTTGATCGAAACTAAGATACTAATTGGATCTAAACCTACAAATTGAATCCAAACTTGAAGCTATGACAAAGTAGTTATAGAATGTAATTACAAAGAACAATATCTAATCCGTGGAATGAAAATAGTTTTTTTTCACTATATTGATCTAATAATAAATCTTTTACCATAATATTTTAAGATATTTATGAGATTGAGAATACTCACAATTTTATTTTTTTTAATAATTGGCACCTTGTCTATTGGGCAAAGTATCAATACTAAATTTGGTAAAAATAGAGTACAATATCACGATGATTTTAATAATTGGTGGCAATATGAAACTGAGAATTTTATTACTATTTGGTATGGAAAAGGTCGAAAAGTAGCGGAGACTGTTATTCATTTAGCTGAGCAAGATCATGATGAAATACAAAATATCATGGAACACAAGACCAATGATAAAATTAAAATCATTGTATTTACTGACCTATCTGACTTCAAACAAAGCAATATTGGGCTTGAAGAAACATTTACATCAAAAGCGGGTCAAACTAAAATTATAGGTAATAAAATGTTTGTTTATTTTGACGGCAATCACAATCATCTCAGAACTCAGATTAGAGAAGGAATAGCATCAGTATATCTCAATGCTATGTTATTTGGCGATAATTTCCAAGAAATTGTTCAAAATGCTGTATTATTAGACTTGCCAGAATGGTATAAAAGTGGTATTATATCATACAGTGGGCGATATTGGGATAGTAAATTGGATGACGAATTAAGAGATATAATTTCACAAAACAATAAATATACAATTTTTGAAAACTTAGCTAAAGATTATCCAAAAATTGCAGGACATTCTATGTGGTTTTATCTTGATCAGAATTATGGTAAATCAAGTATTTCTAATCTTTTATATTTGACAAGAATAACAAGAAATTTAGACAATGCTTTCTTATATGTGATGAATAGCGATATCAAACAGTTATCTGAAGAATGGGCTTACTATTACAATCAACATTATAGTAAAGAAAAAGGACGTTTTGAAGATTTGAATAAAAAAAATGCTATCAATTTAAAAAACAAATCTTATGTTCCAATCAGTATGCTGCGTTTGAGTCCAAATGGATCAACATTAGCATATGCGTATAATCAAATAGGGAAGTTTAGAATTAATATAAAAGACTTGAATACTGGAAAAGAGAAAACAATATTTAAATATGGACACAAAAATAGTGTTCAAGAGACAGACTACAATTATCCACTCATATCATGGTCAGAATCCAATTCGCATGTGACGTTTTTATACGAGCACAAGGATGTTATTAAGCTTAGGAAATACAATGTTAATGATGATGTATATGAAGAGCAAATAATACCTACTGATTTTCAAAGGATATATTCCATTAGTGCTATTGATGAGCATAGATATTTATTTTCTGCAAGTACAAATGGATTTTCAGATTTGTACATTTATGATATGATAAGTAGGCAATACAGTAATATTACTGATGATTTTTATGATGATTTGGATGCAGAAGTTGTAAATTACAATGGAGTGAGATCTGTTGTTTTTAGTTCCACCAGAAAAAAGAACCACCTATTTAAAATGGCATATGATACAATTTTAGCCACAGGTACTTTTGATATATTTTTGTACAACTTAGAAGCAGACGATAAAAGCATCATTAGAGTAACCAATACGCCAAATGTGAGTGAAAGACATCCTCACCTATTAAATGATAATTGGATAACATATTTGAGTAATGAAAGTGGTATAAATAATAGGTATGTTGTATCTACATCTAATCCTTCGAGTTATTATTGTGTATCCAATAAGCGTAGAAACATCATCAATCACAACGCTATAAAAGGTAGCAATAAGCACATTTATTCTGATTATATTAATGGTGCTTATAAAGTATATGTTGATTCTGTAGATTGGAAAACACCTATCATACCATATTCGACACGATATACAAATCGACAAAAAACTAATCTTATAGGAAAGAATATTGAAAATGAAGTATTTGTACCTTATGATATTGAAGATGCTCCACAAAAAATAGAAAAAGGATACGAATTCCAATCTAGGTTTGGGGATCCAAACTCTATCGAACCCATTCGATCCAATGCCGAAGAGCGACAATCAAAAATAACAGGTTTTTCTGAAATATTTGTTGATGATATTGAAGCTGAGGAAAAAAGAATTGAACCATATGTATATTCAAGAGCTACTGCTGCCAATTTAAAATTTAGATTAGACAATTTCACAATGAAAATGGACAATGATATTTTATTTGAAGGCTTAGAAAGTTATACAGGTAATAGTGCCGAATTGCTAACTAATCCTATAGGTCTACTATTAAAGGCAAATATTAAAGATTTATTTGAAGATTATAACCTAGAAGCAGGAATGCGTTTTCCACTATCGTTTAATGGATCAGAGTATTTTCTAACTTTTGAAAATAGAAAAAAACTAATAGATAAAAAGTATGCGCTATATCGTAAATCTCAAACAGAATTAATAGACCCAATAAAAACACCAAATTGGAAAGCTAAAAAAGTATCTCTTTTGGGACTGTACCAAGTCAAACTACCATTTAATGTTTATAGAAGCGTTAGAGCTACTGGCTCATTGAGATTTGATAAATTATATTCTCAAAGTGTTGACGAAAAAACATTTAGTGATCCCGTATCTAATGAAAAAAGATTAAGTCTTAAGTTAGAGTACATCTATGACAATACAATTGATATTGCATTAAATATAAAACATGGAACACGTTATAAGTTTTTTGTAGAAGCAATTAATGAATTCAAATTTGATCTGATAGATGGAATTGATCTTGATCCTTCAATTGGCTTTACAAGTATTATTGGATTTGATGCTCGCCATTATTTTCCAGTATTCCGACATTCTGTTTTTGCAGTTAGAGCAGCTGGAGCGACTTCTTTTGGTAGTAAGAATAATCTTTATTATTTAGGAGGCGTAAATAACTCGTTTAGTAATTCATTTAATGAAATCACGGGTATACCTGAAGAAAATTTTGCATACAAGACAAATGTTCACCACTTACGAGGATTTGATTCTAATGTAAGGAATGGGACTAGCTATACAATGATTAACACAGAGTTAAGATTGCCTGTATTTAGATATTTTATGGGAAATTATGGCGGCAGCAGGTTTTTAAGAAATTTCCAATTTGTAATGTTTTATGACATTGGTTCAGCTTGGCATGGCAGTTCACCATACAGTGATGCTAATCCTCTCAATACTGTTACAATCCAAAGTCCTCCAGTACTTGACATTACTATACGCTACTACCGTGACCCATTAGTTATGGGATATGGAGCTGGGCTAAGAGCTAGGTTGTTTGGTTATTTTTTAAGACTTGATTATGCTCATGGTGTAGAAACAAAAGTAGTCCAAAAACCTAAAATCCATTTAAGTATCGGAATGGATTTTTAATTTACTAAGGCGGTTTGGCTCGTGGCTTTTAACGCGGAAGGTTAGGTAGCAATCACAATTGCTCCATGTTTATTCAGCATTTAGTTACAGATCTCTAACTCCAATTTTTTTCCTTCTTGAATTATAATCTTATTATCAAAATTTATGATCATTTGACCATCTTCAAGAATTATTTTTTTTGTTTCAATTTTCTTTCCGCCAAGCTTGATTTTTACTTTAACATTTGTCTTTTCTTTATCAATTAAATTTGAAGTAATAATTAATTTATTAATCTCTTGGCTACCTGTCAATGATTCTATTGATATAGATTTGTCTTTTTGACTATAAAATGCAGTGCCATTAGGTCCAGAAAAGAACAATTTGAAATTTTTCTCATTCAATTGAGGTGCAAATGTATATACGCCTCTGTTAATAGATAACCCTAAAAATGCATTTATAATTGACCAAGAAGACATGGGTCTATAATAATGTCCCCCAAATTCTTGGTGATCCCAATACAAACCATTTTTACGATGTCGCTTATCAATAGCTTCTATTACTTGTAGTCCCTGCTCTACCATTCCTTCATATATCAAAAAAGACGCAAAACCTAATTCAACACCTGTCCATGGTGTATTTGCTTGATCACACCATAAGTTAGTTGTTTCGATAGGATAAAGATTAGGATATTCTGGCCAAGAGCAATTTCTTAAAAATTTATTGTCAGAAAATGACATCTCCATTATACTATTTAGTGCAGTTTCGACTTTTTTCTTATCAAATAGTTGACCCATTCCAGAAGTATGTGCTATCCATTGTCCTATTAATTGATCAGTAAGACATCCTTCGTCAACTCCTTTTTCTCCTTTGTAGTCATTTGATAATCTGTAATAATTCCCATTCCATAATTTATCTTCCATTAATTTGATCCCCTCTTTTGCAATAGAGTTATACTTTTTCTCTAAGTCGACTTCTCCCATATCCTTAGCCGCTTGTGAAGCCATCATTGTCGCTACTATCCACTGAGATTGTATATACGACGCTAATCCATACATTGGAAAATTATCATAGCTACACATAATACCATCCATGTCTGGCATTTGATCTCCGTCTTTATCTCTTTCATTTAACATGTATTCGATCCCTAGCTTTACTGATGGCCATATATCATGTAAAAACGCTTTGTCATTCGTCCAAAAATAATCACGAAGTGCCATTTGAATATAATTAGGCACTAAGTCAACCCTATCATATACACCCCAAGTACCATTCAAGTTATAATCTGGATCAAGAGCTATTCCGTGATTTATTTCTCCTTTCTTAGTTTGTAGCTTACTGTGTGCTTTTACTAATGATTTTTGTAATGATGGGAATAATGCAATTGTCATTTGCGAACCATATAAGCTCACATCAGCAGTATTCATTGGTCCCCACTGTTGGGAAGCACTAAGTCCTTCTCTTATCAAAAATTCTCCATTCTTTGTCAATACTGAAGATGTAATAAAAGTATTGAGATGCGAGTTAACTTGGTTAAGCACATATTCTTCTAAATCTGATTGATAATAATTGTCTAAAAATTGATGACTCTTGCGATTTAGTTCATTTTTACTATTAACCATATAAGCTGATAGATCATCAATATTACTAAAAGAATTTTGATAGTAATGTCCGATGTTTTTTGTGGGTTTTGTACTAATACCATAATCGTTTTCCCATGTGTCTTTTGGAGAAGTTGATTTGTTATCCTCTTTTACAGCCCCATAATTGTTTGGAAAGTCCCATGACATAAAAAATGTTTGCTTAAATCTTTTTCCTTTTGTCAATTGATGAGAAGCAGCGATTGAACTAAAGCACCTTTGGTCATTATCAAGAATACTTAATCGTCCTATTATTTTGTCAGCATCATTTTTGATGTTACGATTTTCTGTATCATCAATATTAGCAAGTTTTGATTCTACCAAAAGTTTTTCATAATATGGATGTTTGTGTTCCCAGCCTAAATAATATGAAATTTCATCACCGCCAATTACTCCCAGTCCCATATGACCATATGATGACTTGGACGTATCCATACCTTTAATCGCATGACTAAAAAACTTATATTTTCCATTTTCAATTAACTTAGAATCAAAAGAATGATCAACATCATCATATCCTATTAAATTTCTCAAAGTTCCAAGAATCATTACATCAACCTTTTTATCAGTCTTTGACACAACTTCAAAATTAAAGTAAACACCGGGCAAAGAGGAGTTTTTGACATCATGTGGCACAAAAGGAGAAAAGGCTTCTAAAGTTATATCAAAGGGCATTTCAGAGTCAGTAAATTTCATATTTACAAACGGAAACTTTGCACTATATTCAATACTTTCGATAGCATCCATCCAAGGATAATAGTAACTAATGCCCGTCATTCCACCTTCATGCACAGAATTATTAATCTGCAATAACTTTAATTGTGGCGTTTCGTTTTCTACCTGATATCGGACTAAAAAAAATAAAAAACTATCATCAATAGATTTGTTCGGTAATATTGGAGCATCTAATATTGGTCCACCTCCATGAGGATAATTATTAAAAATAGACCAGTTGTAAAAGTTTCCATCTTTACGTAATTCTATACTCCCTGTACCTATCCCACCAAGTGCAATTCCACTTCTTACAGCAGATGATGCCTTGTAAGTTTCTGTCTGTCCAAATGAATTATTACCAAAACATATTATAATTGCAAATAGAAAATATTTTATTGTCGACATAATTTATTATTTTATTTAGTCCTATTTTTTTATTATTTCTTGTTGCTATCAATTAAATCTATAATAGTATTAACTGATGCTGCCGACCTAAATCCATCTTCTTTAGTATTGATACAGTAATCAACCAATCTATCTACTGTCGTCATAGCTACATGAAGTCGAGAATCTGAAGATGCATAGTAGATAAAGATTTTGCCATCACTATCCTCTATCCAGCCATTTCCAAAAACTACATTAGATACATCTCCTATTCTTTCTGGTCCCATTGGCGCGATAAGATGTCCAGCTGGCTTGTATATCACTTTTGTTATATC
Organism: Saprospiraceae bacterium; assembly: GCA_036479655.1. Lineage (GTDB taxonomy): Bacteria > Bacteroidota > Bacteroidia > Chitinophagales > Saprospiraceae > CAJXUU01. Next base: position 13,239 of record JAZGFO010000027.1, read on the forward strand.
GTTTAGATCAGTCATAAAAGCATAAAGGGTATATCTCAGTCCTGCAGCAGTATTCCTAACACCATGAGCAAGATGTAACCATCCTTTTTTTGTCTTTATCGGTGCTGGACCAAGACCATTTTTCAATTCGTATATTGTGTGATAGATTTTTGCATCTAATATAATCTCCTTTTTAATTTCCGCATTTTCTATTGTATCCGACAACCCAAATCCAACACCACCACCTGAACCAGTATCAATAAACCCATCCTGAGGTCTAGTATAAAACGCATACTTTCCGTCTATAAATTCTGGATGCAACACTACATTCCTTTGTTGTCCAGAATACGTAATTAAATCTGGCAATCTTTCCCATATTTTAAGATCCTTAGTCCGAGCTATACCAGCAGCAGCTATCGCAGAAGATGTATCACCTTGAGCAGCATTTGGGTCTTTTCTTTCTGTACAAAAAACACCATATATCCATCCGTCTTCATGATTTATCAATCTCATGTCATATACATTCGTGTCCGGGTTCTCCGTTTCTGGCATCACTAATGGATATTCCCAAAATTTAAAATTATCTATGCCATTTGGGCTTTCGGCTATTGCAAAAAAAGATTTTCTATCATTTCCTTCTACTCTAGCTACAACAATATATTTATCTTTAAATTTTATCGCTCCTGCATTAAATACTGCATTATAACCTATTCGTTCCATCAAATAGGGATTAGAATTCCTGCTCATGTCATATTTCCAAGTCAAAGGTACGTGCTCAGCAGTTAATACTGGATTTATGTATCTTTGATAGATACCATTATTTTGGGCAGATATGATTTTATTGGTTTTAGACAGCAATACATTATGTTCTGCTTTCAGTTTTTCTAATCTTGAATCAAAATCAATATTCATAGTTATTATTTTATTAGGTCAATTCGGTATGAAGCCTATTTAATTATTGTAATTAAATCTTTTAGTTCTTTTGGTACTTTTATGTATGAAGAAAACCCTAATTCTGGATACTTAATGACTCTTTCTAATTCTCCAATTAAGTAATTATCAAAATTTATCTCGTATTTATTATGCAACAATTCATCTATTTGTAAAGCAGATTTTGGTGGCAAATTTAATAAAAGCGCATTTGGAAAATATTTTTTTACAGTTAAGTAAACTCGTAATTGGCGTGTAGGAGTAGCAATTAATCCAATACTTTTTATGGAAGATAACAATCCCATTTCTTGCAGTAATTGGATAGAAAATGCTACGTTTTCTCCAGTATTTGTAGATTCTGTTTCGAGTATAATATTTGAATAAGACTCCGCAGTATATTTTTCTTTTACATAAGATAAGAATGCTATAGATTCTGGCTGATCAAAATCTCCACTACCAGCTCCAACTCCGCCAGTAAATAATATATTTTTGCCAAACCCATTTTTATAATGGGCAATACATTCCTCGGGAATTCTCATATCAAAATGTCCAAAGCCCATTATCAAGTCGACTTTTTGAATTGAATCTCTCGGGCTAAGAAATTGATACAATAATTTAGCATTAGAATCATTCATAATTTCACTATCGAAAACATACATCCCAGAATAGACATAAATTGCTTAAAATCTGTAAGGATTTTGTGTTTAATGTCTATTCTGAGTTAGAATTAAAACTTAGTAACCACCAACACTTTTTACACCATCGGCATTTTCTCCTCTAAATTCCTTAATTATTTTTTCAGTAGCCGTAGCTCCTATTCTTGTTACACCCCATGATCTAACTTTCAGCGTGTCAGCTAATGTTCGTACTCCTCCTGCTGCTTTTACCTCAACACTTGCGTCAGAATGCTTTCTCATTAACTTTAAATCATGCTCAGTAGCACCTTTATAAGTGTAGAATCCATTATCTAATTTTGAAAATCCATAACCAGTTGAAGTTTTAACAAACGCAACTTTCAATTTTGTGCATATTTCACAAAGTTTGATTTTGAATTTATCTTCAGGTAAAAAATCATTCTCAAAAATTACTTTTAATATTGCTCCGCCTGCTACAGTAGCATCATTAATTGCTTTGATTTCATTCTCTATATAGTCCCAATCTTCACTTAGTACTTTACCAATATTTACAACCATATCGATTTCTACAGCTCCGTGCTCGATAGACTGTTTTGTTTCAAATACTTTTACTTCTACAGTATTACTACCATGCGGAAATCCGATTACTGTACCAACCATTACATCCGAATCTTTTAATAATTCTACAGCTAATTTTACTGCATATGGTTTGATACATACTGATGCTGCATCAAATTTTTTAGCCAAATTACATTCTCTTATTAATATTGATTCATCCATTGTTGGATGTAATAGCGAATGATCAATCATTTTTGCAATGTCGTGTTCTGTTACGTTACTCATAGTTTTTTTTATATCTTGTATATACAT
>JAZGFO010000028.1:0-7010 GCA_036479655.1 Saprospiraceae bacterium
TTTTTTTACCAACATTGGTTTCGTTCAGTCTTTTGGTATTATTGAATAAACCTCATCTTTATTGGTGAGGTTTCTTCTTAACTTCTAATAACGTAGTAATATGTATTTTAACCAATTAATACCCCACTACTATTATCTTTTTCGTAATTAGATTTTTGTTTGTTTCTATTTCTACGACATATATACCTGACTTCAAATTTTCAGTATCAGTAATTTCTATTTCTGAGCTACTATTGATAGCTTGAGTGAGTACCTGGATGCCTTCAATAGTCATAATTTTAACTTGACCCGATACTTTTTTTGACAATGATATAGATATCCTACCTCCCTGTAAGACTGGATTGGGAGACAACCCAACTTCAATAGTTTTTACAATATCTTTTGTCGCTGTGGGAATACCCAATTGATCTAAATCCATATTAATATAATATTCAATACTGGTCCGCTTACCTATATCATTTAAGACATTAACAAGATAACTTAAAATAATTTCATTTTCCTTTATAACTGACCTCCATAAATAAACACCATGTACTATTGACGGATCTTCTAATTCTATTGATCCCATTTTTTCTAAAGTTGATGTACCCGATTTTACTCTATATATATCATATACTAAATCTAAACCTCCACCAAAATATGCATATCCATCTTTCACACCCATATTTACCATATATCTATAGATTTTTCCTTCTTCCTCATCTTCAAATTTTTCAATAAATGATTGTTCTTTACCTTCCTTATCAAACCATACAATCCTATAGTATGGTTCTGATCCTTGTGGCTGTGCAAAAACTCTTTGAAACAAAAAGATATTGTCATCAACGACATAATGAAACATTGGTGTGTTTCATATTTTTGAGGTAGATAGAGGTAGTTAGATACATCTTTCGACTTGTAGTCATGGATATTGTTTTTGTCTGATATATCTGTCCATACAAATTTTAAATCAGCTTCCAAATAATTTGAATCAAAAGCATTATATACTGTTATGAGAGCATCTGATCCTAATGTAAGTGTTCTGGGTTTGCTGCTAGTCAATTGATCATCTTCCAAATTGTAGTATGATGTAAAAATTGCACTATCTGCAATATTCATTGTCGATTTTTCGATATCATAAATGACAACTTCGCCATCTGGATTAGTAAACAATTGTAATAGATCGCCGTTAGAATTTTTTATTGGACGAGATACTAAGGTATGTCGTTGTGGTTGAAACTCCCCTTCTTCATACCCTTCTACAGTCTCCTCTAGTACAACTCCTGTCTCGGAATCAATTGTCCTACTTACCAACTTTCCATCAAAACCAAATATTACAGGATTGTCATAATCAAAACTATCTAAATCTCTTATCATATTCAGCTGAATATTGCCATCAGGTAATATAGACATTGCATCGATATTAAACATCTCTCGATGGGTTGCACCTACATACGTATTGTAATATTATATCCAATCTGCTTCTCCTGACTCCATGTCTATTTTATGAAGGAGTCCTCCTTCATAACCACCGTGAGGACTTTGAGCAAACATATCTTCAACTAAATACATCTTATTATCGACAATTTCTATTTGTGTTACATTTCTTCCCCAAAACGGAGACGACCACTTATCAGTTTCAGATTTAATAAAATTGGTGTCTTCAGAGATATACATCCAATTGGTTTCTATATTTTTAAATTGAATATCTGGGGGTACAATTTGAGTGTGTACAATAGCTATAAACAAAAATTGTAGTACTGCTAAGTATAATAAAAGGCGAAATCAGGGGCATTCGCCACCATCACAAACACCAAACATTACATTATAAAAACGTTAAATAAATCAGGAAGAACACTCAAGAACCGTAATATATATGGTATTTAAAGAAGGTTACGTCCCCATAATAATAATAATAATAATAATCAAAAATTTAACGTTTTCTTAACATTTCATAAAAGCTGTAATCTGTAGTAAAAAAAACTTACTTATTAACCATTAGCAGTCAAACTACATTATTGTATCTTCGCCAATTAAAAAAGAAATTTAAATAATTATGAATAGAATTTTCCTGTTTTTTGCACTCATGATTCCAATAACCATAGTCATCTCTTGCAAGACATCAAAATCACTATTAATTAAAGAGATAAATCATGTAAGTTATAAGGGGCGAATAAATCATAACTCTGATGGCTCTAAAACATTCATTTGGTCTGGAAGTAGTGCCACGGCTATATTTGAAGGAACAAATATTGAAATTGTGCTCAAAGACGAGACTGGAAATAATTATTACAATGTAATATTGGACAATGAAGTGATAGATATCATTCGTCCAGATACTGTTAGAACTTCCTACCCTATCACAATAAAAACAAAAGGAAAGCACAATTTGCAATTATTCAAACGTACAGAATATGACAGAGGAAATACAATATTTTATGGTTTTAGCGTAAACGGTGGCACAAAAATTTTACCAAAAGAATTGCCAAGTGAAAAACAGATTGTATTTTATGGCAATTCAATATCTGCCGGATATAGTGTAAGTGATTATTCTGGTGCAGATTCTCCAGATAGTATCTATACTAATAATTATCAAGCATATTCTGCATTGACCGCTCGCTACTTTGATGCAGATTATTCTTGTATTTGTAAGAGTGGAATAGGTATCATGGTAAGTTGGTTTCCGACAATAATGCCAGACATTTATGACCACTTAGACCCTAAAAAAGAGAATAGTCTTTGGGATTATTCCAATGATGATACAGATATAGTAGTGATCAATCTATTCCAAAACGACTCTTGGTTGGTACTCAAACCAGAAATGGAAGTATTTAATAACAAATTTGGAGAAACTCCTCCTTCAAAATCAGAAATTATAGCTGCATATCAGTCCTTTGTCAATAATATTCGATCAAAACATCCGCACGCCAATATTATATGTGCATTAGGTTCGATGGATGCTACTCAAGACGGTTCTCCATGGCCAGCATATATAGAGTCTGCAGTAACTAATATAAACGATGATCGTATTTACACATTTTTCTTTCCTTACAAAAACACTCCAGGACATCCCAAAATAGACGAACAAGCACAAATGTCGAAAGACTTGATTGATTATATTGTTAAACAAGATTTATGGAATTAATATTATTAAAATGATAAGAGATATAATAACAGGTTTTTTGGATTACTTTAAGGCAATTCCATTTATTTTTAAGCATAATCTATATTCCTATTTTTTGGTTTCAGGAATAATAAGTTTATTGCTTGGTGTTAGTGTTTTCTTTTTGAGTTATATATTATCTGATAATGTAACTTCATTATTATTAGGGATGTTTTCGTTCGATACTGATGCATATTATATATCAAATATCGTTACAATGTTTTCTGGTATTGTCATGGTAGCAATCGGATTATTATTATTCAAATATATTTTACCGCTAATCATTTCTCCTTTCATGAGTCCATTGAGTAAAAAAACAGCCGCATTATTAAGTACTTCTTATCCAACAATTACTATTCAACCAGAAACAAAATTGAGTACTGTAAGAGGTGTCAGGATATCATTACGCAATTTTTTCAGAGAATTACTCATTACGTTATTTATATTATTACTTGGCTTGTTTCCTCTATTTACTATTCTGGTCGTACCATTGATCTACCTCACCCAAGCTTATTATTTTGGATTTGGAAATATGGACTATTACCTTGAGCGGTATCTAAATGTAAAACCAACTATACAATTTGTGAAAAAGAAAAAAGGAATTGCAATCGGTAATGGTGCAGGATATATTCTTATATTAATGATTCCTATTTTAGGGTTATTGATTGCTCCAGTACTAGGGACTGTAGCGAGTACTATGAGTATCGTAAGGAAGGGGTGAAGGAATGATATTTTGTTTTAATTGCAATTGATCTTTTATTGTTTCTCATATAGTGTATTACACATTAATCATTTGATATTTACTCACACACTTTTCTGTTCTTAACGCTTTTGCCACCCCTAACGCTAAGCTCATAAATGACGGACTGGTAGAATTAACATTAGTTATTTTAATAGCAATATCTCCAAATGTCGTTTTGAATTCATTCGAAACTTAAACAATGCATTCGCTTTTGCGAATACCTTATAAATAGATTTGTTTGAAAGATATATATCAGGTCGCACCTAAAAAGATAGTGCTTTTTCACAAGCACTATCTTAGTCATTTTACAGTATTTGAATTTCTACATCAATCTTCCAAAATCACTTCACCTTTAATTTTTAAATTAGATAAACCATCAATACTTAACGGATTTTTGTCTGTTAAAGGATTGTGACTATGCATTCTTACATTCCATAAAGTGCAATCATTTGGAGTATGGAATGCTCCACCTTTTGTAGTATGTACTCCTCGAATCATTTGTAAATCCTTAAAAGTAATAGCTCGATTTGTTTGAGAATTAAAAAGCTGTGTAAGATTTTGTCCATCGAGGATAGTCCCATCCATATCCATTCCTAAACCTTCAATAAAAAGATCTTTACCTAAGAATATTTCAGATTCGAATTTTATGGTATCACCCATCATAACGGTAGCAAATCGGATCGTATCTAATGGACAAGCTTCTGCTACTCGTTGACGTAACGAAGCATACCCATCATCATACTTATTCATCACAAAACGAGTAATTGTTTCAGGATTGATAAGGACATTGAGCACTAATGTGTCTTTAGCCAATTTTACATAAGCATCTTGTCCTTCAAGCCATACTTGATATCTATTGAGTCCATTTAGAACGCCATCTTGTGCAGCTCCTCCATTGATAGCCATTTTCAAGTCAAAAGCTTCATTACTACCTTGACCACTTAAAAAATCAAATTGTAATGCTTGTTGGTTGTTTTTAAAAATGGATAGATAGTCCATCTCTCCATCGAATGACTCAATTAGTCCTTCAGAACCACCAATGGATGATATAGATGTAGATGATATAGCAAAACGATCAATACTTTTTATTCCAATCACTTCGCCATCTACCTTGGCTGTCAATATCCCTATATTTGTATTGAAAGGAATATATTCAATAGATATATTGTGCCATTGACCAATAGTAATACCTGCAGATGGAAAAATAATATCTTGATAACCATAAGTAGAAAATATCAATCCATCATCTTCAAGTCCGACTCCAATATTAAAAAGTTTTGACCAAAAACGTTGTCTTCCAGTTACTGTATTTGGTTTAATTCTAACATCTATCTTAAAAATACTATTAACATCAAATAAATGATCATTATCATGAGGTACTTCTATTGTACCATTACTTCCTGAAAAATCAATTCCATAAGAAGCATCACGACCTACAATCATAGTAAAGCTGGTATCTCCCATTATTGGATTTGGTGTAGTAATATAATCCCCATTTATACCATGAGTAATAGGTCCACCAATTAGAACAGTCAATGAGTCATTATACAATGCGTAGGATACTCCATCTGGTGGAGCTGGAAAATTTAATTCATTGATACACTTCAAAACTATATCATCAAGCTCAGTTGGTAAACTTCCTCTAATAAATACCCCATCATATTCATAAGCTCCAATATCCTGAGCACCAATTTTACGTAGTGTCTGACCTATAGTTAAATTTTGCGAGCTATAAGAACTATCGCCCATGCTAATCATTGGAGAGTGTTTGTCAATATTGTAATTCCCTACATGTCCTCCAATAAACATCGGTAAGGTATCCATATTATTACTTCCTAACCAACCTCCTTGAATATTGCTATTGATTACAATAATAGTATCCGTGGAGGTTTCTTGTTTTAACTGCTGAAATACTGAATTTTTCTTATTGTTCCAAAAAATAGAATTCTTAACTGTTGCTGTACATATTCCAGATCCATTGATAACTGTAATTAATCCTCCACCTCCTCCTGAACCATTGCCATCATAATCAGAAATATTATCCGCTATTGTACAATTTATAAAAACAGGAAGTGCTTGACTACCATTTCGTGCTCGGGTATAGATACCACCACCTCCCCAAAGAGCAGTATTATGATCTATAACAACATTTTCTAACATTGCACTTGTTGTAGTTCCTCCTTCATCGGCATAATCATAAAATCCACCACCGTCAAAAGAGGCATTGTTGTGTGATATGTTGGTATTATAAATATAAGCTTTTGCAACCCTAAATTTTGTGAAATATTTACTATTCCACCACCATATAAAGCATATTTATTTTTAATGATACAATTAGATATCACAGGACAGCTCACCATACCATAGCCATTGGCTTCATTTCTTATCCCGCCACCAAATGATTTATTGAATGGACCAGGATAATTGTTATTATATTTTGCTTTTACTTCTGTATTATTGTGCATTATAGTTTGAATTAGAGGGATTATTCCATTCGAAAACTTAAAATATGGATCAAGGTTACTACTCTTAAAACTCCTAAAAAATAGAATGTTATCCTCTATTACTTTCGATTGGAAATATGAATTCTCAGGAAGATTTATTATTGACAATTCTCCATCTAATGGTATAATTGCTAATTTTTTAAAATCAAAAACTACATACAAACTATCTTCGCTACTATAACAAAAATCCGTAATTATTTTTTCATTTTGAAATTTGGCATCAAAAAGATGATTGTATGCATAAGGTATTATAGAATCTAATTTTGCATCATATTTGTATATTTTTTTGTTTAACGTAGCCACCCAAATGTCTTGATGATGATCTACAAATAAATTTAAACATGACAAATCTCCCAGTCCTTCATTCAACCCATAATTCTTAAATCCATATCCGTCGAATCTCGACAAACCCCTGTCTGTAGCTGTCCATATATACCCTTGATTGTCTTGTACTACCTCATGACATTCATTGCTGGGCAGACCGTCTTCTATAGTATATCGATGTTGGGTATAAGATGGTATTTGTGCTTCTAGTAGGCAACAAGTTGATGTGCACATAATTAGCCAATAAAGAATAGAGCGTCTAATCATTTTTGAAATAATTTCAGAAATTCTGACTTTT
>JAZGFO010000029.1:0-16094 GCA_036479655.1 Saprospiraceae bacterium
ACAAAAAGAATGAACGCCCGAACGACGAGTGGATATATGAATAAAAAATCAATACATATCATTAAAAAATGATATTTAGAATAAAAACAATATCAAACAGCCATCTGCAAGATACCATCAATACACCATTAATCAAAATTCCTCATCAATATGATCATTATCTCGATAATACCCAAATCCACCAAATCTAAAGGTCAATGAACCAAAAGCACCACTAAACGAATCATTATCTAATCCTTCTGGTAAATCATCTAATCCATTTACGATTCTATATCCGCCAGTAGCAGCCAATCTAAACCATTTAGTAATATTAAGTTCTATTCCTATTTCTGGAAGTATAGCGATATGATTATCAGAAAAAGCTCTATCTCCTTTACCGTCTTTTAATATGGTTTTTCCCCAACCAACTTTTACACTACTATATCCATGCACAACTTTATTTGCTGGGACGACATACCCCATCCATAATCCTCCATGCCCAAAATCAATATCAAAGGTTTCGACATCCGTTTCAAAACTGGCATTATCTGTTCCTAATCCATATCCTCCTATAAAAAAGTTGTCCAATATGATACCACCTCCACCTCCAACATCAATTACGGTTTCACCATTTACTTGAGACATTTCAATCATTGGTCCACCAAATCCACCAACATGATTAATATTAGAAAAAAGAGTTTCTTGCTGTGCATTCACTGAGAACATGCCAAATAACATCATCAAAATTGCCATTGAAAACTTCATAGAATATTTTTTTAAGTTAATTATACATTATTGTACAGATAAAAATATGCAATATGAATCGTTAAAATTACTTTTTCCTATAAAACCATTACTTTTTTCGACATAATAGAATTAAATCTTGCATTTAATTTTATTTTCAACTGAAAATAAATCAATAGTAACATTGTAACAATGGTAAATATTGAATAATTGTTAGAAATGTTACCAAATGCAAAACGAAACAGCAGTAATCGTTAAAAATGCTGAATAATTGCTGTGTTGATTGAGCATATTTAGTATCTTTACAATCAGTTTAATCAATTTTTATTGATTTCATTTGGTTAGGATTGAGGTGAAGTATTATATACTTTACCTCATTTTTTTTTACACAAAAACGACACTATCTATGTAGATTTTTGCCATTTCTAATAATAAATGTACTTTAGCAGCCGAATTGGAAATAACATTCATAAAAACAAACTAAAAAACAAATTTAATGGGACAAAATTTAATCTATGTAATACCAGTATTTGGAGTATTGGCATTACTATACACTTTCTGGAAATCTGGCTGGGTAAGCAAGCAAGATGCAGGATCTGATAAAATGAAAAGAATCGCAAATGATATATCAGATGGTGCGATGTCATTTTTAAAAGCAGAATACAAAGTGCTTACATACTTTGTAATAATAGTAGCTATTTTATTATATGTAAGTAGCACTTATTCTGGTGCATCACCTTTAGTAGTACTTTCTTTTGTATTGGGAGCTATTTGTTCTGCATTGGCAGGATATATTGGAATGAAGGTAGCAACTAGAGCAAATGTAAGAACTACACAAGCCGCCAAAACGAGCTTAGGTAGAGCCTTAGAAGTCGCATTTGGTGGTGGAGCTGTAATGGGTATGGGTGTTGTAGGACTAGGAGTTCTTGGTCTTGGTACACTGTTTTTAATATATACTCGATTAGAGCCTACATTGGACCAAACTGGTGTAATGAATGTAATCACAATGCTTACAGGATTTTCTTTTGGAGCTTCATCAATTGCACTGTTTGCGAGAGTAGGTGGAGGTATTTATACTAAAGCTGCTGATGTAGGAGCTGATTTGGTAGGTAAAGTAGAAGCTGGAATTCCAGAAGATCACCCACTTAATCCTGCAACTATTGCTGATAATGTTGGAGATAATGTTGGAGATGTAGCAGGAATGGGAGCTGATCTATTTGAATCTTATGTAGGATCTATAATTGGAACAATGGTTATTGGAGCTACATTTATGGGATTGACACAATTTTCAAGCATGGATTTTGGTGGTATGAATGCCGTATTGTTGCCTTTAGTTCTTGCTTCATTAGGTATAGTAACCTCAATAATTGGTACTTTTTTCGTGAAAGTAAAAGAAGGAGGAAACCCACAAACCGCATTAAATACTGGGGAATATTTATCTTTCCTTATAATGATTATTGGTACTTTCTTTATTACTAAATGGATGTTGCCAGCCACTTGGTCATTTGGTGGGACAGAATATACATCATTGGGTGTATTTATAGCTGTACTGTTTGGATTAGGAGCTGGGCTTTTGATCGGACTTATCACAGAATATTACACTGGTACAGGTACAAAACCAGTAATGTCAATCGTAAAGCAGTCTTTGACCGGAGCGGCGACTAATATAATCGCTGGTCTTGGAGTAGGAATGATGTCTACAGCTATTCCTATCATTATCTTAGCAATAGCAATTATAGGTGCACACCATTTTGCAGGACTTTATGGTATCGCAATAGCTGCCGTTGGTATGTTGTCTAATACAGGAATACAATTAGCTGTCGATGCATACGGACCAATTGCTGATAATGCTGGTGGAATTGCAGAAATGGCTGAATTACCTAAAGAAGTAAGACAAAGAACAGACAAATTAGATGCAGTTGGTAATACGACAGCAGCTATCGGTAAAGGTTTTGCGATTGGATCTGCAGCACTTACTGCGTTAGCTCTATTTGCGGCTTTTATTACAGCTTATAATGCAGCAAACGTTGGTAATGCTAATAAAATAATTTCTGGAATTGATATTACAGAGCCAAAAATAATGGCAGCATTATTTATTGGGGGTATGTTACCTTTCTTATTTTCAGCACTATCTATGAATGCAGTTGGTAAAGCTGCGATGGATATGATTAATGAAGTAAGAAGACAATTTAAAGAAATACCAGAATTAAAATCTGCATTAGCAGTAATGAAAAAAAATGAAGGTAAAGAAATGAGTGAGTGGAATGATGCAGATAGAAAAATATTTGATGCTGCAGAAGGTACTCCTGATTATAGCAAATGTGTAGAAATATCTACTGAAGCTTCAATTAGAGAAATGGTTCTTCCTGGTGCCATCGCTGTTATCACGCCAGTATTATTTGGATTTTTGGGAGGTGCAGAGATGTTAGGAGGACTATTAGCTGGTGTTACAGTTTGTGGTGTACTTATGGCAATCTTCCAATCAAATGCAGGTGGTGCATGGGATAATGCTAAAAAAATGTTTGAAGAAGGAGTAGAAATTGAGGGTGTAATGCACTACAAAGGTTCAGATGCGCATAAGGCAACTGTAGTCGGTGATACTGTAGGAGATCCATTCAAAGATACTTCAGGACCTTCATTGAATATATTATTAAAATTAATGTCAGTAGTAGCTCTTGTTATTGCACCATTTATTTAATATATACTATTTTAAGATTTAATAAAAGGCTACTGTCGAAAGACAGTGGCTTTTTTTGTTTTAGGACATCATAGATGTTAGGACTTTAGGTAATATTTTCGATTTCAGTATCAGAAGATTCAAAAATTGAATTATTACTAAATGTATGACATGGTATGTCTATTGAGCATAAATTTATAATAAAAACTATCAAATCTATACTTCAATGGGTTACTTTTAGATTTTTTAAACATAAAAGAAAAAACACTATGAATTAATAGAAAAAAATAAATTCGTGCATTACTAGAATTAACGAAGTTTTTTTATCTTACAACTCATTAACAAGAATATATCCTATAAATGAGTTGGATTACTGATATCATCATTGATGAAGATGTACAATTAGAGAAAATCTATCGTGAGCACCGAGATGGATGTATTTCTTGGTTAAAAAAAACGTATGCTTTAGATTTAGATGATGGTCTTGAAATATTTCAAGAATCTATAATTATTCTCTATGACAATGTGATGGAGAGAAAAGTGACAGAAGCTAAAGCATCTTTGAAATCTTATCTGTATGCCATAGCAAAAAATAAATCTCTCGAGTTTCTAAGAAAGAAGAAGAAAACGGAACCGTTACAAGATTATAATTTTGTGCTTGGTATAGTTTTGGAAGCTGAAAGAGAAGAAAAAACTGAAAAAGAAAAGCAATTTGTAGCAATTGATATAGGGTTGTCAAAATTAGGCGATCCATGCAAAACGCTGTTACAATTGTTTTATTACAAAAAAATGAAAATGGATGCAATTTCGAAGTTGATGGGCTATAGTAATCCGAACACTGTAAAAACTCAAAAATATAAGTGTATTCAACGATTGAAAAAACTCATAGTTTAATCTTAATTTAAGAAAATAAAAAGAAAGCTTTATGAATGATATTGAGCTTATAGATGCATATTTAAGAAAGGAACTCTCTGAAAAGGAGGCATTAGAAGTTGATAATAGAATTGGTTCAGATGAGGTGTTTTCTGCACTTTATAAGGAACATATTATTTTAAAAGAAGGAATTAGGTATAATCAACTCAAAGAAAAACATGCATTGTTAAAAAAAATGGAAGTTAGTGCAAGTACTCGCGTTAGTTCTGTAGAAAAACGACTTCAACCAAAGGTGAAAAGTACTAAAGTTATTAGTTTTTTGAAATTTGCAGTTGCAGCCATAGGACTGTTATTAGTTGGGTATTTTGGTTTTTACTCGACACAATCTCAACAGATAAATCAATATGCTTCTGTTTTTGAAGATAGTAATTTTGATCATTACATACATCATAAAATATCAAGATCTACAAAAGCTAATGGTCTATCAAGAGCACAATTAAAAGCTTATTCTTTGTATGCTAATAAAAATTTTGAGTTAGCTAATCCGTTGTTAAAAACACTATGGAAAACGGAAAGAGATACGTTGGCTTATTACTATTTAGGTATAAGCCATCTAGGATTAAATCAAATAGAAAAAGCAAAAAAGATACTTTCAAACCCAGCATTAAAACAATACCAAAATCCTTTAGTAAATTAAATACAAAGTCTAAAGAACAGAAATTATTTGAAATTTGGATATTGCTATTAAGATAACTATGCTAATTACAGACGGACTTTATTAGATGCTTCTTAGTTGCTGTCTTTCCTGTCATGACTGAATGAACTCCTTGGGAGTAGAGTACGATAGTGCTCTAATGAAGAAATCGCGTTAGCGAGTGTTGTGGGCTTTTTTTTATTGATGAAAAAACGAAAACAAAAAAAATCTAGTCTGAAAAATTGCTTTGCTACAATGCTGCTCCCGCACCCTCGTTTTCGCACGGGCAGCCCGCTTTTAGATGTGGACTTAAGTGTGGACTTAGATGTGAGATTTAGATGTGAGGTTAGATGTTATATTAAATGGGTTACCTTTGTTGGGATGATATTTATTAGATGTTTTGCCAATTACACCAGCCCGTCATTTATGAGCTTAGCGTTAGGGAGGCAAAAGCGTAAAGAACAGAAAAGTGTGTGAGTAGATAACTTTCTATTAATGTGTAATACACTATATGAGTAACAACAATACACAACAAAATCACGATATTAAATGCGAGTTTTTTCTGTTTAGCTTTTAGGGTATCAGCGTTAAGAGCTCATACAAGACTTGATTTTTTTTGGTTCGTTTTTTGCATCAAGGCAAAAAGATGAACGCCCGAACGGCGAGTGGAAATTAAAATAAAAAAAATCAATATATTCCTTAAAAAATGATATTTAGAATAAAATACAATATTAAATAGCCATCTGCAAGATACTAAAATACCTCTGCATCAAGGCAAAAAGATGAACGCCCGAACGGCGAGTGGAAATTAAAATAAAATGACAATATATCTTTAATAAATGATATTTAGAATAAAATACAAAATAGTCATCTGCAAGATACGACAATACACCTTCTTTAATAGAAAATAATGAACGCCCGAATGGGCGAGCGGAAATAATAAAAAAAATCAATATATAATTAAATAATGAATATAGTCATTTTATTATCTTTGCCTCAACACCAAATTCTACTTTATGTATCATTCTATATTGAAGCCCTTATTATTTAAAATGGATGCTGAAAAAGCTCATCATAGGACAGTCAAATTATTTAGAATTGCATTGAGTATTCCTTTTGGAAAATCTATTATCAAAGGTATTTATGGGTACAATTCTCCTGTGTTAGAAAAAAAAGTATTTGGACTGACATTTAAGAATCCAGTTGGTTTAGCAGCTGGTTTTGATAAAGATGGTAAGTATTATAGAGAAATGAGTAATCTTGGGTTTGGTTTTATAGAAATAGGAACAGTTACACCGCTTCCTCAAGATGGCAACCCCAAACCACGACTTTTTAGAGTCAAAGAAGACGAAGGACTTATCAATAGAATGGGATTTAATAACGATGGGGTAGATGCAATGGTTGAGCGGCTTAAAAAAAACAAGACTAAAGGAATAATTATTGGAGGTAATATTGGAAAGAATAAGTTAACGCCTAATGAAAAAGCTGTTGAAGATTATATTATCTGCTTTCAAAAATTATTTGATTATGTTGATTATTTTGTAGTCAATGTTAGTTCTCCCAATACACCAGGACTTCGAGATCTACAAGACAAAAAACCATTGACTAAGATATTAAATAGTTTGATGGATATTAATCTTTCTAAGGCAAACCCAAAACCTATTTTATTAAAAATTGCGCCAGATCTTACAGATTCTCAGTTGGACGATATAATTGATATTATAAATGATACCAAGATAGATGGTGTTATAGCTACTAATACTACGATTTCGAGAGATGGATTATCTATTTCTGATAGTGAAATTGCACAAATAGGAAATGGAGGACTTAGTGGTGCGCCTGTGAAAAAAAGATCAACAGAAGTAATATCTTATCTGCACTCCAAGTCCAATGGTGTATTCCCTATTATTGGTGTGGGCGGAGTAGATAGTCTCGAAGCAGCTCAAGAAAAATTAAATGCTGGAGCATCTCTGATTCAAGTATTTTCAAGCTTTATTTTCAAAGGACCTGGGCTAATAAAAGAGATAAATAAAGGATTAGCGAAAACATATAATGTGTAAAAGTCTTTTGGAAAGCATTTGATATCGAAACATATTATGTAGTTTTTCTATTATGTAGTGTATAACAGTCACAAAACTAATTTTGATGAAAAGTAAAATCCTAACACCTTCTAATATAATATTAGCAGTGATGCTATTTGGGCTAATCGGTTATTATTTTTACAAAATACCAAAGTTTGCTGATGGAGAAACAGTTCCTACATTTAGTGCAAAACTAATAGATGGCGCGAGTTTTAATCTTGCAGATCTAAATGGAAAATATGTATTAATAGATTTTTGGGGTTCTTGGTGTGGACCGTGCCGTAGAGAAAGTCCTGATGTAGTAGCATTGTATAATACATTTTCAAATCAAACATTTAGTGAGGCATCTGGGTTTGATATTGTAAGTATAGCTATAGAAACCAATGAAAAAAGATGGAAAAATGCTATTCGTCACGATAATTTAAATTGGAAAAACCATATTGTACAGTTGGACAGATTTAATGGACCAATTGCTACTTTGTATGGGGTCAATGAGATTCCGACTAAGTATTTGTTGGATACAAATGGCAAAGTCCTAATGGTCAATCCTTCATTCGATAAGCTTCATGCATTTTTGAAAAGTAAAATGTAATAGTTGGTCGCCAACATATTTGTTACTTTTTAAATTATTTTTCGTCTATATGTTAGGTTACGAAAAAGCAGTTTTGTAATTTCGTTATGTTATTTATTTTACTCAAATACAATTGTTTACATATGGGCTTTAAGTATAATGTGTTGTTTTCGATGTTTTTGCTTTTAACTTTAAGCACTCTGTCTGCTCAAAATTTAATAATATTTCAACCAAAACCATTTGTTGACGGTTTACCATTTACATCTGTAATTGTAGATGAGGAGACCCCAGTATGGGCTGTAATGATGTATGGCGAAAATCCTAATATGTCAAATGTGGAAAGCGCACTTTCAATATGGAGAAGAGATAATCCACATACAAAGAATGGTCATACTAGAAACTTTAAGCACTATTATAGGTATTTGATTGCCAATGATGGTCTAAATGAAGATGGAACAGTGGTAGAAAATTTGGAAGAGAAAATCTTTAATAAAAAGCAAGCTTGGAATTCTAAAAAGGCTGCAATCTTAAAAAATCAAAAACTCCATTCAAGTGCTAGAGTAAGTAATAATAATACTGATTGGGAATCTATTGGTCCTACCAAAATGCTACAAAATGGAAATTTGGTTGATCGTCAAGCAAATATGTATTCCATGACTCAGTGTGCAGCCAATATGGATGTATTGTATGCGGTATCAGAAGCTGGGGCAACGGTATTTAAAAGTACTGATAGAGGGGAATCTTGGAGTAGTACAAATGATAATTTTAGTTTTTCTGGAAATAGAGAAATTGAAGTTGATCCGACTAACGAAAATATTGTTTTTGTAACTAGTCATCACAATATATATAAGTCTACTGATGGTGGCGTGACTTGGACCTCTACATATTATAATTGGAACACAAACCCCAATGCTATAATTATAGACCCTACAAATACTGATAAAATAATAATAAGTTGTAGCGAAAGAATATTAAGGTCTACTAATGGCGGAACTTCATGGACACAGACTTATTCGGGAAAAACATATGATGTAAAATTTAAGCCAGGAAACTCACAAATAGTATATGCATTGATGGATAATACTACAACTAAGCAGACTGACTTTTATAAATCTACAAATAATGGAATCAATTGGTCCAAAATAACCAATGGATGGCCTAATGAAACAAGTACTGGAAATAGTGGAGGAAGACTAACTACTTCTGATGGAAATCCTGAATTTATATATGCTTTTATAGGAGCAAGTTATACAGCTGCGACTGTATCAAAAGACGGAATAAAAGTCATGAAAAGTAATGACAGTGGAACAAATTGGGAGACAGCTCTTAATTATACGAATACTGGAGGTGTCAACAGAGGACAAGGCTATTATGATTGGGATATTGAAATGTCAGATGTAGATACCAATATTGTATTACTTGGGACACAAGGAAAATGGTTAACTACTGATGGCTTTGCTACTACAGATTGGGCACATACTGGACTAGGTCATGCTGATCTACAAGAAGTATTGTTTAATGGAAGTGATTTGTGGGTGGTTACAGATGGAGGGATTATAAAATTTGATGATGAAACATTTGATACTTATCAAGTGAAATCTACTGGTATCAATGCAGTAAGTTATTGGAGTTTTGATCAAGGTTGGAATAGAGACGCACAAGTAGGAAGTCATTATCATAATGGTACTTCAGCAAGAACAGATACATATGTAGATGGAGAATATTTGTCTTATGGAGGTGCAGAACCTCAGTTTTCTGCTCTAAAACATCCTACTCCTGACAAAGCATGGTCAAAAGGATATGGAGCAGTTAATGGAAAATCTCTACCTGATGATATTAATGCTCCTATTGTTAGCTTTGATTATAATATAACGCCCAATGCTGGTTATGGATCTGCTACTTGGAATGAAAGCGAAATTGAGGTGTTGCCTTCAGCATATAATACGCATTTTACTGGTGCAGGAAATGTATTGTGGAGGTCAGATAATTTTGGACTTTCTTGGGATACAGTTGCCGTATTTGGTAATGCAGACAGTAAAGTCACAAAAATAGAAATTTCGAGAGCAAACCTTGATGTGATGTATGTTGCTGTTTATAATAGTGCGCTTGGATATAAGATTTATCGGTCAGATAATTTAGGTCAAGTATTTACTGAAATTAGTGGTCCTTCAGGAGTATCGACTTCGGGTATTTATCTTGAAGTAGATCAAATAGATGAAGATGTATTATATTTTGCTACATCAAGTGGTGGATCTGCTAATAATAAAGTATATAAATCTTTAGATGCTGGACAATCATGGACAAACCTCTCAACAAACATGTTGGATGGTGCAGCATTAAGAGCAATACTTAATGTAGCAGGTACAGACGGTGGGGTCTATGTGATTTCTTCTAACGCTGTATTTTATAGAAACAATACAATGAATGATTGGGATGCATTGCTTACCAATCTTCCAGATAGTCCACAATTAAGAGATCTCAAACCTTATTATAAAGAGGGGAAAGTTCGTGTTGCTGGAGACGGTAGGGGAGTTTGGGGTGCTGAGCTATATGACGATCCTACTACTATAATTGTACAACCTACAGCTAATATTGTAAAAGGAATGTGTGATAGAGATACGTTCTATTTTGATGACTTTTCAGTAGTAAATCATTCAGGGATTGCTTACCAATGGGAGATTTCACCTGCACCTATTTATGTCGAAAACCTCAACATAAGAAACCCAAAAGTTGTTTTTGGTAATATTGGTTCTTTTGATGTAAACCTTATTATCACTGATGCCAATGGGGTAGATCACAATAAACTGATGCCCAATATGATTACGATCGAAGATAGGTGCCAACCAGACACCTTAGCGGGTAAAGCTTTTAAAAGTTTTAATAATGGTGATAATATGGTGGTCAGTGAAATAAATCTTGAAAATATTACACATTTTACTGTTGCTGGATGGTGGAAACCAGACAGTACACTACAAGCATACGCTGCACTGTTTTCGAGTGGAGATTGGTGTGCACATTGTGACTATACTGAAGGCTTAATTGTAGATTATTGGGGCTCAAAACTGTGGTATAAATGGCCAGGTAATAGCAACAACTGGGGAAGTAATAGTGGGATGACTATACCAATGAATAAGTGGAGTTATGTAGCATTAACTATAGAGCCAACTAAAGCAACATTATACCTAAATGAGCAAAAGTATGTGCATAATATAAATCTCAATCCTGGAAATATTACGAATCTTTACATTGCTAAAGGACATTATAATAAATCTTTTAGAGGAGAAATAGACGAAGTCACTTTTTGGAATAGAACACTCTCATATGATGAAATAAAAAAATTGCGCCATATCACAAAAGAAGATCAAATAGAAAATGACCCAGACTTAATTGGATATTACCAATTTAATGAAAATTTAGTGGGAAGTCAAATAATGGATAAAGCAGGAATAAATCATGGTGTTTTATCTTCTGGATCAACATTAGTAGAGTCTTCTGCTCCTGTTGGTGGAGGAATTAGTGAAATCTTTAATGTTACGAGTGGGGGATTGATATCCTCTCCTACGACTGGATTAGATATCGAGTTTCCAAGTTCTGGCACTTACCCTAATGGAGATATAGTAATATCTAGAATAAATAATCCACCTAACACAAATCCTTCAAAAGGTACAACAGTAGGAAGTTATTGGATAGTTAATAATTATGGACCTAATAAAACTTTTTCAGCATTGAATTTTATGTTATTTAAAACGTTAGATAATTTAACGCCTAACGCTACATCAGGTGATTATACTCTAAATAGAAGGGAAAAAAATGAACACCTTGCACTATGGGGAGAACATGGTACTGGTGATGTAATCGATATAGGAGATCAAGCAATAAAGTACGAACAAAGTCTTGATGTTGATAAATTTGGACAATTTGCAATTGATAATCAAACTGCTCGTGGATGGATTGGAGTTGAAAGTACCGAATGGAACAATCCCTTAAATTGGGGACAAGGAGAGTTGCCTACAGCAATGTCTGATGTAATTATTCCTGCCAATGTTCCTTTCTTTCCTGTCGTTAATATTGATGATACGATCAGATCTTTAACTATCATGAGAAATGCATCTTTTGGTGTGGAAAATGGAATCGAATTTGAAATATTAGATTAAAATTGCCCTGCTTTATTTATCTACGACTGCTCTTAATGTATAAATAGCAAACCAAAAGTGTTTGTGTTTTTCGATATTAATAAATTCAATAGACTTTTTTTTGAGTTATATTTTTTGAATACTTTAAATACGTCAAAGAGAGGTAAATGATGTTTTAGTGTAGTTGTCAATACAGTATAAGTAGGGTACAAAAGATCGCTCATAGTATACTTCGATAAAAAACCAAATTTCTAATACAATTTGGACCTACCTATACCTAACTTGCACATAAAATGAACAATAGACACTCTTAATACACCTAAACCATATTTAGCACTCCTACTAAAATTGATACTCGAAGCCTCTTCAAAGTATTTGGTAGGACAAGTAACTTCACCAATGTCAAATCCAGCATAAACAATCTGTGACAACATCTCATTGTCAAATACAAAGTCGTCTGAATTATTATTATAATTTATTGATTGCAAAACTTCTCTACTAAATGATCGATAGCCAGTATGATACTCCGATAGTTTGTAGTTGATCAGTATGTTTTGAAATAAGGTTAAAAATCGATTTGCAATATATTTATAGATTGGCATACCACCTTTTAATGCACCTTTTCCCAGTATTCTAGAGCCCAATACTACTGGATATAGATTGTCACCTATGATATTGGCCATACTCGGTATTAGCATTGGAGTATATTGATAGTCAGGATGAAGCATAATCACAATGTCTGCTCCTATTTCTAAAGCTTTGTTATATAGTGATTTTTGATTAGCACCATAACCAGAATTGTTTTCGTGGACGATTACATGATTGATACCCAATTTTTTTGCCAATTGGACAGTGTTGTCCCTGCTGGCATCATCGCATAATATTACCTCATCTACTATATCAAACGGAATTTCGTCATACGTTTTTTTTAATGTTTTCCCCGCATTGTAAGCAGGTAATACAACTACTATTTTTTTATTTTTGTACATTTTCTATATATCTAACTCAATTGTATCTCCAGGTTTGATATTATCATCCTTTTTATCAGTATTACTATCTGATTTGGATGCTGGAATTTTTTTAGTTGGTTGGTTAAATAAATCACCAGATCCATCGGTGGCTGGTTCTTTTTTTTCTTTCATTTGGGTGTCTTCAATCTTAGGGGGATTGAGGTGCTGTACTTTTAATGTTTTATACTCTCCAACTTTATTTCCCGATGCTTTCCAGCCTTTGATATCGATAAATGATTCAAAATTAAGATCAACTTCATGTTTTGTGCCTCCTGTTTTATAAGAATATTTAATAATCGGTCCTGATGCACTGGTGGCAAAGTATAATTTACTTCCAGAGTCTTCAGAAATAAACAAATATTTGGTGTCTAATTTATTGGTTTCAATATTAAAACGTTTTGCTAGCGTCCAGCCTTTTTCACCATCGTAGTGAAGGGCACAAATCACCGTTTTATTATTTATTTTTGAGACGTTCATAATTTTTGTAACCTCATATTTTTTATTGAGGTTCAGTTCATTTACTTCATATGTACCATCTTTATATATTGCTAATACATTATCTCCAGTATCAAAACCTCCCAAATATTTTCCTCGCTCACTACTGTTAAGACGTCCACTTACCTCATCCATCCATACTTTTATAGCACCAAGTGATGATTTACCAATTGATACTTGAGTTATCTTTCTTACTGGATATTTTGTAACTATATTACCGCCAGACGCTCTTCCTTTAATACCTATATTAACAAAGTCAAAATCAAATAATTTTTTCTTCGCACTACAGCCAGGAGAAAGTTGAACCGATACTATCTCAGATTCTCCATTAGGATTGTGCGTAAAATATAACATTTTAGACCCTTTGGCACCTTTCGTAAGATCGTATTCTTTGTCCCTTGTTATTGACTTGACATTGAATCTTTTGGCCATCGTCCGCCCACTCTTTGCATCTAGATATATATAATTGTATGTCGTCCGCTCATCTCCTTTTTTCCAAACTGCTACATAGATTATGTTTTTTCCAACAAATACTTTGTCAGATATTTTAACAACCTTAAATTTTCCATCTTTCGTAAATACGATTACATCAGATATATCAGAGCATTCCATTACATACTCATCTTTTTTCATCCCAGTACCTACAAATCCTTCTTTTCTATCTACATAGAGTTTTGCATTGTTAGCGACAACTTGACGTACTTTGATAGTTTCAAAACTTGCAATTTCTGTCCTTCTTACTCTTTCTTTCCCATATTTTTCCAATAAATTTTGAAAATACGCAATTGCAAATTCAGTAAGGTTAGCAAGGTTATGCTTTACTTTTTCTATATCTTCAATCAGTTGATTGATTATTTCTTCAGCCTTGAATGAGTTGTATTTAGATATCCGTTTGATTTTTATCTCAGTCAATCTGACTATATCATCTTGTTTGATATCTCTCATCATGATTAGCCGTTTGTCATTTGGCTTCTTGTCTGATGGTGTGGCTACATATTTTTTTAGACCAACATCAATAGCTTCCAACACAGCTTCCCATGTTTCACATTCTTCAATGTCATGGTAGATTCTATTTTCAATAAATATCTTTTCAAGGCTTGACATGTGCCATTTTTCTTCTAACTCACCTTTTTTTATCTCTAGTTCTAACTTTAGAAGTTGTTTAGTTTGTTCTGTAGATATTCTAAGGATATCTAATACCGACAAAAACATTGGCTTGTTATCTACTATTACACACGCATTTGGAGAGATGCTTACTTCACAATTGGTAAATGCATATAATGCGTCTATTGTGACTCCTGGCGATACACCAGAAGCCAATTCTATTAGGATTTCGACATCCGCAGCAGTATTGTCTACAACTTTTTTGACCCTAATCTGTCCTTTATCATTTGCTTTTAAGATACTATCAATTAGTGTATTGGTTGTTACTCCATATGGTAGTTCTGTAATTGCGATTGTGCTTTTATCCCTTGCTGCCATTTTAGCACGAACCTTTATTTTACCGCCTCTTTTACCGTCGTTATATTCAGATACATCTACTTTTCCTCCAGTCAGAAAATCTGGATAAAGTTTTACCTTTTTGTTTTCAAGTAACTTGATTGATGCTTTTATTATTTCTTGAAAATTATGAGGCATTATCTTAGTAGATAATCCTACGGCAATTCCTTCTACACCTTGAGCAAGTACTAAAGGGAATTTAGCAGGTAGCGTAATTGGTTCTTTGTTTCTACCATCATAAGATAGTTGCCAATCTGTAGTTTGAGGATTGAAGAGGACTTCTAAAGCAAATTTTGTAAGCCTAGCTTCAATATATCTTGCTGCTGCTGCAGAATCACCAGTCCTAATATCTCCCCAGTTTCCTTGACAATCAATCAATAAGTTTTTTTGACCAAGATTAACTAATGCTGCTCCAATAGCAGCATCGCCATGAGGGTGAAAAGCCATCGTCTGACCTATAATATTAGCTACCTTGTGAAACCGTCCGTCATCCATTCTTTTCATAGAATGAAGTATTCGACGTTGTACGGGCTTAAGTCCATCATCAATGTCAGGTACCGCACGTTCTAATATTACATACGAAGCATAGTCCAAGAAGTACTCTTTGTACATTCCAGATAGTGTATTCACATTGTCATTAGAATTTCCGTTTTTAGGAATCGTCACATCATTATCCATCTATTCAAATATTTAAAATCAATTTAATTGGTTTTTGAATTGATGTAAAAATACATAAAAGAAATTTATCATATGTTATTGAGTAGAGTATTTATTAATTTTAGCTTTATTTTATAATTATTATTCCGATGTTTCAGATTGAGTAGGTGTTTATTTTTTATAATATCATATATTCTTTAGGACATTGTGGTGTATGTCTTCTAAATTTACGCTTTGCGCACACTTTTAACTTATCCCTAACTAATTTATTTTTTAATTTAACAATACTAGGCACTCTGTTTTAAGTTATTATATTGTGTCTTTGTTATACAACATTTTATCAAACAAAAAGTATTAATGAAAAACCTGTTATTTTTCTTTGTCATAGTGACGCTTTCAGTTTCTAATATTAATGCTCAATACGAAGATATTGTGTTTTCTGATTTTATTTATGTCAGTAATATTAAATCAGTAACTTTTTACCCATCGGGCTTACCACTAGAACCACCTATTGTTTCTTTAGCAGGCGGAAGAAAATTATTGTTGTCATTTGATGATTTAGATAATGAGCAACGAGATTATTCTTATCAGATTATTCATTGCAATAAAGATTGGACACCCTCAGACCTTGAAGTACTAGAGTATATTGATGGATTTTCCAACGAAGAAATTAGATCATC
>JAZGFO010000030.1:0-61585 GCA_036479655.1 Saprospiraceae bacterium
TTATTTTTGACAAAATAAAAATATTACAATGAAAACAATTCTTACTATTTTTCTTTTTGCGGCTACATTTTTTACTATAGATGCTCAATCTGTAATAGAAAAAGAGGCTTCAATGAGCTTAGGAAAACATATGGCATTCTCTATAGATATTGATGATGCTAATATGAAAGAGACAGAAAAAGTTTGGAAAAAATTTGCGAAAGAGTACGGAAAAACTAAAAGAAATAAAAAAGCAAAAGAATACTATAGCACTCAAGTATCTGTACCAATTATAGCTAGAGATTCTAAAATAGACATGTATGTCAAATTTGATGAAAAAATTGGCTATACGACTACCTATCTTTGGATTGATCTTGCGGAAGGATTTGTAGATTCAGATTCTCATCCCCGCGAAGCACTTGGAGCAGAGGCTTTTTTGAAAGAATTTTTTGTAGCTGTTAGAACTAAGGTAATTGGAGAAAAGAAAAAAGAACAAGAAAAAATGCTTAATAAGTTGGATAAAGAGCTTAGAAAATTAGAAAAAAAGAACAAAGGCTATCATAAAGACATAGAAGATGCCAAAGAAGAAATCGATGACGCAGAAAAAAACATAGAAAAAAACCTTACAAGTCAAGAAGACCAAAGAATAAAAATAGAACAACAAAAAAGACTTATTCAAAGTATTATTGACCAGCTTAATAAGCTTGGAAATAACTAAAATAAGTTTACAAATAAATTAAAAAAAATAACGCTGCATTTTTAAAATGTAGCGTTATTTTTTTGTCAAAGCGTGAATATGCAAATTAATCCTAAAATTATATCAACTTTACATTTAATATGGAATTAGAAACATATCATTATATTATTGCCGTCTTAGGAGGGTACTTAGCTGGAGTTATGAATACTTTAGCAGGATATGGTTCAATAATTACACTCACAATATTAATGGACGTACTAGGTCTGCCAGGAAATATTGCAAATGCTACCAATCGAGTAAATATACTTTCAAACACTGTCGCTGGTTCCTTTGGATTTTATAAAAATAAAAAACTCGACTTAAGTGGTAGTAAATGGTTAATTACTTTTGTGTTTTTAGGTGCAATATTAGGTGTAGCAATGGCCGTAACTGTGAGTGCAGATCAATTCAAGTCCATATTTAAATATTTATTACTTGTAATATTTATTGCAGTATTAATAAATCCTAAAAAATGGATTCATGACCACAAAGAACACAGAAATTTACCCATTTGGAAAACTGCATTGATCTATCTACCATTAGGATTTTATGGTGGGTTTATACAAATGGGAATGGGTATTGTTTTTTTAAGTTTGGCTGTATTGGTATCTCATTATACAATGATAAAAGCAAATGCACTAAAACTGTTTGTAATTTTGTCTTATACAATAATGTCTATCGCAATTTTTCAATACAATGGTCTTATCAATTGGAAATTGGGAGCTATAATAGCAATTGGTCAGGCAGTCGGAGGTTATACAACAGCCATCTATGCTTCAAAAATTAAAAATGCAAATCTATACGCTTATCGAATTTTGGTATTCATCGTAATTATAGTAATTTTAAGAACTTTTGGAGTTTTTTAGAGCGTAGCTAAGTATAAATTTATTTTAATAAGAAAGTTTGAAGATGTAGTCTTTCCAGACGAGGTTTTATTTTTTTTCATTAAAGAGTAGTGTGTTATTGTCTTGCTAGACTGGCAAAAAGCGTAAAGAACTCATACAAGACTTGAATTATTTTTGGTTCGTTTTTTTGTTTCAAAAAAAAGAATGACGCCTGGGCGGCGAGCGGAAAAATAATAGAAAACCACACATCTAATCCACTGTCTCAGAAGAAATAAATTGCCAAGTAAATGTTGCTAAAATAGCACCAAATGTAGGAGCAATAAGATATATCCAAAGCGAAGAAACGTTGCCAGACAACAGTGCTGGACCAATACTACGAGCAGGGTTAAATGATCCTCCAGAAATAGGACCAGATAGCATAATCAGTCCCATGACAATGAATCCTATTACAATACCAGCTAAAGCTACTGATTCTTTTGATTTTTGTGATGTGATTCCAAGAATTGTTAACATTAAGAAGAATGTACATACAACTTCAATTATAAATGATTGAGAAGCACTACCTGATGGTAAAGTAGCCCCTAAAGTAAGGTTATCAGGAAATAAATACACAAGCAAACTACTTGCAGCAATCGCACCAAATATTTGAAATATAATATAATAAACTGAATCTTTTAATGACATCAATTTTCCAACTAAAAGCGCAATAGTAACGGCAGGATTAATATGGCTTCCAGAGATTGGTCCAAATATGTATATCATTGAAGTGATAATAAAACCAAAAGCCAAAGCAATGCCTAATAATCCTA
Source organism: Saprospiraceae bacterium (assembly GCA_036479655.1). GTDB lineage: Bacteria > Bacteroidota > Bacteroidia > Chitinophagales > Saprospiraceae > CAJXUU01. The sequence goes on from JAZGFO010000030.1 coordinate 2,370, forward strand.
AAGCACCTTCTGAATGTTGATTAACTATTATGGAACCGGTACCACACAGTACTAATGCAAACGTACCGATAAACTCTGCTAAGTATTTTTTAAAGTCTCTTCTATTCATTATTTACTAATATTTACACAAAGAAAGAGGATAATTAATTAAAATTATCCTCTTTAAAATATTTTTTTTAACAATTGTAATTATAGTGCTGATGCTCCAGCTGCTGCTACAGCGTGATCATCTTCTACAGTACTACCAATTACGCCAATAGCTCCGATAATTTCTCCTGCTGCATTTTTGATACATACTCCACCCGGGAATGAAATCAAACCTCCATTTGAGTGCTCAATATTGTAAAGTGCTCCACCTGGCTGAGAAAGAGAGCCAATCGTACCAGTATCCATATTGAAAAATCTTGCAGTTTTAGCTTTTTTGATAGCAATATCGATAGATCCTAACCATGCTCCATCTTCTCTTGCAAATGCAGTTAAGTTGATACCAGAATCAATAACAGCAATATCCATTTTTGTTCCTAATTCTTGAGATTTTTGTTTTGCAGCTGCGATTACTTTTTCAGCTTGTGCTAATGTAATATTCATTATATGTTTTTTTGATATTAATAAAAATAAATAAAATAACTGTATAAATTAAAAATTTATACAGTTAATCATGTACATGATAAGTATAATTTTTTATACAAAACTGATACTTATCGAATTCCCCTCAAAGGTAAAGAGTAGCATTTAAAAGTAGTTACCAAAAAGATTCAAATAGTTATGATAAAAGGTCACATATTGCCTTTAAAAGACATAATTCTTTTCACTAAATTTTTAGGTGTATATCATTAACATTTCAGCTCAATAATAAAAGAGCAGAATACCGTTAATAGGCTGTTAATTATATATTTCACATTGCTAATCTGATAAAATGTTGTTATTATTACAACTAACCTATGAAACTAATATGTATCATCCAGACGTTTTAGATGAAAAATAAAAATCATTATCATGCCAGATAAAATGATACGGCGCTTATTAGTATTAGGAGGATTGGTAATAATCGGTCTTATATTCACACAATCATATTGGATGGTAAAAACTTGGGATTTAAAAGATCAAGAATTTGATCTGTCAGCAAGAAAGGTTTTATTACAAGTTGCTCGAAGAATTTCAAAATTTAATCAAACCAAATTACCAAAAAAAAATCTTATCCAGCGTACTGCTTCTAATTATTATGCGGTGAATATCAACAGTGGTATTGATGCCAATATATTGGAAGACTACCTCTATCAAGAAATGGGTAACCAATCTTTAAAAACAGATTTTGAATATTCGGTATTTGATTGCTCTAGTAAAGAAGTGGTTTATGGAAACTATTGCAATTTGGCAAATCCCGACATTGAAATAGAGCGAAAGGACGATCATCCAATTTTTTCAGAATTAGATTACTATTTTGTTGTGAGTTTTCCTTCACGTGAAAGCTATGTATTATCAAATATGAGAATGACAGTTTTGTTTTCGATTATTGCTATCTTATCTGTTATATTTTTCTTGTATGCAATGTGGATCGTATTAAAACAAAAACGGCTATCAGAACTCCAAAAGGATTTTATAAATAATATGACGCATGAATTTAAAACACCCATATCGTCTATAAAACTCGCTGCCGATGTATTGTCAAAACATAAGGATATTACTAAAGATACAAGGCTGAGTAGGTATGCAACAATTATAACAGAACAAAATAATAGATTAAATGATCAAGTCGAAAAGGTGCTTAATATTGCCAGGTTAGAAAAAGATAGTTTTGAACTAAAAAAAGTTAAGCTTAATCTTGATGAAACATTAGGTGAAATCATTAATAATGAAGTTATAAAACTGGAGAAAGGTAGCATAGATTTAAAAATAATAGATGAAAAATTAGAAATATTTGCTGACCAATTACACTTTACCAATGTAATTACAAATATTATAGATAATGCTATAAAGTATAGTACTCAAGCACCAAAAATTATAATAAGCACTTTGAAAAATCAAGATGTAATCGAAATATCTATTCAAGATAATGGGATAGGAATCGAAAAAGAAAAAATCAAAAATATATTCGACAAGTTTTATCGAGTATCAACTGGAAACGTCCATGATGTAAAGGGGTTTGGGCTTGGACTTTTCTATGTAAAAAATATCTGTAGAGCACATGGATGGTATATTCAAGCAGGTTCAATAATAAATAAAGGCACAAAATTTACGATTAAAATTCCAATAAATAACTAAATAATGAATCCAAAAGCAAAAATACTATATGTAGAAGATGATGAGACATTAGGTTTCCTAACAAAAGATAATTTAGAGCAAAACAATTACTTTGTAGATCTATATACAGATGGTAAGTCAGGTTTAAAAGCATTTGAAAAAAAAGGATTTGACATTTGTATTTTAGATGTCATGTTGCCACAAATGGATGGCTATGAATTAGCCATGAATATTAGAAAATACAATGCAGAAATTCCTATTTTATTCTTGACCGCCAAATCTATGAAGGAAGACAGAATTCAAGGGCTAAAACTTGGGGCTGATGATTATATCACAAAACCATTTAGTATTGAAGAATTGATATTAAAAATTGAAATTTTCTTGCGGCGTAAATCTATATCTGTTGTCAATCCTGCTGAGTACAAAATTGGTCAATTTACCCTTGATTATAAAAATCTAAAGCTTATAAGTAGTGAGAATCAAATAAACATGACTCAAAAAGAAGTTGACTTATTAAAACTAATGATAGAAAACCTAAACGGTACTTTAAGAAGAGAGGATATCCTAAAAAAACTATGGGGAGAAAACGACTATTTTCTAGGTAGGAGTATGGATGTTTTTATAAGTAGATTAAGAAAATATTTAAAATCTGATCCTTCTTTAAAAATCGAAAACGTACATGGTGTAGGTTTTAGATTAATGCAAAATTAATGGTGCAAAGTCTTATTCTAGAACGAAACAAGTAGATAGATGATTTCATATTCAGTGTTTTGTTTTTCTATTTCCAAAACTGCCACCATTTATTATCTTGTTTTGTATTTTCTTCAATCCACTCACCATTTTTTCCTTTCGTCCATTTTCTATTTATGCCGTCAAGAGTAATTTCAACACCTTGTCCGTTATCCAATTGCTCGAGTAAATCTTCAGTAAACCAAAAGGATTCTCCTAATTCTTTAAAATGCACATTTACAGCAACATCTTCTGCGAGAGTTCCAATAACTTCAAAGTCCACCATAGAAGGAGTTGTTTGTCCATATACTTCACCTACTTTATCAGCAAATCCTTTATCTTCTGTTTCTGGTGTTCTTTTATCCGTACTGTATTTCCAAACGTATCAAACATATTTTTCAAGTTTATTGTAAGTTATCACCTTGTCTTTCCAAACTAAAAACTTATTATAGAACAGGCACATCTTGGCCAGTCAAAGCAGTATCCACCGAAAAAAGTATTAGAAGAAACAATAGATTACGCATATATCAAAACATCACTTATCAGCAGTTATTATATATTGATACTCTAAACTGCTATCATCAACATTAATATTTTTAAATCCTGTATTCATAAGATAAGTTTGTAATGTACCGATAGATATTCTATCTTTTAATGGCGGTGCAGGTATGTCGATCAATTTGTTTTTAAAATCTACTATCATTATAGACCCATCTTCTTTGATTCCCGGTTTTAGAGTCGCTAAGTATTGTTGGATATTTTCGATATAACTTATAGTATTTATAATGACTACTTTATCCACTTCATTGAGTTTAAGTTGTGGGTCAGTTGGTACTGCCAATCTCGTTTCTACATTGTTTTGTAATTCTCTTGGTAGATTAATTTTAACAGATTCTACAAACGAAATCATATCTTTGTCAATATCAATAGCGATAACTTTTGCTTTTCGATAAGCTAATCTAAAAACAAAATACCCTGTCCCTGCACCAATATCTGCAATAGTTACTCCTTCAATATTTCCCAACTTATCTATAACAATATCTGGTTTTTGCCAAGACGATCGTCCCAAATTACCATTGTCGACAGTCGTTTTTCGCTCTACTTTTGGCGGGTCTACTCTAGATAGTGTAAATATACTTTTACCGCCTTCGTTCTTACATGATAAACATATAAGTACCATAAAAAACAAATATAGAAAATCTGATTTTTTCATACTTAAAGGTAGATAAATAAATTGGACTTCTACTTACATCAATCTAAAATGTACAGGTACTCGATAAACAACGTTTACTGGCTTACCGTTTTGTTTGCCCGGTTTAAAAATCGCTAATTTTTTAATCGCTTTTAATACTTCATTACCACATCCAACTCCAATATCTCTTAATAGTGATATATCTTTTACCTTGCCATACTTATCAACTACAAACGAAACAACTACGGTACCTTCAATGTTTGCTTCTCGAGCAATAGCAGGATATTTAATATTCTTATAAATGTGTTCCAAAAGATATTTTTGGGTGCATTCTCTTCTTTGGTTTTCATCTTGACTTTCATAGCAATCCCCATAAACAGGCATTCTTTCGGCTATAGAGATTGGTGTGTTATCTTCAGGCTCTTCTACAATAATAACTACAGGTGGTGGATCTGCCACTGTTGTTTCTCCCTGAATATTTTCCTTTGCATCAGAATTTTCGACAAATTCTACATTCGGCTTTTCTTCAAATATCGGTTTTTCATCTACAAATTCTATTTGATTTTCTATAACAACCTTTTCGATTTTCGGTTTTGGTGGTGGTGGTATAGATTTTGCAATATGTGCTGTTACCGGAGGCGTTATAAGTATCTCTGAATCCTCAACCAAGTCATCCAAATTGTATTGTGTGTTATCTGGTTTTTCCTTTGTGTAATTAAAAGCCATAAGAACAAGCCCAATAGCTATAATAAAACCCATTTTTAAGTGAATCGGTCTATTGGAATCCCATTTTTTTGATAAAGTATATTTCATAATCTGGATTTTTATTTATTGCTTTTATTGCATAATAAGGTATACAAAAACAACGATTATTAATTGATAATAATTATTAAATTTTTCCAGTCGCGACGTTATAATTAAGATGTCAATTTACTTTCATTTGGTGTGTTTGCTTTTAAAAGCTTTATAATTACCACAAAAAGGAAGTATTGAAGTTGCAAACTCATCCTTATATAGGGTAAAAAGAAGAACTATGAATATAGAAGAATACAGAATATATTGTCTATCAAAAAAAGGAGTGACAGAAGAAACACCATTCCCAAAATTACCTAATGTTTTAGTTTATAAGGTGCTTGGAAAAATGTTTACAGCAACAGATATAACCACATTTTCAAGTTTTAGCATTAAATGTAATCCAGAAACTATTGAAGAATTGAGAGCGGAATATCCAGCAATGGAAAATCCATCTTATTTTAGTAAAAAACATTGGAGTAAAGTAATAATGGATGGAAGTATTGCGGACAAATTATTGAATGAATGGTTAGACATTTCTTACAATTTGGTTGTTTTAAAATTTCCAAAAAGAATGAAAGCTGAACTCGAAAAAGAAATAGAAACACCATACAAGGAGTAAAAACAATAAGAAATTTTGTACTTAATCACAGAGAGTGCATTTTAAAAAGTCCGCAAATTTTTTCACTTTTATATGCCTATTTCCAAAGTAAAATAAATTTGGCTAAGTGGTAAACCGAAAATTCAGTCTTTCAAAATCCCTACTATTTTTACACACAAAATTTTACACACCCTACGGATTACTTTGCCACGTTTTCTGTTACATTATCTCTTCAGATTTTTTTGTACTTTTACATTACAATATTAAATACCAGAATTAGACAAAAAATAAACAGATGAAATTCAACCTCGAAAGGGATATCGTTTTTTTTGATATAGAATCAACAGGCTTAAATGTGATGCGAGATAGAATATTGCAAATAGCACTGATAAAATATTCTAAGGATAAGGATGAACCAGAAGAATTAGAAATGCTTATCAATCCGGGAATTCCGATTGCAGAAGAAGCTATGGCTGTTCATGGAATTACTCCTGACAAATTAAAAAACAAGCCAGGATTTAAAGATGTTGCGATGGAAATTTTTCAATTTATAGGTACTGCAGATTTGGGTGGTTACAATTCTGATCGATTTGATATTCCAATGTTAATGGAAGAATTTAATAGATATGGATATGATTTGGAAATCGAAAAAAGAAAAACAATAGATGTCCAAAAAATATTTTATAAGATGGAGCCTCGTACTTTAAAAGCTGCACTTAAGGTCTTTTGTAATAAAGAATTGACAGATGCTCATGATGCATTGGCTGACGTAAGAGCTACAGTAGATGTGTTATTTGGACAGTTAAAAAAATATGAAGGCGTCGATTATGAGGATGGAGATGGATTTGTAACTCCAGCCCCTATTAAGAATGACATGGATGCATTAGCAGATTTTACACATGACCACAGAATGGTAGATGTGACCAATCGACTAAAGTACAACCCTAACGGAGAAATCGTTTTTAATTTTGGTAAATTTGCTGGTCAAAAAGTAAGAGATATCTTATCAAATGACAGACAATACTATCAATGGATAATTGATAAAGACTTTTCTATACAAGTAAAAAAGGTAATTAAAAAAATAATGCGTGAAATTGAAATTGACAAAGCAGCAAAATAATGTTACAAGAATCTTCTTAAGTTATTGTCTATTTTTTGGATTGATTACACTGTTCCATTCTTGTTATTCTCCAATTGATGACTGTCTTGACAATGAATCCACTAATTATAGTATTAATGCTGATGAGATGTGTGAAAATTGTTGCTTATATCCTGTTGCCAAGCTCAACGTTTTTCATCAAAACGATACTGAAACCATTAGTCTCGGAGATACAATTATCAATAATATAGGCCAACATCTTGTTTTATTAAATTTTGTCTATCTATTATCTGATTTTTATTTATACGCTGACCAAGCTCAATCATTTGAAGTCATTGACACTATTCAAATATTAAAAAACAACAATTCTGAGTTTATAAAAGATGATGTAGTTAGTATAAAAAGAGCACTATTCGAATTTGAATTGGGAACAATTATTTTTGATGCCAATGTCCAGCAAATGACTTTTAAGGTAGGACTCAATGATGATTTAAATTATAACCCTATTGTATCTTCCACAAATGGTCATCCATTAACTTCTGATCCGGATACCTTATATATTGAATCTGAAAATAAATATACATTTCAGCGTTTTGTTGTTGCTCATGGCACTAATTTTTCTGACACTTCAATATACGAAATTGATAAACCTATTAATATTTCAATTCCGATAGAATTTGTATCTGAAAGAGGAAAAGATAAAAATATTATTATTGAAACTTTGTATGATAAATGGTTTGACAATATTAATTTTACTAATATGGGCACCGCAATTATAGAATCAAAAATAGAAGAGAATACTAAAAATGTATTTAGAAAAAGAATTTGATAAATATTGTTGAAATTACCTTTTTATTTAAAAATAAGATCATTTGCTTTCACCATTCAAATATTGATGACATGAAATTTATAACTTTTTTAATCCTAAATTTTTATTGTGTAGCAGTTATTGGACAAAATGCAATTTTTTCTGCTAAAGCTATTCATCATCCAATCACAAGTAAATATGGTATGGTAGCTTCACAGCACCATGAAGCTACAAAAATAGGTATAGAAATATTGGAAAAAGGTGGTAATGCTATTGATGCAGCTGTGGCAGTTGGGTTTAGCTTAGCAGTTGTTTTGCCGCGTGCAGGCAATCTCGGCGGAGGTGGATTTATGATTGTCCACGATGCTACTTCCAATGACACTAAGGCGATAAATTATCGTGAAATTGCTCCTAAACGAGCACATAAAGACATGTATCTTGATAAGCATAAAAATATTGACCAAGACAAATATGTATTTAGTTACCAATCTGCGGGTGTTCCAGGAAGTGTTTCAGGATTATGCTTAGCACTTCAAAAATATGGTACTATGACATTAGAAGAAGTGATAAGTCCCGCTATAAAATTAGCAGAGAAAGGTTTTGTAGTTACAGATAATCTTGAAAGTGCACTTAAAAAATATCAAAGCAGATTAAAAAAGTGGCCTAATACAAATAAAATTTTCTATAAGAAAGACGGATTTTATGAAGTCGGAGATACACTCATACAGCTCGACTTAGCTTGGAGCTTAAAACAAATAGCAAAACACGGCCCAGAAGCATTTTACAATGGCGAAATAGCTAAAAAAATAAGTAAAGATATGTCCAATAATGATGGACTTATTACTGCAAAAGATCTAAAAAATTATCAATCGAAAATCATAGAACCAGTATGGGGAGCATACCGAGGATACAAAATAGCAACTATGCCTCCACCCAGTTCTGGAGGTATTCATTTGATTCAGATGCTTAACATTTTGGAAGGATATCCATTAAACTATTTAGGTCAAAATTCTTCAGAAACTATTCATTTGATGACAGAAGCGATGAAACTGGCCTATGCAGACAGAAGCGAATATCTCGGAGATCCACAATTTTGGGACGTACCACAGCAAGAATTAATATCTAAAGTTTATGCTGCTGATTTGAGAGCCAATATTAGTCAATTGGTTACTACACCGTCAGAAGAAATTAGCCCAGGAGAATTGTCACCATATGAAAGTAATGAAACCACCCATTTTTCAGTAGTTGATGCTCAGGGAAATGTGGTCTCTAATACATATACACTAAATTTTAGTTTTGGGTCTGGTATTGTAGCCAAGGGCACCGGAATATTATTGAATAATGAAATGGGAGATTTTACAGCAAAAATTGGTGCTTCGGATGCTTATGGATTGATAGGAGGCGCAGCAAATGCGATCGAGGCTGGAAAAAGACCACTAAGTTCTATGACTCCAACAATAGTATTTAAGGATGATGCATTTTTTCTTGCGACAGGAAGTCCTGGAGGTAGCCGAATTATCACAACTGTAATGCAAATTATTCTAAATGTCATTGACCATAATTTGAATATTGCAGATGCTTCTCATGCACCTCGAATCCACCATCAATGGTACCCCGATATTTTGTTTTTGGAGCATGGTATAAGTATTGATACCCAGAGAGGATTAATCGCAAAAAGACATAACTTAAAATATAGAAATGCAATGGGTAGCGCTCAATCAATTTTAAAAAGAAATGGAATTCTATATGGAGCAACTGACCCAAGAAGACCTGATGGAGCTACCATAGGAGTTAGAAAATAATTAGAATTTATCAATAATTTACTCAGTTGTTTCGATTACAATCTTTTTCGTAGTTTTATTGTTTTCGATATCTTTTGCTTCGATTAATATATTTATTTTTGATGCTTTAGTATCAGATATATCAAATCTATATTTTATTTTGTGATAGAAACCATCAATATTCGATTTATTATCAAATACAACAAGCCCTTTTTCGGTCGTTATTTTAATTGCATATGATTCAAGGTTTTCATCATCCTGAATAACCGCCTCTAATACCAAATCGTAATTTAGTGGATGTACCTCTATACCAGACGGATTTACTATGTCAATAGTAGGCGACGCAGTATACTGATTATGGCAAGCAATAAAAACCAAGCATCCATATAATAGAATGCTTGGCTTGAAGAATTTTATCCTCATTGAAATAAAAATGTAAGGGTTAACAAACAATAATTACATACTTTATAATTGAAATTAAATAAGTTTGTAATTATTTTGATGCGTATAATTTTCATATACAGTACTAAGACATCAACTTTGTAACATCCCCCCTACAAATTATTTATTGTATGTCCCAAATGTAAAGCATCTGTCACATTTTGAGACATTTACAGAAGCTAAAAAAACTTAATTTTAACCCCACAATGGTCTATATCTATGATAAAAAATATGTATAATTGTAAACTTCAAGAATTTACATAACTAATTATTTTAATATGACTTTAATCATTATATCTTTGAGCTGTTGTTAATTAAAATCTGATAATTATATGTTTTTAGAGCCAAGTTTTAGAGGTCAAAGAAGTGGATGGATAGAAGTAATCTGTGGTTCTATGTTTTCTGGTAAGACAGAGGAGCTTATCAGGAGAATAAAACGGGCAAAGATAGCCAATCAAAGTGTCGTAATTATCAAACCAACTAAAGATACCCGATATGGTACCGATGTAGTGGTGTCTCATGATGATAATAAGTATCATTCTATTCCAGTTACTAATAGTGAGGAGATATTACAGCAAGCCAATGGAGCCAATGTAGTAGGTATTGATGAAGCTCAATTTTTTGACGAAAATCTTCCTGCAGTATGTCAAAAATTAGCTATTAGAGGTTGTAGAGTTATTATTGCTGGCTTAGACATGGATTTTAGAGGTGTACCATTTGGTCCTATTCCTAGTCTTTTGGCAGTAGCAGAATATATTACCAAAGTTCATGCGATATGCCCTCATTGTGGAAATCTCGCAACACATAGCTATAGGTTATCTAATGAAACAGAGACAGTTGTACTAGGTGAAAAAGACAAATACGAGCCAAGATGTAGACTTTGCTATAGCATGGGGAATATTTTGGACCTTAAGGTAATATCATAATCAAGATTTTAGTTTCTAAAAAATTATGCAGCGCGATAGTTAATCATTGCATTGTATTTATATCACTTCCTAACTTTAATTATTTAAAATAATGATAAAAGATATAAATAATCACTTTATATTAAGTGCAGTAATCATTCTTTTTACGCTTTTTGGGATTTTTAATCTTTCTGAAAAAAAAGAAACGATAAAAAATCCTATATCAGTTTTGGATCATTCTGTAAGCAATAAGATACAAAACATCTATATTGAATCAAACTCAAATACTAAGAAAGTAAATGTAAATAAAATATCTTCTATTGTTAAAGTAGAAGTAATAGTTGAGATATGTGATAATGGTATTGATGATGATGATGACGGATTAGTCGATTGTTTTGATGACGAATGTTGTTTTACTTCGATGTGCTACCAATATTATTACAATGCATGTCCTGAAGAGTCTTGTACTGATTTGCCCTTTAATTTTGATATTCAAAAAGAAACGATTTTTGATGGTATAAAGATCAAAGGCACTGAATTTATAATAGCGGGAGATCTTGACAATGATGGCAATATTGAAGTTATTGCTAACGCTGCCAATAATAATGATGACGTATTGATTATTGATATAGTTAGTGGGGGGTTAGATGCTGTATTACCAGGCAATGGAATAAATCGATTTGCAATGGGAGAGATCATTAGTGGTAATAACTCTGCAGAATTAATAGTAGCTAATACATCTGGAATAACATGCTATACAGGTGATGGGACTGTCCTCTGGGCCAATATCAATGTAGCAGTTCAAAATTTAACATTTATTAGTATTGCAGATTTTGATGGCGATGGTAATCCAGAATTATATACAGAAGGAGTGATAATCAATGGACAGACTGGTGATATTATAATCAACATTCCTTATCCATTGTTAGGTCGATTGGGCACTTTTAATAATTCGATGGCAGTAAATATATTACCAGATAGTGATTGTCCCAATTGTGATGGTCTGGAATATGTAGTTGGTCCTTTTATATTTGCTATTGATATTCCAACAGGTACTTTCTATGAGGAAGTAGCTAATTCGAGATTTACAAATCAGACATCTACTACAGTTATTGATTGGGATTTGGATGGGTTGTTAGATATTGTCCTCCAAGATGATAGTACAATTGAAGTGTGGAATCCTCGTACAGATGCATTTATAGATATGGTAATAACCACTAACTTATTTGTAGGTTATACTTCATTTGGGAACCTTGATAATGACCCAGAACCTGAAGCATTGTATATAAGATCCAATATTATGATAGCCTTAGATAATGATTTATCAGTATTATGGTCGATGCCGATTGTTGACAATTCTGGGGCTACGGGTATTACATTATTTGATTTTAATCTTGATGGAAAAAACGAAATAGTATATAGAGACGAAGGCGATTTAAGGATAATAAGTGGTATAGATGGTAGTACTATTAGATTACAATCTTGCAAAGCAGGTACAGGAGGAGAATATCCTTTGGTAATAGATGTAGATAATGATCAACAGGCAGAAATAATAACTGTTTGTGATGAAATAGGAGAAGCCAACAAAGGCTCTCTTAGTATGTTTTCGGCCACCAATGGCAATCCTTGGCCTGCTACAAGACCAATATGGAATCAGATCAATTTTTTTAATGTTCATGTAAATGATGATCTTTCCATTCCTATACAACAGCAACAACAACAGTTAGCTATAGTAAAGCCACACCTTAACGGTTTTTTAAATCCTTTAGCTTTATCATTTAATACAGCTAATGATCTTGAAATTATAGATGTTACTGTGGATAACAGTTGTGCATTTATCAGTATGACTGTATGTAATATTGGTAATGTCGTTTTAGATAATGATTTTTTATCGATAACTTTTTACGATGATGATCCTGAAATTGCTGGCACCAATAATTTAATATCTCTTGAAGCCTCTCATCAAGAAATTGCGCCAGGTGATTGTGTTGACATAGATATTCCATACTCTGCTTTTGATTTTCCTGATGAAGGCTATGTAGTGATTAACGATGATGGATTATTAACCCCTCCTTTTGATTTAAATTTAGATTTCCCAACTACTTTTTTACAAGAATGCCTATATTTTAATAACAAAATAGCTTACAGTATAGATTGTACCGATACGGAGATATGTGACAATCTGATCGATGATGATGGCGATGGCTTGATAGATGCATTTGACCCAGACTGTAATTGTGATGATACGGGTGGTTTTGTTGATTATGTTCCGAATGCTGATTTTGTAGATCATAGTGATTGTTGTAACATCTTGGATGCTACGACTAATTGTATAAGCAACTGGCAAACGATAGCAGGCACACCCGAATACAATCACCCAGATTGTCATGATATATCATCAGTAGTACCAGTATTTGTAAATACATTTGATGATCCATTTGTGATTTTTGGAGCTGTAGGGCTTACATCAGAAGCTCTATCGACTTGTCTGACTGAGCCCCTTATTAGTGGTAAAAAATACAAATTGAAATTGGAAATAGGGCTTCCAGATCCATTTTTGGCAGCTACAGGTTCTGAAACAGAATTTGCGGTATATGGTATTTCAAATATTTCAGATTGTGAAAATCTCTATTCAGAAATTGGCAGTAGTAGTGTTGATTTTTGTTCTACATCTGCAGCAGCTACTGCTCAAGAGATATTCGTTGTAGAATCAACAGATCTTCCTGTTTTTGTATTTAAAGATTATCATATAGAGTTTACTGCCAATCAAAATATCAATGCAATAGTGATTGTAGGTAATTGTGGGAAAGTAAGTAAAGGTGTCTTTTATAATATTAAATATGTTCAAATTTCTAATTATAAATCTTCAAATTGGGAATATTCATCACCAATCACAGTGAGTGATCCATGCATCAATCCTGTAGAATTGTCAGTGATCTCATCCGATACACTTAATTATCAATGGTACAATGATTCTATTCCAATAACTAATGGAACGAATGCTTCTATTCTTTTAGATTCTGAATTAACAGATTCTGAATTTCATGTATATGTATATAATGACAATGGATGTATTTTGCTTGGTCCTGCAATATTCAATAAAGATTCTATTCAAACTTATGATTCAATATCAATTTGTCAAGGAGAATCATACATATTTGGGAGTCAAACAATAACGTTGCCTGGTGATTATAAAGAAACATACACGCCTATTGGTGGATGTGATAGTATTGCACATCTCAATGTAGTGTTAGATAATCTATTGTTTTCAGTCATTGATGCACAGATCTGCGAAGGAGAATTTTTTGACTTTGATGATAATATGTTGACCAGTGAAGATACTTATACTGCTACATTTACTACATCAGCTGGTTGTGATAGTATGGTGACATTAAACTTAACCATCGCCGAAAATAAATTTTCAAATATTCAAGATCAATTTTGCCAAGGACATACTTACCTATTTAATGGTGAAACATTAGACATAGGAGGAACCTATTTAGATACATTATTTATATTTAGTGGTTGTGATAGTATTGTAACATTAGAATTAGAAATGATAAATACCTCTACAAGTAATATTGTAGAAAGTATTTGTAATGGAGATACTTACTTATTTGACGGCAATATCATCGATCAATCAGGTAATTATGTTGCTATGTACACTAATGTAGGTGGATGTGATAGCATTGTAAATCTTGAGCTTACTGTTTCAGATTATTTATTGAGAAATTTTGAAAACAATATTTGTGAAAATGAATCTTATATCTTTGGTACAATGTCCCTGACTACATCAGGAGAATATATTGACACTATTATAAATGGGATTGGCTGTGATAGCATTGTTACACTTCAACTAATTGTAAATCCTAACAGTATAATGGACGAAAACACTACAATATGTGAAGGTGAATCTTATATATTTGGCACTCAAGAATTGACAGCGACTGGGTATTATACTCAAGTGTTACAAAATATTAATGGATGTGACAGTACTGTAAATTTGACACTCTCGGTCCAAAACTCGGAATTAGGAGATACAACATTTATTACGTTAGTAAATGGAGAATCATATACATTTATTAATCAATCTTATAATGAGATGGGCATATTTACAGATACATTAATGACAAATGCAGGTTGTGATAGTATTCTATTTTTGTCTATAGATCTTGTGCCAAGTGACAACGTTTATTTTCCTAATATTATATCTCCAAACTCTATGACAGGGAACAACTTATTTAAAGCATTTTCTCAAATTGATCTATTGATTACACAATATCGCATCTATGATAGATGGGGCAATCTACTACACAGTAAGGACAATTTTAATATTAGCGACACTCAAAATTATTGGAATGGCAAATACAAAAACAAAGAAATAGAAATCGGAGTATATGTATATTTTGTTGAAGTATTGACCCAATCAGGTTCGCTAAAAAAATATTCAGGTGACATCACAGTTGTAAGATAAAGCACTAACATCATTGTTTTTATATAGTGTTTGGTGTCTAATTAGTACTTTTCTATCAAAATTTGATATTTTTGTTTTATCATTAAATATATAATTGTGAAATCATCAAATTATTTTGGACTTGTACTTCTTTTATTATCTATAGTTGGAATTGGTTGTTCTGATATCACTGATCTAAATGACCTTGAAAGAGAAAAAAAAGATGTAGAGATAGCAATACCTCTTATTAATACTCAATTTAGGTTAAGTGACTTTGTCGATAATGAAGATATCGGAGACAATGTATCTATAAAAATTGATGCTCAAGATAGAGTAACTATTGTCTATAACGGTGATGTTGTAAAACAAACAAAAGAAGTAATATTCCCATCAATACCATATTTCCCAGTTCTACTATCAGATACATTATTTTCAGTTCCAGTACCCTTTGCAACTGATCAAAAAATAGATTTTGCAATTTTTGGTCCGACTAATTTACTATTCAAATTTATTTCTCAATTTGAAGAAAATGTAAAGGTAGAGATTACGATACCACAATTATCATTGGATGGTGAGATATTTTCTTATTCGGTGCATATCCCATATGAAGGCACATCACCAATAGAATTTACCACTGACTCTATATCTATAGAAGGTTGGAAATTGGAAAGCAGTACCAATAAAATAACAATAAATTATGATGCTCGACTACCTAATGGAGATAGAGTTAGATTTAATGGTGCAGGTTTAATATTTAGTCCAGTAAGTTTTGATTATGTAGAGGGTTATTTTGGAAATGATGTATTTGATATTAATGGAGATTTTATTCCTGTAGGATATTTATCCAATTGGAAGAGTGGCGGACTGTCGTTTGTCGATCCAAAGATTAATATTTATGTAGAAAATTCTTTTGGTTTTCCAGTTAGATCTATATTCAATAAAATGCAAATAGAAACAACGATTGGAGAAGTAGTCGTTATGGAAAGTGACATAATCAATACAAATGTAGATTTTAACTATCCAAAATTAAACGAAGTAGGACAATCAAAAATAACAGAATTTTCGTTTACTAAAGAAAATTCAAATATTGTAGAATTATTTAAGGAAAAAGTGTCAAAAGTAACCTATGATATAGACGCATTGGCCAATCCTGATGGAGATGACTCTATTATAGGTTTTGTTGATGAAGAAGGGTATTTCTTAGTACATGTAGATGTAGAATTACCACTACACGGAACAGTCAATAATTTAGTACTACAAGATACAATCGATCTTGATTTTTCTGAATTTAATGATATTCTTTCTGCAGAATTTAAAAATGTAATTACAAATGATTTTCCTGCCGATATCACATTACAAGGATATGTAATCGATCAATCCAATACAATTATCGATTCCCTTTTTGAGGGAGGATTTATATTACCATCAGCCATGATAGATAGCAACGGAAAATCTATTCCTGCTGAAGAAGTTGTAACTTTTGAAGATTATAATAATGAAAGATTTAGTAATCTTAAAAACGGAAAACGTATATTGATGACAATAAAAATCAATACTGGACAAGCTTCCTCAAGTCCTTTGTGGATCTATAATAACTATGGAGTAAAATTAAAGATTGGAGCAAAGATGGTGACAAGTAATAAGTAGTATCTTATTTATTTAAAAAATTAAAATAACAGAAAAAATGAAAAACATCTTTACGCTTATTTTCTTCCTAATTTTTGGGCTTGGAACTATTGATGCTCAAGATGATAATATTGTGGATCATTCAATGTTTGGATTAGAAATGCAAGTATATCCGACAGGATTACTGCCCGGTATTCGATATGAAAAAATACTTACTAATATGTCAAGTATTAATCTTAGAATAGCAGCTCAATTAATAAATCATAGAAATCTTGGAAAACACGATAGTGAAAAAGGTTATGGCTATGGAGTATCTATAGCTTATCGTAGATTTTTGTCAGAAAACAATAAAAAATGGTCATTAGCAATTAGAAATGACTACTGGAAAAACTTTATAACTAGTATTAATTATCCTGATGATGTTACAACCGTCAATTCTGAAACAACAATATCTGTAATACAACCTACCTTAATGCTAGAGTATGCAATCAAATCTGGGAATTTTCACATTGTTCCTTCGCTCGCAGTTGGCTTTGAGTGGAATGTCAAGACAGTAGGAGAACCTACGGGAGAAGGGGCGATTATTCTATTAGGTTGTTGTATTATGATGTAACACTACAAGCAAATAATATTATCTTGATTTAACTTTTTAAATAAATTCTTGATTAAAACTAAAATTGTACTGATGAAAAACATAATCTATTACGCTTTATTCATTTTGCTATTTATTAATTGTAGCCTAAAAAAGAAATCGTTGATACAATAGCTCCAAAAGAAATAGAAGTCAAAGCAGAAAATCAAGAAAAATATGCCGAAATAATAAAAGAAGCATGGAGTCTTTATAAAGAAAAAGATTATCAAGGTTCGGCTGATAAATACAGTGCAGCATTTGAACAAATAAACGGTAAAGCTTTTCCCAATGATAGATACAATGCTGCTTGTTCATTTGCATTAGCAAACAATACGGAAAAATCTTTTTATCATTTATTTAGATTGGCAAACTCAAAATCTAAATACAGTAATTTTGGTCACATAACGACTGACGGTGATCTCGATATATTACACCCAGATAGACGATGGGGTGAATTATTAACAATTGTGAAGAAGAATAAGGATTTTATAGAAAAAGACTACGACAAACCATTAGTAACTAAGTTGGATGCGATATATGATGAAGATCAGAAGTACCGAAGACAATTAGATGCAATCAGTAAAAAACATGGTTGGAAATCGGATGAAATTAAAGAACATTGGAAAATAATAAATGAAAAAGATTCTATCAATCTTATAGAGGTAAAAAAGATACTCGATGAAAGAGGATGGTTGGGAAGAGACATAATTGGGAGAAGAGGAAATTCTACGTTATTCTTAGTAATCCAACATTCTGATTTAGAAACTCAAGTTAATTATCTTCCAATGATGAGAGAAGCTGTCAAAAATGGTAATTCTTCATCAAGCAGCTTAGCATTACTAGAGGACAGAGTAGCACTAAGACAAGGCAATAGACAAATATATGGTAGTCAAGTAGGACGCGATAGTGAAACTCAGGAGAGCTTTGTTTTGCCCCTTATTGATCCAGAAAATGTTGATAAACGAAGAAAAGAAGTTGGACTACAACCAATAGCTGATTATATTAGTAATTGGGATATGACTTGGGATGTAGCAAAGCATAAAGCCCATACTATAAAATATGAAAAAGAGCAAAAGGAAAAAGAGCTGAATAAAGGTAAAAACTAATACTCACAAAATTTCATGGTATTTTTCCTTTTAATAGCACAAAGAACTAATCCAGTAACATCAAAATTTCATCAACAGAATTTAATAATTCTTT
The DNA here is from genome assembly GCA_036479655.1 of Saprospiraceae bacterium. GTDB lineage: Bacteria > Bacteroidota > Bacteroidia > Chitinophagales > Saprospiraceae > CAJXUU01. Next base: position 20,869 of record JAZGFO010000030.1, read on the forward strand.
AGGCTCTGATTGAACTTTAGCAACCACTTTAAGACCACTATAAAATGTATAAAATAAACGTGAAATGGTTTTGATGTTTTTGCTTTTTGAAATTTCTCCGTTTTGCTGACCTTTCAAAAGGAAATTATAAAAAATCCCTTCAAATAGTTTTTTGTTCTCTTGAAGAATATTCAACATTTCAATTTCGCCAGGAATTAATTCCGTAGTAGTATTTACTACAAAGCAGCCCTTTTTATCTTTGTCAGAAATGGATTCTTTTATCCCCATTTCAAATAATGCTCTAAAACCTTTTTAATCTCATTTTGACTTTCAAAAAAGGCAGTGATACCATTAGAATTATTTGTGCGATATAATAAGAATGCTTTATCAAACAACTGTTTCTTGCCGCCATAAGTATAATAAAGACTACCTGTATTAATACCCAAAAAACTTACTTAATCTTGAATTGAAGTAGCGTGATATCCCTTTTTCCAAAACAAATCTGTAGCTTTGGAATGCACTTTGCAAATTCGGTATTGTTTTTGATATTATATATATACCATATATGTTTTATGCATAATATTACGTTATGATCTTCGTTTTAATATACAACTAACAACCTGATTATGAAACTTATCACAGCATTTGTATTGATATCGCTCTCTTCGATATTTACTACCGACATTCAAAAATTAGCAGATGTATATATCAATAATTATAAAGATATTGCTGTCCAAGAAATGTATAGAACAAAGATTCCTGCCAGTATTAAATTAGCTCAAGGCCTACTAGAATCTGACTGGGGAAGAAGTGATCTTGCCAATGTTGCCAATAATCATTTTGGAATAAAGTGTGGAAAATATTGGGAAGGAGGAACATTCTACAAAGAAGATGATGATAAAAATGATAAGGGAGAATTAATAGAAAGTTGTTTTAGATCTTTCGCTACACCTTTAGATTCTTATATGGCACACTCTAGTTTTTTGATGGATCCAAAAAAAGAATATCGATATGGTTTCTTATTTGAATACAGCTCTACAGACTATGAGTCATGGGCGTTTGGTCTTAAAAAATCTGGTTATGCAACAGATCCTACTTATCCACAAAAGATAATATCAATAGTCAAAAAATATAATCTTTCTCAATATGATGTTTCATTTACTAATGATGTAACTACACTTAACAAACCAACAGCAACTCAAAAACATAAAGAACAAATAGCAACCAATACTAATACCTCTCCTTCAAGCTCATCATCTACTGTCACTAAACTCAATAGTACAGTTACTACTGCTAATGACAAGTCTCATAATTCTGCAAAATTGGTAAATAAACCAACTATTAAAAAGCATGTTTCGAGACTAACATACAGTATCACTGCCATCAATAAATGTAGAATGGTAAAAGCTAAAGGCGGTGAGTCAATAATGGAAATTGCTCATAATGTGGGTGTTCCCCTCGAAGAGGTTTTGTCATTTAATGAGGCTTATCTTAATGCGGATCAATTATTAAACACTGATGATATAGTATATATTGAAAAGAAAAAAAGAAGCTATCGTGGTGACACAGATTTTCATATTGTAAGTGAGGGTGAGACTATGCAATCCATCGCTCAAAAATATGGCATTAGACTCAAAAGCTTATATGCAAAAAATAGAATGCCAAAAAATAGCGAAACATTTCCAAATGTACATCTTAGCTTAAAAAGAACAGTTAGTCTCAATAAACGTCCAAGATTTAAACTACCCAATTCTAAAAGAAAACACAATTTTTTATTTGAGGACCAACAAGTAATCCAAAAGAAGCGTACTTAGAAGTTGAAATCGAATAAAAACTTGGATATGTCAATTGAATAAATCGACTACTTACTTTGACCAATTTAGTATTGTTATTTTTGTGAATGGAAAAGAAAAGAAACATATTAGCAATTAATGGAAGTGCGAGTAAAAACTCTTCTAATCTTGCGCTTATAAATGAAATAATTGGACTCTCAAAAAATGAGTTTATTGGTCAATTATTGACGACTTAACAGAATTGCCACATTTCAAGACGGAATTGACTAACGAAAATACCCCCGAAACTATTTCAAAATTTCGAAACCTTATATTAAATGCAGACGGAATATTAATCTGTACACCTGAATACGTTTTTAGCATACCAAGTGGATTAAAAGGACACGAAGAATTGAAGTTAATAATGAAAACGGTAGAAACTAAATTTACGCAAGCAACGACCTTATTAATACAAGGCGTTAAAGGAAAAATAAGTAAGGAAGGAAAAATATTGAATAAGGAAACAAAAATTAAGTTGGAGGAATTTACAAAATCATATATCAAATTAGTAAACGGTGGTTAGCTCTTACATAACAGTTGTATTATAAAATAAAAAAGTGAGCGTAATTGATGAGTCTTGTATCAAATAATCACCAAAAAAAATAGCACTTCTCAACGAGAGAAGTGCTATTTTTATATATAGTACCACTTGTGTTTACCTTGCAAATGCTGTGGCTCTTTTTTCTCTGATGACAGTAACCTTTACTTGTCCAGGATATTGCATTTCGTCCTGAATTTTTTGCGAAATCATAAATGCTAAATCGTCAGCATACTCATCTGATACTTTTTCACTTTCTACAATAACTCTTAGTTCTCTACCAGCCTGCATTGCGTAAGCTTTCTGCACACCATCATGCGCCATAGCTATCTCTTCTAATTCACCAATTCTTTTGATATAGCTTTCAAGGATTTCTCTTCTCGCACCAGGTCTTGCACCCGATATTGCATCTGCTGCTTGTACTACTGGAGAAATAATATTATTCATTTCTATTTCATCGTGGTGTGCACCAACTGCATTTAATATAATAGCGCTTTCACCATGTTTTTCACAGATTTGCATTCCCAATAATGCGTGACTCAATTCAGAATCTTCTTCTGCTACCTTACCTATATCGTGTAACAATCCGCCTCTCTTCGCCATTTTTACTTGTTTAGGTGTTAAGCCTAATTCCGAAGCAAGAGCTGCACAAAGATTTGCTGTTTCGATAGAGTGTTTTAGTAGATTTTGTCCATATGATGATCTAAATCTCATACGACCTACCATTTTGACAAGATACGGAGCTAAACCGTGAATATCGAGATCGATCACTGTTCTTTCACCAATTTCTACGATTTGTTCGTTTAATTGTTTTTTTACTTTTTCAACAGTTTCTTCAATTTTAGCTGGGTGAATTCTTCCATCAGCAACTAGTCTTTTAAGAGACAATCTACATATCTCTCTTCTTATCGGATCAAAACTAGATATTACAATCGCTTCAGGTGTATCATCGACTACTATCTCGGCTCCTGTAGCAGCTTCAATAGCTCTAATATTTCTACCCTCTCTACCAATAATTTGACCTTTTATATCGTCACTTTCCAGATTAAATACAGAAACTGTGTTTTCTATAGTATATTCGGCACACATTCTTTGAATAGCTTGTATTACGATCTTTTTTGCATCTTTATTGGCATTAGCTTTAGCGTGAGCTACTGCTTGTTTTTCTATTGCCATAGCTTCTGTTGCTGCTTTACCTTTTACAGCTTCCAACAATTGTTCTTTAGCTTCTGTCTCAGTCAATTTAGCTACAATTTCTAATTTTTTAATGTGTGTTTCATTAGCGACATCTAATTCTTGCTTCTTTTTAGAAACAATTTTTAATTGCTTATCAAGATTTTCTTTAATCGTTTTTACTTCTGCTTCCCTACCCTCAATATCTTCAATTTTTTGATGAAAATCTTTTTCCTTTATCTTAATATTCATTTCCAATTCTTTCAACTCTACTTTTCTATCAGCTTTGTAAGAATCAAATTCCGATTTAAATTTATTGAATTTTACTTTCGCTTCTTGAATTTTCTTTTGCTTGATAGATTCATTTCGTGATTCCGCTTTCGATAATATTTTATTTGCTTTATTAGTTGCTTCATCAAGTTTTCGTTGAGCTGTAAGATCGGCTTGTTTAAGGGTTAGATCGGCTTTTTTATTAGCTTCATCAATTTTCCCATGTCCAGATTTTTTTAGTAATTGGCTTACTATCAGATAGCCAACTATAAGTCCCAATACTAATCCACCAATCAATCCTAATACCTTGTCATCCATAATTATTTCCTTTTTTTAATAATGACAACCACTATAAATAGCTGTTATCAGTGTAATAAAACTAAGCTAAAATTAAATAAAAGAACACGTTTAGACTTATATTGCAGATTCCAACATCTCGTTGATATTTGCAACTTTATTTTCTAATTCAGTACTGGAAGGTTGATGCTCTTGAGTGTTATCGAGTGCATAAGATAGTAGTAGTATTGATAGACAATCTTGAATATCTTTTTCAACATATGAAGATTGAAAACTTCTAATATTATTGTTAAGATTCAGTTCAATTTGAGGAATAAGATTTTGCTCTTCAGTAGTCACCTTCAATGGATATCTACGACCAGCTATAACTACTGTCACTTTATGTAAGTCTTCTTCTTTGTCCATAACAAACTGTTGTTCTCAAGTTATTAGGTAATTGTATTACCAGTTTTCATTTCTATCTCAATACTTATTTAATCAATGTTAGACAATTATCTATATTTTCTATACAGGATAATATATCATTTTTGATTTTTTGCTTGGAAGATTCTTTATAATTTTTCTTCTCTATATCTATGTAATCAACGCTTTCGGCACTTAGTTCTTTTTGTTTTAGTGCTTCAGTTAGTTTTTTGTTTTCTTTTAATAATAATTCATTATTATGTATAGTCTCATTCAGCTTTCTGATGAGTAATTTTACATTGTTTTCGATGTTATCTATTCCTTGATGTAAGTTATACATAACATCAAAGATAAATCAAATTATTTTAAAAAATGTAAATTTTATGTCTACACTAATATAAGTTAAATATGTGTGTAGTCAATTTATTCATTTTTATGGAATTCTAAATTTGAAAATCCCTTCTTTATTAATGTGTGTATTATGGGTTAATTCTTTTGAATTTTTTCCATAATTTTTTAAATGAAGATGCCAAGTTTTTTGATGTTTCACTATTAAATTGTATAACTTTATTACTATCTTCTAATGCCGGCGCTGCACAGGCAATACACTCAGTATTTGGATTATAAATTGCCATTTCTGTAATAAATGGATTAAACTCTGAAACTGGAAGAATCAAAAAGTAGTTTTTAATTTCTTTTTCAGTAACATTATACATTTTTTTATACTTTGAAATATTTTTCAATACGGTCTTAGTAGATGGAACAATGTATCGATATTTTGTTTTTTCACCTAAATTTACACTTACTAGCTCAGTAAAATCATTATTGTCAATATCATAATGGAGCGTAGGACTTATTACCCATATTTCATTTGCTTTATCTTCTAATTTTATTAGTTGTTTGAGTGTCATAATTTTGTTTTTTATTTTAAAATATAAATATAGTTAATTTTTCTTGAATAGTGCTTTACATATTATCTGATATTTGTTGTATTGATTTTAATGACAGTACTAAATAGTTAATGCGTTTTTAATTTCATTTATTATATTTGTAAATGCTAGATTATACAGTTAACAAGTTTGAGGATTTAATATTAGAAGAATTGTACGAAATTCTCAAATTAAGGCAAGAAGTATTTATTGTAGAGCAAGATTGCCCTTATTTAGATACTGATGGTAAAGATCAAATGAGTTGGCATGTATGTGGAAGAAACGAAAAAGGAGAATTGCTCGCCTATACAAGATTAGTACCTCCAGGAATATCCTATGCTTCCTACTCTTCAATAGGTAGAGTAATTAACTCTATAAGTATTAGAGGGCAAGGAGAAGGAAAACGATTAATGGAATATTCTATCAATAGCATAATGAATATTTTTTCAAAAAACGATATAAAAATATCTGCTCAGTGCTATTTGAAAAAATTTTACAATGCTTTGGGATTTATAGAATTAGGAGAAGAATACTTAGAAGACAATATACCACATATTGCTATGATTAGAAAAAATGAAATGTAAATGACTATCGAATGTAAGAAGATTAAATTTTGAAAATAATAATTAATACTTTATTCTCATTGTTAGTTAGCTTGATAAAGCTACTGCCTTCAAAATTGGCTATACGTATGATAAGTCGATTTTTAATTATAATCGGTTATAGGAAAAGTGTAATAACTAAAAATCTTGAAAAAAGGTTTTTTAATAATAATTTTGAAAAAAGTAAAGTAGATAGCATCTATAGACAATGCATTACTAATATTGCGAGAATAATTGTAGAATCGTTATGCTCTATCCCTACAAGTTTGATACAAAATAAAGAGAATGGAATATATTATGAAAATGTTACCCAACTTGAAAAAGCATGCAATTCTAACAACGGGCTAGTCCTATTTGTATCACATTATGGCAATTGGGAACTTGCATGTACTTTACTACCTAAAGTGACAGATCTTCCAATTTATGGCGTGTATAAGCCATTAAGAAATAGGTTTTTTAATGAAAAAGTAAAAGCAATTAGATCAAAACATGGGCTTCATTTGGTGCCGCTTAATAAAATAGCTCGAGTGATAGCTACCAACAAAAATAAGTCCATAGCTGCAATTTATATATTGATTGCTGACCAAAATCCTAATACATCAAATAATATAATATGGGCGAATTTTATGGGCATAAGTACAGCCTACGCAAATGGTGCAAAAAAAATAATTGATAAGTATAATTTTGGTTTGGCTTATATGAATATTAGACCTCAAAAAAAACCTTATCATTATTCTATAACATTTGATTTTGATTTTGATATAGATAATGATATTACCCAACAATACAGTAATAAGTTGCAATCTCAAATAATCAAGAAACCACAATATTGGTTATGGTCTCATAAAAGATGGAAACGAAAAGTACATAAGTGAAGAATATTTATGTATATTTGACTTATTTTCAAATAACTATATATTTTTATCAACAAAACGAACAATTATGTTTAAAGAATTTAAAGATTTTATAATGACTGGAAATGTCATTGATTTAGCAGTAGCTGTAATCCTTGCAGGAGCAATAGGTCTTGTTATCAATGGCTTTGTAAGTGATATAATGATGCCAGTTGTAGGACAATTTATGGGTGGGTCTGATTTTGCAGAATTCAAACATGTACTTTCTCCAGCAATGGGTATTGAAGGACAAGAAGGATTTAAAGCAGAGAATGCTATTATGTACGGAAAATGGATAAATTCTGTTATTAGTCTTATTACTGTTGGATTAGTATTGTTTTCAATAGTTAAAGCCTACAACAAGACTAAAGCTCCTGTTGTTGAAGAAGCTGCTGCAGCAACAGATTTAGATTTATTAGCTGAAATAAGAGACTTACTAAAAAAATAAATTAATTGTTTTTTAAAAACATAAAATGCCGCTCAAGATTTGAGTGGCATTTTTTTTAGAATTATTTTAATCTGTATTTACTTCTCTAAATATATCCTTAATTGATAAAAAGCTATTCTTAGTATAATTTTCTTACTTTTATCGATTATATATACCACTTTATATATTCCATTGAATTATTTTAACCAATTTTGGGGTTATAGATATGTGATCAAATTTTTTATTATTGCTTAAATAGCTATTATATATAATTTATTACAAAAAACTATTGTACACTTAACAACCTAAATATGTCATTTAATAAAAAACCACCTACCAATCCAATTCCAGCAAGCTTTATCAAGTATATAATATTTGGTGTGCTGTTATTATTCTTATTTATTGCGCTAACCAATACTACTTTTTTAACCTTAAATCCAGGTGAGAAAGGTGTATTATTTAAAAGATTTAGTGGAGGATTAGAAAAAGATAAAATTTATTCTCAAGGATTCCATATGATAGCACCATGGAACAAAATGTATATCTACGATTCAAAATTGAATCAAGCCTTCGAAAAAATGGATGTATTATCAAAAAATGGTCTTAATATTGTCGTAGAATTATCTTATAGATATAGACCGATACCTGATAAAATAGGACACTTACATAATGATATAGGCTCAGACTATATGAATAGAATTATAAAACCTGAAATAAGATCGGCGACAAGAGAAGTAATTGGTCAATACTTGCCAGAAGAGCTGTATTCTACAAAAAGAGAAAATATCCAAGCAGAGATTTACAACAAAACACGAACTGCCGTATCAAAAAAGAATCTTGAAATAGATGCCGTACTAATTCGATCTGTACAATTGCCAGACAAACTAAAAGAGGCAATTGAATTTAAATTAGAAGAAGAACAACAATCTTTGCAATATGAGTTTAAATTAGTAAAGCAACGGAAAGAAGCTGAAAGAATCATAATTGAAGCTACTGCCAAAGCAGAAGCAAATAGAATCCTAAATGCTTCTTTGTCTGATAAAATATTGAGAGATAAGGGTATCGAAGCTACAATAGAATTAGCAAAATCTGAAAATGCTAAAGTTGTAGTTGTAGGCGGATCTGGTGATGGATTACCGCTTATTTTAAATAATTAAAAAGTAAAATAAACTTCACTTGCCGCAATTTTTATTTATATAATATTGCGATTGAAATTGATAACTTAAATATATTTGTAAAAAATTATTATTAAAATGGCGGACACTGCACTTGCTTTAGCATCAAAAAAATTACATAAAAAAGGATTTTTAGATATAGAAATTGACCCTACTTTAGATTTAGTTGCTGAGATAGAGAAACTAAAGAAAGAAAAGAATGCAATAATATTAGCACATTATTATCAAAACTCTGAGATTCAAGATATTGCAGATTATATAGGTGATAGCTTAGGATTGTCCCAAAAAGCAGTCAGTACAGATGCTCAAGTAATTGTATTTGCAGGAGTTCACTTTATGGCAGAAACTGCTAAAATGCTAAATCCGCACAAAACAGTATTACTACCTGATCTCAATGCTGGTTGTTCGTTGGCTGATAGTTGTCCACCAAAATTATTTAGAAAATTTAAAGAAAAATATCCTGACCATGTAGTCGTTAGTTATATCAACTGTACAGCAGAATTGAAGACTTTGACAGATATTTGTTGTACTTCTTCTAATGCTGCGGCTATCATTGATAGTATTCCAAAAGACAAGGGAATTATTTTTGCTCCTGATAAAAATCTGGGAGCTTGGCTACAAAAAAAGACAGGTAGGGATTTAGTATTGTGGAATGGTACATGTATGGTACACGAAATTTTTTCTAATGAAAAAATTACCAAATTGCAAGTAGCAAATCCTGAAGCTAAGTTTATTGCACACCCAGAATGCGAACAACATATATTGGAGAAAGCAGATTTTGTAGGGAGTACAAGCCAAATGCTGCGATATACCAAAGAGAATGAGGCTACTACATTTATTGTAGCTACCGAGTCAGGCATTATTCATCAGATGCAATTGTCAAGTCCTGATAAAGAATTTATACCGGCACCACCCAATAATACATGCGCATGTAATGATTGCCCACATATGCGTCTCAATACAATGGAAAAACTATACTTAGCTATGAAATATGGTCAACCGGAGATTATTCTTGAAGATTGGATAATAGAAGATGGTGTAAAAAGTATAAATACGATGTTGGAAATAAGTAAAAAAGCGGGTATCTAAGATAGATTATCCTTCTAATTTATTATTAGTAATATGAACAAACCAAAATCTACCCAAAAGAGTATTATGAAATATTCTGGAATGGCTTTTGAGTTATTGGCTATTGTACTTATATCCGTATATTTAGGAAGCTGGATAGACGACTATTTTGGATTTCAGAAGCCATATATTATGCTTTTGCTTATCATCGTTTTGTTTGTAGGATATATGATAAGAATGTTTAAAGATCTTAACCCATAATAATTTTATGAGCTCATCTACCACTTTTGATAACATCCAAGACTCCGCAATCTATATTAAGAAAAAATTAGGTAAGTCAATACCCAAAACTGCAATCATAATGGGTACAGGTTTGAGTGATATTGTAGATTTACTAACCGATAAAATTGAAGTTCCATATAGTGAAATTCCATATTTTCCAAACAGCACAGTAACCAGTCATCGAGGAAGATTAGTTGTAGGTAAGCTTATTGGAACAAGTGTACTTATTCTGGCAGGTAGATGGCACTATTATGAAGGTTATTCGACAAAAGAATTGACCTTACCAATTAGAGTTTTGAAAGCGATTGGAGTAAAAACGGTACTATTCACAAATGTCTCTGGAGCTGTCAATGCATCTTATAATGCAGGTGACTTAGTACTGATAACTGATCATATTAATCTTATTCCTGATCATCCTCTACGTGGAGAAAATGATGATAGGTTGGGTGTACGTTTTCCTGACATGATGAATACTTATAATAATGAGTTGCGAGCAAAAGTAACAGAACATGCAGCTAATATGGGCATATTGATTCATGAAGGTGTCTATTTGGCTTTGCAAGGACCAAGTTTAGAGACTCCAGCAGAATATGGATTTATTCACAGAGTCGGGGCAGATCTTGTGGGAATGTCAACAGTTCCAGAAGTAATCGTTGCCAAACATGCTGGGATGACTATCGGAGCAATATCAATCGTGTCAAATGTATGCTACCCTCCAGAAAGATTGACAGAAACAACTGTTGAAGAAGTTATTGAAGTAGCAAAAAAAGGTGCAGTAAATCTAAATAAATTAATCGGAAGCTTAATTAGTCAATTGTAAAATGCTTAGATGCAATAATAATACATCAATCTATTACCGAAATCTTATATTAAAACTTTGCAGCGGGACTTTATACAGATAAAATTGACTAATTATCTTAACTTTGGAATTTAGAATATCAATAAAAAACATAAAATGAAGGTATTAAAGAAAATACTAATCGGATTATTAATCTTTATAGTTCTATTATTAGTGCTTACATGGTTTATGCCAAGAGATTTTGATATTACCGTCACTAAAAAAATGGACGCCCCTGCTAATTATGTTTACAATATTGTCAATAATGTCAATAATGTTGGTAAATGGGACCCTTGGACTCAAGCAGATAATACGATGAAGGTAGTAATGGGAGACAAGACATTGGGAGAAGGAGCTAGTTATGCTTGGACAAGTGACAACTCTGGCACTGGCGAATTGACTATAAAATCTACTAGTCCTGGCAAAAAAATAGAAGCTCTGATATCTTCACCACAAATGGGAGATTGTGATGTTGTTTATGGATTTAAACCGACTAAGAACGGATCAGAAATGAGTTGGAATTTTAAATCTACATCTAGCTTTCCAATGAATATTATGAATGTATTTATGAAAGGCATGGTAAAAAAACAATTCAATATAGGATTGGATAATATTAATAAACTTGCCAAACAAAGAAGTGAAAATAGCTATAATGGATTTACTGTTAAAGAAGAAATGATAGGAGAAAAAAATTATGTGATCAATAGAGGAGAAGTTTCATTGGATAAAATACAACAGTTCTATACTCAAAACTTGGGACCATTATTTCAAAAAATCCAATCAGCAGGTGTTGAGATGGATGGTAAACCAAGTGCATTAATTTACAGCTACAACCCTATAAAAGGTGTTGCTGATATGGCTACTGGAATACCGATAAGTGAGGCGGTAGCAATATCGGGTGCAAGTGCACAATCAATTCCTGCTGGCAAAGCAATTGTAGTAGATTACTATGGAGATTATGCCAGTTCTGAGATTGCACACTTAGCGATAGATGATTATCTAAAAGATAGAGGTTTGTTTCATAATTATCCCGTATTAGAGGAGTATGTAACAGACCCATCAAAAGAGAAAGATCCTGAAAAATGGTTAACTAGAATTATATACTATTTGTCAGAATAAATTTCAAAAAATATGTCTAAGAAAAGACAAAAAAACATAAAAAAACCAATCGTTACTAATATTGTCAAAGATATAAAGAAGACAACAGCTTTACCTGACTTTTGGTCTAATAAATCAATTCTAATTAGCCTTTTTGGAGCTTTGCTTATTACGTTTTTATGTTTTTACAACACAACCGACAATGCATTTGTAAATTGGGATGATGATAAAAACTTTTATGAAAACCAACTTATTACTTCTCTCAATAAAGACAATTTTTGGAGTAATACTAAGGAGATTTTCACTACAAGTGTGATAGGTAATTACAATCCTTTATCAATATGGACTTTTGCTATAGAGAAAAGGATGTACGGGCTAGACAAACCTGGAAAGTGGCACTTAACCAATGTCTTGATACATTTATTATGCGTGTTTTTTGTTTTTAGAATTTCACTCTTGTTAGGTCTTCGATGGCAAGGTGCATTGTTAGTTAGTCTGTTGTTTGGTATCCACCCTATGCGAGTAGAATCTGTTGCTTGGGTCACAGAGCGAAAAGATGTACTTTTTGGAGCTTTTTATCTTGCAGCATTGTATTATTATATCAAACAAAAATTAAGTGGGAAAAACTATTTTTTACTTATACTTTTACTTTTCATTTTGTCCCTACTTAGTAAGATTCAAGCAGTAATATTTCCCATCTCTATGTTATTAATTGATTATTACCTTGATGACAAAATAGATTTAAAAACGATATTAAAAAAAGCACCTTTTTTCTTATTGTCATTGGTATTTGGGCTGGCTGGAATATTTGTACTTAAGGGAGAAGGATCATTTGATTCTTCGACAGTATATCCCATGTGGCAAAGAATATTTGTAGGTTCTTATAGTTATCTTGTGTACTTGGCAAAGTTAATCGTACCGTTTGAAATGTCCCCATTGTACCCTTATCCATCTAAAGTGCCTACTTATTTTTACGCTACCATATTGGCAGTTCCGACTTTATTATATGCATTGTATTACGCTTACAAAAGAAACCTGAAAATCTGGGTTTTCGGACTTCTATTTTTTACTGCCAATATTGTATTCTTATTACAAATATTAGGTGCTGGACAAGGTTTTCTTGCAGATAGATTTACATATATAGCTTACTTTGGATTGTTTTTTATCATTGGCTACTTTTTTGATAAATACTTAACTAACCAAAAACTGAAATTACCCCTTATAGGTATAGCTACAATAGGATTATTAAGTTATGGATATACAACTGTCAATCAGAATAAGGTGTGGCAAAATAGTGAAACCTTATGGACAAAAGTTTTAAAACATTACGATAAAACGACACTACCCTATGGAAATAGAGCAAATTATCGTAGAGATAATGGACAAATACAAGGAGCACTATCAGATTATTCTCAATCTATAGCTCTCAAACCATCTGCTCAAGCATATAATAGTAGAGCAAGGTTGTATTTTCAAATGGGTAAAGAAAATCTAAACTTAGCATTACAAGATTACAACAAAGCTATAGAAATGACCCCTAATGATGGGGAGTTTTTGATAAATCGTGGGGCTACTTTTGCTCGATTAGGACAAATAGACAAAGGCATTGATGATATCAATAAAGGGTTAAAACTAAAGCCGGATCATGTAGCCGGATACATCAATAGATCTGTTCTATACAACGGTCAAGGAAAAGTAGAATTGGCATTAAAGGATATTAATTCTTATTTAAAATTGCGACCATATAATGCAGATATTTGGTATGAAAAAGCACGAGCCTTAAGAGGTCTCAATAAATTGGAAGAAGCAATACCGGCATATAATCAAGCAATAAAACTCAATAGAAGCAATGGTCTATTCTTTTATGAAAGAGCTCGTACTTATGCTTTTATTAATAAAATAGAACTTGCTAAAAAGGATTTAACAATGGCAATCCAACTTAATTATAAAAACATCGATCCATCATTTAAACAACATCTGGGATTTTAGTAATATTTTAATTTTCACTTACCGTTCGAACCATCATATCTATCCGATCCTAAAAACTGATTAAAATAGATATGTGCGTTATTAAAATTAATAATTATATCTACCTTCATATCAAAATTCAAGTTATGGATGCTATAAAAACCTTTCCAAAATTTACAATCTTTTATCTTATAGTAATGATTGTAGAGTTATTAGCTTTGACAGTAATTCCAGAGTATCATTTGGTGAGCAAACCATTTATAATGGCAAGTTTATTGGGGTTCTATATTGTAAGTGTAAATCCGCAAGACAATCTATTTTTATTGGCACTAATATTCGCATTATTAGGGGATGTGTTTTTATTATTTAAGCATGACGATTTTTTTATTATTGGTTTAGTTTGTTTTCTAATTATGCAAATTGGCTATTTTATAACTTTCAAAAAGAAAAAAAGAATACCAAAGCCAAGTGCGTATATGTTACCAGCTTTATTGGCATTCACAGCAATATTTATTATTAATTCGTTATGGTCGCAATTATCCAATATGAGATTACCTGTCACTGTCTATGCAGGATCAATAGTATTGATGGCTGCTTATGCATATCTTAGACATCCTCGATTGAGAGGATATCAAACTGTAGTTTTTGGAGTAGTATTATTTATTATTTCTGATGGCATGCTTGCTTTTGACAAATTTGGAACTGGATTTCCTAATGCAAGAATATTTGTGATGATTACTTATATGATTGCTCAGTATTGTATCGTGACAGGTCAAGTATTAAGCGATACTAAAAGAAAGATAACATAAATAGATCCTACATTTATAATATCCTAAATGTAGTTTTTAAAAACTTCAATATAGCCTTCGACCATTTTTTCCCAACTATAATGTTGTAAGGTATATGCTTTGGTCTGTTTTGATAATTTCTTTAATCTGTCATTATCATTTAATAATGATTTAATGCTATTGACCCAGGCTGATACATCACCAGTTGGAAGGAGAATACCATTTTTGCCATCAATAACTGCATCTGTAATACCTTCAATGCCTGAGGCTATAACCGGTGCTCCACGTAGGCTGGCTTCTAAGGCTACCAAACCAAAACCCTCAGCATCACCATCTACTTTAATATTTGGCATTACAAATACATCTGCAAGTGCTAAATACTGCATCAAATGTTGAAAACTGACCTTGCCTGCATGATAAATATTATCCTTGATATTTGGATTATCTAGTGCATCAATTATAGCTTTTGTATCTGTTGGAATACCAAGTAGTAATTGTATTTTAGTATTTATACCCATTGGCAACCCATTAATTAGCGTATGACTCAATGGCGTTTTTTTATTAATTGGACCAACCATCAAGAAGAGCATATCTTTATCAAAATGAGGGACAATGTTTTTTAAAAACCACGAAAAACCTTTTCTCTGGACAGCTCTGCCCATAGTCATTACAATTTTTTTATTGGCAAAATCTATCCCTGTTTCTTGACTAATTTTAGTTTCAAAATTGGGATCAATAGGGATATTTGCAAGATCATGATCGACTCCATTGAGCACAGTAAATATTTTTTTAGTATCAAAACCTCTTTCAATACAAGCATCAGAAGTAGCATTGCTCACACAAATACCACCATCAAATCGATGTAATTTTTTGATTATTCTATTTTGAAATATTTTTGATGGAAATGTAATATCTAATCCATGATAAGTAGCAATTATAGGTATATCGGTATGTTTTTTTAACCATATACAAGCAGCAGCCATCAGCCCATCATTGAGGTGGATGATATCAATTGATGTATGTTTTTTAAGAATGTCTTTTACTTCCCTTTTCAAATTTCTAAACCAAGCAACTTTAGATAGTTTACCCGTATAAGCAAGATAGTGAACCTTGTGATTCTTAGACATGCCACGAATCAATTCGAAGCTTTGTTTTTCCATCCCTCCAATATAAGGTGGATATTTATGGGTGATAAATAGTATTTCCATACCTATGTTATTAGATCTTGTTTTTGATATTTTTTTACTAACCAATAAAACAATATTGCAACACCTACCCAAAACAACTGCCTTGCACGCCGCATAATAGACACAACTAGCCATACTTCATTGCTATTTACGCCCACCATATCGAGCATTATTTTATTAGCATATTCTTCTACACCTAATTGTCCAGGGATTATCGCACCAAGAGTTTTGAATAATATTACACCCATCTCTACTGCTACAGCATCAATCACAGAAATATCCATACCCAATACATTGAGAATTAAATAAAATTCTGCTGCTCCCAAAATCCAATGGACAATAGATAAAAAGAATGCAAGAAAAAACTTACCCTTATTATTTACATAAAAAAGATAGGAAACATTATTAATATCATGTACTGAATTAACAATATTATCAGTGATATATTTCGATCCAAATTTTTGTTGTAATTTAAGTACAAAACGATGAAGATATAATTTGGAATGAAGGAGAATCCTTGCCAATAAATACCCAAAAACACTAACAAAAATAAGACCTAAAACAATAAAAATAACCCCTTTGTCGAGACCGATAACTTTAGCCAACATATACAATACTGATAGCAAAATCAACAATAAAGCAGCTAAGATAATGAGCACTCTTGATAGTAAAATCGAACTTAAACTATGTTCTTTTGAAATCCCTTTTTGGATTAAAAAATGTGATTTTAGAGCTTCACCAGCTATTACACTAGTTGGATTGAATACACTGAGCATCTCTCCTACATGGCGCATCATAAATAATCTACCAATACTGATGTTAGCATGATTATCACCTAAACATAGTTTCCAAGCAATAGTTGCGCATAAATAAGCTAAAAAAGAAAATGACAAAATACCTAAAAACGTATATGGCATTTTGGTGAGATATTCTCCAATCAAAGCCATGTCAGCTTGAAGCACAAACTGTACTACAAATGCAACGACTACTAATAGCAAAACTATTTTTATTGTTGATTTATGTTTTTCGTAAAACGACATGCTTCAAGTAATTTTTTTCGATTACCGAAGGTACAAAAATCTTAATTAAGAAGTGTTTTATTAAATATAATACCTTTTTTAGCATCATATCCAGGAGAGATTCCCTTGTGGATCAGATATTGCTTATAATTAAACTGTAGTGTGTCAATAATAAACGCCTTACATGCAATAGCATTTGATAATTCTGGATGGGTATTTTTCCAACAATGAGCCAACTCTGCAGCAGTAGCGTTATAGCTTTTTTTCCACTTTTTACCTATTACTATTTCAAGATATATAGTACCATTTTCAAACTTTAATAGTTTTGAAGATAGTCCCAACCCAACACGATAATACATGTCAGTTTCTACGAAGTGTTTTCTATTTAATTTTTCAATATCCATTATGTCCATACAGTTGCAAAAGGTATGCCAATACAAAATTTGGGCGTAATTTTTTGCTACATCAAAATTTCAAACAAAATCAAAAAACCTTATATTCTATACTTTCGTCATTAATCTTGAGCGCTTAATATAAATATTTAGCATCTTTCGATTTTCATATGTACTATTGTAATCAATAATAGAATAAAGTATGAAACACCAAATTTTTATCTTATTGATGATGGTTTTTGCAAGTTATGGCCAAGCTCAAGACGAATGGTCTTTAGAGAGATGTATAAATTACGCCTTATCGCATAACCTAAATATCAAACAAAATGCACTTTCAGTAGATTTTGCCGAAATTGATGTGTCCCAATCAAAACATAGTAGATACCCTTCGCTAAGTGGTGGTGCTAATGTAAGCTCAAATTTTGGACGTACAATTGATCCTGTTTCTAATTCTTTTATTACAGAAAACTTTTTTAGTAATGGCTTTTCCCTTAGTTCTGGTGTATTACTATATAATGGCTCAAGGATTTCTAATAGTATCAAACAAGCAAATGTCGATAAAGATGTTGCTGGGTATAATCTTGAACAAGTAAGGAGGGATATAGCGCTATCAGTGTCCAATAATTTTTTAAATGTTTTGTTTGCAGAAGAAAATTATAGCATTGCAGAAAATCAATTGCAAAGTAGCTATGATCAGCTAAACAGGACAAGAAAGCTTATTGCCGCCGGTGTAAGACCAGCAAATGATTCTTTAGATATCAAAGCTCAAATAGCAAATAACGAACAGGGAATCATCGCTGCAGAAAATAATAAAGTAATAGCATTATTAAATATAAAGCAATTATTAAACTTAGATCCCGATATTAGTATGATACTTACTTTGCCTGAGAATGTTGATATGACTACTGATCCTGATCTGTTAGATTTTGCGACTGTCTATGCGTCAGCACTTAAGAGACAGCCAAATATCCAAGCTGCAGAACTGAAAGTAAAAAGTGCCGCCATTGGTGTAGATATCGCCAAAGCTGGATTACTACCAAGTGTAAATGCAGGGGGAAGCATAGGTACTAATTATTCTAATAGAGGCAGAAGGCTTGATGGTCTGGAAGAAGTCATAGTAAATCAAGAATTACTTATCAATGAAATGCCCGTAACAGTAGGGTTTAAGCAGCAAATGCCTCAGTTTTCTGACAATCCATATACCGATCAATTAAATGAAAACCTTTCTTATGGGGTACGAATTGGTGTAAATGTACCTATATATAACAACAATATAGCTAAGTCGAATATAGAGCGAGCAAAATTGAACATTGTCAATGCAGAAACACAAAGTCAATTGGCAAAAAACCAACTAAAAACTACTATCCAACAAGCAATTTCTGATGGTAGAGCCTCCAAGAGAAAATTAGAAGCTGCTAATAAAAGTAGACTTGCCCAGCAAGCTGCTTTTGATAATGTTACCAAAAAATTAAACGCAGGAAACATCTCTACTTTTGAATATATAAGTCAGAAGAATGCCTTGCAGAGAACAGAAGTTAATGCTGTAATAGCTAAATACGAATACATATTTTCACTTAAAGTTTTAGATTTTTATTTGGGCAAACTAATAACTTTTTAATCCCATTTTTTTAAAAACTTCAGAAGAAATAACAACGAAATGAAAACATCGAAAAAAAAGAAAAAATCCAATAAATGGGTATGGATAATTATATTCTTGGTTTTAGCGGCATTGTTGGCTGCCGCATATTTTACTGGTAATGGTCAACCTAAAGGGACAGAAGTTAAAAATGAATTAGTTGAGAAAAGAACAATTAAAGAAACTGTAACCGCAAGTGGAAAAATATTTCCTGAGACCGAAGTAAAGATTAGTTCTGATGTATCAGGAGAAGTAGTAGCATTATATGTAGAAGAAGGCGATAGTGTAAGAGTAGGTCAATTGCTTGCCAAAATAGATCCAGATGCTTATTTTTCTGCAGTAGATAGAGGTGAAGCTACACTTAATAGTGTAAAAGCATCTTTAGCTAATTCCAGGGCCAATATTGAGAGTAGTATAGCTCAAAAAGAACAAATAATGGTCCAATTGAATAATGCAAATTCTATTCATAATAGGAATGTGCAATTGTATAAAGATGGCGTTATAAGTAAAGCAGAATTTGATAAATCCCAAACTACCGTTTATCAATTTGAAGCAAATCTAAAATCTGCTAGTGCTAATATTAGATCAGCAGAAAAAAATGCTGAGGGTGCTCAGTATCAGGTAAAAAGTTCTGAAGCAACACTCAAAGAATTAAAAACTAATCTTAATCGTACATCTATTAAGTCTCCAACAAGTGGTATAGTATCGAGCTTATCAGTAGAACAAGGAGAACGAGTGGTAGGGACCATACAAATGACCGGGACAGAAATGATGAGAATTGCTAATTTAAGTTCAATGGAAGTGCAGGTAGATGTAAGCGAAAACGATATTCTCCGAGTATCTCTCAATGATGATGTAGATATAGAAGTAGATGCTTATCTTGATAAAATATTTAAAGGTAAAGTTTCTGAAATTGCAAATAGTGCTTCTAATATTAGCAAAGGAGGTATGAGTCTTAATACAGATCAGGTAACTAACTTTGTAGTTAAGGTAAGAATTGACGCTAAGTCTTATAGTGATATTGTCAATGCTCAATCCAAATACCCATTTAGACCAGGAATGTCAGCATCAGTTGACATATATACTAATGAAGTATTAGATGCTATAAGTATCCCAATTCAAGCTGTTACAGTTAGAGAAAAAGATAGTTGGAAGAAGAAAAAGAAAAAGAAAAGTGGCTTTAAATTTGGCAAAAAAGATAAGGAAGAAAACGAAGAAAAGAAAATTGAAGAAGATGATTTGGAAGAGGTGGTTTTTTTGATGTCGGGTGATACAGTTAAAGTTATAAACGTCGTTACTGGTATTCAAGATGATGAGTATATCGTAATAAAATCTGGATTAAATGTAGATGATAAAATAGTAACCGGACCTTATTCTGCAGTATCCAAAAAATTAGAAATGGGAGATAAAGTAAGAGATAAAAATGATGAGGAATAGGGTTTTTTAAAACCGTTTTCTATTCTATATCAAACCTTCAAGATAGTGTGTATCTATACCAAATTCTGATTTTAAAGCTTCGATTTGACTTTTTGCCTCTATGTTGATATTATTGGTTTTTACCGCCGTGATCATTACATTTTTTCCTGTGTGTTCTGAGGCTATAAATTCAAATACTTTTACAGTATATCCTTTTGATTCAAGTATCAATGCACGGATTGTGTCTGTTACCATTTCTGCTTGTCTCTCCAATAGAATACCATGTTTTAACAATGGGCTTAGAGAAGTAGTCTTCTTATTTTTGATTGCTTTTCGTATTTGTTTATGACAACAAGGAGCGACTACAATATATTTTGCATTAGCTTCCAATCCTTTTGCAATAGCCATATCTGTAGCAATATCACAAGCGTGAAGTGCTATTATCATATCCGTTTTATCAATCTTATATTCTATTATAGATCCTTCATCAAATCGTAGCGTATCAAAATCGTTTTTTTGAGCAATTGCATTACATTTTTGTATCAGATCAGGTCGGATTTCTACACCGGTTACCGATATTTTGTGGGTATATAACTGATGTAAATAATCATATAATGCAAAAGTCAAATATCCTTTTCCACTGCCCATATCAACAATAGATTTTAATGAATCATCCTTCTTTATCAGGGCTCCTATTAATTCAATATATCTATTAATTTGTTTGAATTTATCTTGAGCATGGGCATATATTTCCCCATTACTAGAACTCAGTTTTAGGTCATTCAAATAGGGTGCAGACTTTTTAATTAACCTTGTTTTTTGATGATCATGTGTAGATATTTTTACCTCCGATTTTTCAGCTTTTTTAACCATACTACATTTTCCTTTCTTAGATTGCAAAACAGAAATTTTTTGTTCTGACATATACATATCAGCATTAAAAAAACTACTGATTAACAAATCTTCTATAAAAGGAATAAGATTTTGTTGCGTATAGTTTTTTACTTCATCTTTAGTATTATATCTATACGTGGCAGAGTATAAAACGTTACTATTAACCAATATCTGTCTTAAATATACATTGCGCAACTCTCCTCTCTTGTCTTTTGGTTTTGAAAATGTTATTTTAAAAGGAATACTATTTTCAACCTTTTCTTTAATAATACTAAGATAATCTTTCATTATATATTAATCGTGTATGAATAAGTGGTGGATTTGGAATCAGACTTATTATTAGAAGATTGAGATTGAGTAGAAGTAATGTTATAAGATATTGATTGATTTTCAACCGTTAATATTGGATCGCTTTTTGAAATCTTTTTCTTTTTTGGCAATTTAAAATGAATTCTAATTGTCTTTCCAAATTTTATTTTTAGCCTTCTTGGACCTTTTGGAATTTCGAATTTCAACTTTTTTACCAATCTTTTAGCTTCTTTGTCACAACCATAACCGATACCACCCATTACTTTTGTTGATGTCACTACTCCTTTGTAATTGACATCATATTTTAAGATTACTGTACCTTCAATTTTATTATCAATTGCATCTTGCGGATATACCATTTCTTTTTCTATCAAGGCTCTCATAGCCTTTAACCCTCCAGGATATATAGGTTTTTTAATAAAATGTTTATCTTTTTTTTGCTTGTGCATAAAGAGCGTTGATAATAATAATTTATTTCATAACTTTTAAACTCAAATCCAAACTTCCAGCAGAATGGGTAAGTGCTCCTACCGAAATAAAATTAACACCCGTTTCTGCAATTTTTCTTACTGTATTCAATGTAACACCACCTGAGGCTTCAGCTTCAAATCTTCCATCAATAGTTGCTACAGCTTCTTTAAGTATTGGTAGATCAAAATTGTCTAACATGATTCTGGTTATTCCACCTACTTCTAATACTTCGTGCAATTCTACAAGGTTTCTTACTTCGACTGTTATTCCTAATTTTATTCCTGTTTTATCAAAATATTCATGGACTTTAGTCACCGCTTTTGTTATCGAACCGCAAGCATCTATATGGTTATCTTTTATCATTATCCAATCATACAAGCCATCTCTATAGTTAGTGCATCCACCAATATTCACAGCCCACTTTTCAAGAAATCTTAGTAAAGGGGTTGTTTTTCTTGTATCTAATATTTTTACATCAAGACCTTCTACTTCTACTGCAAATCTACTACTCATAGTTGCTATACCACTCATTCGTTGCATGGTATTAAGTACCAATCTTTCCGCTTTTAATAGTGCTTGACTTCCACATTCTACATAGAATGCTTCATCACCATAAAATACATCTTTGCCATCTTCTATTTTTATATCAATAACGGCAGTAGGATCTACATGCATAAATATCATCTTTGCCAATTCTACTCCTGCTATTACCCCAGGATCTTTGACCAACAGTCGTGCCTTGTCTCTTTTATTAGAAGGAATACATGCAAGTGAAGTATGATCTCCATCTTTTACATCTTCTTCCAATGCTTGATTTATAAATGCTTCGATTTGTTCTGTTGATATTCTTTTCATATTTTTGTTTTATCTTCTACTACATAAATTTTTCAAAGTACAAATTTAAGGATAAATAATTATATATTCTGACTTAATAAAACGATTGTAGATAATGCTGGCTATTGGCTTTGGTAATCTACTATAAAATGAAAAAGCACAATCCAAAAGTTGAATTGTGCTTTTTCTTGTTTTTAAGACTTAACATTAAATGCTATTATCTCTAATCAAGTAAGGATTTAGCCTTTGAAAATACTTCCAAATAGTGCTTTTGCACCCATACTCATTATTTCATCCATTGCACTTCCGTCACCATCCTTGTCCAATATTTTAGTTATCAAACTTGTGTTAGTTGGTGATTTCTTATTGAACGACTGTGTTCCTCTTGTAATTAAATCAACTAGACTAGTTGGATTTAAGTTGTTTTGTTTCTTTTGCTTACCCAACATACCTAATACTACTGGTGCCATAGAAGCCAACATATGACCTGCTTGTGATTTGTGCAATCCTGTAGTTTTGCATAGCATCTCTATTACATTACTCTGGTTGCCCCCAAGCAAATGTTTCAATATTCCTGCACCATTCAACATGTTAGTGTTTTGTGGCTGTCTTGTACCACTCAAAAAACCTGTAATGTCTTCTAAAATACTGCCATCATGATCTCTTTCTAATGCTCCTGCAAGACCAGACGCTCCTTCTGGAGTAGCTACATTTTTAGATATCGCATTCAATAATGTTGTGAAAGTTCCTTCTACAGCAGTTTCTGCTCTTTGCGTATCTTGAATTCCAAACTGGTTTTTCATTTGATCTACCAATACACCTGACAATTGGCTTTGGAAAAAATCTCTTAATTCTGTCATTTATTTATTTTAATTGTTAATAATTGTTGTGCATGTAGAATACAATTCACCTAAATACACATACATAAGTACTACAATTATTTCCCTATTTTAATTCCAAATTAATGTAATGAAAATTATTTTTTTGTCGTTACATCAATATTTCTAGGATTGATTTTTTTACATTAATCTACTATAGATACTTTCCTTGTTACATCAAATCTCTCTGATTGCAGTTTTAAAAGGTATATCCCAGCTGGTATTGTATAACGATCAATATCTATAGTTATAGAGTGATTACCAGCAGATTTATTACCATTAAATTTAGGAAATTCTGCTATTGACTGACCCAACATAGATACTAAGCTCACTTTTATATTTGCTGATTCTTTAAGATCATAATTTACGTTAAGCACATTTGTTGTTGGATTTGGAAATACATTTAGAGTTATCCCTGATTCCAAATCTGTAACAGCAGTTAAGTTTTTAAATACAGCAACAATAGTGTCTTGAGTCACTAACGTCACTGTAGATTTTCTATCCATCATACTTGGAGCAAACTCACTTCCAGCCTTACTTTCCCAATGGCTAAATACATAATCATCGTGCTTAGATTTAGCTTTAAGTTTGTTAATCATTCCTCCAAAATAATCCCCTTTCCAAGGAAATGTTTCAATATCGATTGTATTAATTTTTATTTCTCCTACGCCTTCTGGCTGTACCATCATTGTTACCTCAAATGGTCCTGTCAATTCAAAACATTCTGTCATTCCATCATCAAATAATTCACATCTTTGATTAATAAATGATTTTAATTTATCAACATTTTGTTGCCATTCAGTCATTGTTCCTCCCCATCTTTCAATTTGCCTAGGCATCTCAGGTTCTATTACAGCTAACATTCTTTCAAGAGTTGAAATCATGTTTTCACAAGAATATACTGTATTCATAAGGTCCGCTTGACGAGAATAATACAATTGTTTAAATTCTGGGCTTTCATTCTGTAATTTCTGAAAAATTTTGGCATGCATGCCTACATTTCCTGATACTTCTGTTCCGCCACCACCTCCGCCACCAGCAGCAAAGAAGTCATAAATTTCATTACAAAATCCTCCCCATTCATCACAACAGTTTTCTGCAAAACTCATGGTTAGGATCAAGTTAGGATCATTTGCTGGAAAAGGACAAGTACCATTAAGAACTGAAGGACAATTTGCTGCACTTCCGCCTCCGCCTCCGCCAATGGATTGACCAATCTCATCATAAAGATCTTGACATGGCTTGTCCCATAAAGTATTACAACAATGGTCATCCTGCTCAATAACGATGGTATATATTGTATCTGTAGCTGGGTATGGACTCGATCCGTTGAGTATGGTTACACATGTTTCTGGATTTGCTATTGGGTGTCCTCCACCTGCATTTTGAGTGCCATAACCTATCTCACCAAAAAACCCTTCAACAAAATTAGCAATTTCATCAATATCACACGGTACAGCATCAGGATCAGTATTGGGTACTCCACTATAATTGATATAATAATCAAATGTAGCATCAAGATCCCAAAGTATATATCCCCATTTTTTATGATCACCATCAGCATCTATACCTCTCCACCAGCCTGTATTATAATTTAACCAATCAGATGCTACACTATTAAGATTAACAATCATATAATCGATAAGACTCAATACATTTAATTCATCTTTTACCATATCATAATTTGTACTATCACTCATATCATTCATCATAATAAAATCTCTGAGCCTGTACCAATCATTGAAAGCTTTAGCACCTCCATATTGTGCTTGAGTTGATCCCCATGTTGTCAAAAACTGCAAATCATACTTTCCTTGATCATAATACTCTTTTGTATAATCATGATCCACTGGGCGCTCTCTCATCCCATAGACACCCCAATATTCACCATTTAGAAATAATATAACTCTCTCTACTGCACGTTGATCTACTTTCATCCCACCTTCCATAGCTAGAGTCTGTACATATTCGTCTCTAATGTGTGTACTGCCTTCGTGGCTTTGATCATCATTCGCTGGATAATTATCATCTCCAGAATTTCGAAACATAAATTTTTGATATTCATCTCTGTCTGAATATGAAAAAAGTTTTGCCTTTACAGCTTTACTATATCCCATTTCGTCTCGTGAGACCCAGTCAATACTTCTATGGTCTAATATCCAACTATCTTGTCCATGTCTGTTTAGTGATCCAAATGATGTAGCATCTCTTACTTTGTCTTTAGTAAAGTATTCGATAGATCCAACAGGAATTAAATCACCATTTCCATTTGCTAAGTTTATAACCTCATCTGCTCCCACTGAAAACACAGCTAAAGTGAAATTTTCATTGATAAAATAAGTATTAAAATCCATTTTACCCGTTAGTATTGTAGTGTCTTCGCTAAACGATGTCGCTTTTACTATTGTAGTATTATTCACTGCAATTGGAATCATATAAATAGGTGAATTTTCAGTAGGATTATCTCCATTAGTAGTAAACCTAAGTGTTGAGTTAGGTTCGTTATTAGTTATTGTTACCAATACTTCATCAATGTAGAATCCTGCCTCTTTATCCATTGATGGCGCTACTGTATATCTTTGATATGTTTTTACATTATTATTTGATGCTCTCGGTGTTGGTGTTGTACATACAGCCCATGTATCTCCACCATCTTCAGTTTTACTATAAGAATGGTCTGTAAGCGCAATCCCTAATGGAATCTCATCAATAACAATCTCAGAAGGATCTGAAAAAATCAAAGTCTCATTCCCCTTGGTTTGAGCTAATTTGAAATTGGTATGAAAATGACCTCTGAAAGATTCATCTCTTCCTGAACACCAAAATACTAAATATCCATGAGCAGGTATAATTGTCCCTTCTGGAATTGTCCATTTTCCAGGCTTTGATGCTTTATCTGACAAATGATATCCACTTATATCCACATCAATTTCTTGAGAATTGTACAATTCAATCCAATCTTCAGTTTTATTGTGATTATCTTTAATATTGTAAAGATTCGCTGCTGAATATTCGTTAATATTTATTTGACCTACGACTGCTGTGCTCGCAATAAAGAATAGAACAATTTGTAATAATAGATGTTTCATATAGTTTAATTTAGTATGTTTCAAGATTATTGGATAAGTAGTTTACTTTAGAGCTTAATAACAATTCTGTTTCTTTTAAGAATTCTATATATCTAAAGAAAATATCCCTTTTAATTTTATTGGTTTTTTTCTTTTGTTTTAGTATGAGTGCTTTTATATTTAATAATTCTAATGGTGACACCGATGCATTATTGAGCACTGAATTATATGTTTTTTGCAGTCCCATTTTATTTAAAGTCTCTGTATAGTGTGTAAGTTGTTTTGTTAGGTTTCTAATTTTTGTCTTTAGATTATTTATTATTGATTCCTTATTGGTTTGCCGTATTTGACTTTTATAATCTTGTTCGTATAATTCCAATGTGGCTTCATTAATTTTTGTTTTATTTCTCGCTTTATAAGGAATACTGATACTTGCGCCAAAAGAAAACTCTTTTTGAAAATTAAGTTTGTTTTCTTGTTGGTACTGAACCTGAGCAAAATCAAACCATTTTTTGCCTTCTGCTTTTTCTAATTCCAACTCAGCTTTAGCTTTATCAATTGCTACATTATTCATTATTGTTTGAGCAATTGTACTTTCGTCAATAGTATTTACAATTTCATTGATTTTTGAGATTGATATCCAGTTAGCTATATTATTTTGATTGTCATTTATTTTGAGTAAGTTTTCAAGATTTTTAATCTCTAAAAGTATTGATATAGAATCAGACTTTCCATCTGATATATTATTTTCGTTATTTAACCATTCATTCATATTAAATTTCATTCCATTAATAAGCATCTTATTAAGCACGTTTTGAATATCTGTCTGTATTAATAGTCCCTCATTTATTATACTTTTTTCTTTTTGTGCAATTTGCCATTTCACTATTAGATTATATATATCTGTAGTCTTTCTAAGTTCGTTTTGGCTTTGTAATGATTTATATTCATTTTTAGTAGCCGTCATTAATTTTTTGTAAGCATTTTTAATTGCAGAACTATTAAAGTTAACCCTTACCATGTATTTTTGTTGGTCTACATCCATCTCCTCAGTTTCTGTCCTAAATCCTATCTTATTGACTGTAGATAGCTCCATATTGTTGCTTTCAAAATAGCTAATATTCTTATTATATACTTTATCAGACATTTTTCCAATGTGGTTTGACAATATATCTGTTGATGACAATTGTCCGATTGCTGGAGTTCTAGCTGCTACCAAAAAGAAAATGAAAACTATCATTTTGGTCAGCCCATTATTATTGATATGGTCCGTTAGACTAATTATCATTTAATAATGACTTTTCAATTTTTTTGTCTGCTGTCCTTATTTTAGATTTATTTTGAGAAAACAATGTTTCTAATGTTTCGCCACCGTACAAAGATGTATTTAGCATTACTTTTTCTTTTTGTAAAAAATTATTCTCAGCTGCAATTTTGATCAACACTTCTCTTCCATATGTTCTAATTTCGGCATTTTTTCTTAGTCTTTCTGGGATTTCAACAATACGACTGCCTAAGCCTAAGACCTCTCCAATTATTTTATGATTTGCATGAAGTGAAGAAGTCACTTCCAATTTATCCCCAACTTTTACTTTTAGTATTAAGCTCTCGTGAACGTACCCTTTAACTTGAGTCGGATTGTGCTTATAAAAATTCATGAGCGTAGAAAAAGCAGTTATATGCTCTCCTTCTTTACAAAATACACTTCCTATTAATCCATCAGATGGGGCAAATATTTGTATTTTATCATTTTCTGATTGCACCTTTTCTAATTGGGAGTTAACAATATTTTTTTTGATTTTTGAAGGCTTTGATAATTGATTCAGCGTTCTATTATAGAAGGCTATATCTTGATCATACTTAGTTGTTAATTCCTGCTGTTTTGCCCTTAAGAAATCTAACTCCAACTCAATAGGTAGTTTTTCTACATTATGTTGTCTATCAATACTTTTTAAATCTTTAAATAATGATTTATTCAATTCTATTTTTCTTTTTACAGTTTTGATTTTAGATTTTAATTCTAATAGTTTAGAATCTTTTTCAGTTTCAAGCACTCTAATTCTATGCTCTACTTCTTGTTTTTTTAATATTGTATTTACATCTATTTCTTGTTTTTCGAGATTTAGTGCATTTATCTTGGTAGGAATACGGTCTGTATTGAAAACCTCTATAAGTAGATCTCCTTTTTTTACTTCTTGCCCATTTACAACAAGGATTTTATCAATAAGCACATCTTTATCGTGATTAATCTCAGTTTCTTTGTTTTCAGCAAATCCATAAAAAAATACAGATTCTGTCTGAATCCTATTAAAAAGATAAAACAGTCCGATTGCTAATATCACACCAATAATATATATGCTATTTATTTTTTTCATGCGCCTATATCTGATCAAATTTTTCATTAGTAAACGTTACATTACTTACTTTTACCTCAGGTATTTTATCGAGAGATGATACCATGTTTTTGCAAGAATCTAATGATCTAAATTGTGCTTCAAAATTATAAGTAATCGTATTGGATTTTGCACCACTACCTATTATGGTTTTTAATATCCCATATTTTATAGTGTTCGCTTTGATGTCTGATATTACATTCTTTTCCAAATTTGTAGGTTCGACAACCGTATTTAAAAATTGTATTTTAAAATTACCAACTAAGTTTTCTTTCCTACTAAATGAAGAATATTTAAGCAAAAATGCAGTAAAACAAAACCCAAGCGTACCTATTATTGCTATCAGGTATCCAAAAACACCGCAAGCTATCCCAGCAGCAATAGCACTAAACATAAATACAATATTTCTTGGATCTCTTACTGTCGTTCTAAACCTAATAATCGACAGCGCACCTATCATGCCTAATCCTCTTGCTACACTATCGCCTATAGCTTGAATAATCATACTGGCAACGACAGTAACCAAGACCATTGCTTGCAAAAAATGATTGGGTCGAGATACATTTTTACTCGTATGCTCATATGTAAATGCTAATAATATCCCTAATACTATCGAACACAGTACTGTAAATACTATAGACATTAAGCCCGGGTATTCAGAACTATATTGAAGTTGGGATAAGTCAAACATATTAAAAACCGTGTTAAATTAAGAATAAAAACATTTACTAACTTTACCAAAAATAGTATTTTATGTGCTAATAATTAATGTTTTTTAGTGATATAAATTAATAGTGTGTTTAATACGTCATATCACACTAAAAACACAACATTCCATTTTCACTACAATCTATATGCATCTAACTTAATTATCGTTGCACGCTATCTCAATTATTATTCTTCTTCTGACTTTCCTTTTGTTGTATCATGTATATTAGTAGTCATGATTTTCCAAAGGCTATCTTCTTTACTAGGGATGGCTGCATAGCTCATTTGTTCTTCTGATACTGGATGTAGAAAAGATATAGAATAGGAATGCAAATGAATACTCCTATCATTATTTTTTCTTCTAGCTCCGTATTTAACATCCCCCTTAATTATACAACCATTGTTTGCCATTTGGACACGTATTTGATGAAATCTTCCAGTAATTAAACCAACTTCTAATCCAGTATAGTTATCATAGGTAACCAAGGTTTTGTATTCGAGATTGGCTAATTTTGCTTCTTCGTGACTTTTATCAACAACCA
Source organism: Saprospiraceae bacterium (assembly GCA_036479655.1). Classification (GTDB taxonomy): domain Bacteria; phylum Bacteroidota; class Bacteroidia; order Chitinophagales; family Saprospiraceae; genus CAJXUU01. The sequence continues at coordinate 51,175 of JAZGFO010000030.1, forward strand.
CAGCTTTGTTGCTTCTTGTCTTTATTACATAGTCTTCAAGTATCCCATCACTCTTATTTGGTTTACCTTCAACAATAGCCCAATAAATCTTTTTTACAGTTCGATTTTTTAATTGGTTTGTAATAGCTGTTGCCGCCTTGGCGCTTTTGGCATATATCGTGATCCCACTTATTGGTCTATCAATTCTAGTGATTATATATAAGTCATGCTTGCTATAAGCTTCCAAATAATTTTTTAAATTTTTATCACCAGTCTTATCCGGTACACAAGGCATTCCTGCTGGTTTGTTGGCAATTATATATTGATTATTATTTTCAATAATTAAATCAGAAATTTTTAAAAAATCTTTCATAAACTTTTTATATTTATATTGTAATAGACAATTCTTTAATCTACTTCTTCATAGTCTGTATATTCTTCATTGCTATCATCAATTTCTTGTTGATTCGGTCCAGTTATTCTACTGATTACATCAGAGTATTTGTATACTGCATATATAACACCAAATAGAATTAGATACTTCATCATAATCTTTAGGAATTAGTTTCTAATAAGTCATTTATAATAAATGTAAAGTTATTATTTTTTTTTAGAGTACGATATAAGATAATTCGCATTAATAAAATCATGAGACTTAAAAAAAATAAACAGCCCTTCGGTTTTCTTGTAAGCATAATATAAGAAAAGGGAGTTTGGTGATTTAATTTAACTATTAAATATATTAAATATTATATATATGCGTAAATGTATGTGTGTCTGTTATTTTTGTTTACTTTTACATATTAATACACTATTCTTCTTAAGTCAACGTTACTAAGACATAATAAAAATTAAAAGCTATGTATAAATTTGCTACTACCATTTTTTCTACATTAGGTTTTGTATTTGCTTGTGCATTTATATTTACTTCTTATTCTACTGATAAGAATAATGACAAAGCTCAATCAAACAAAATTGCTAATAACTCAAATGGCGCAAGTTTACCACAAATGGTAGAACCAATAAGATTATCCCATGCAGCTTCATTTGCTAACGAGGCAATGCCTCAAAATATGGACACAAGAGAACGATTAGATAGAGAATTATCGGTCAATGCATATTGGCACAGTTCTACACTATTAAATATAAAAAATGGCGCAAAATTTTTTCCAATAATAGAGCCAATTTTAGCTAAAAATGGTGTACCTGATGACTTTAAATATTTAGCAGTAGCAGAAAGTAGTTTGAGAAATGTTAAATCAGCTGCAAATGCTAAAGGTTTTTGGCAATTTAGAAAATTAGCTGCCAAAGAATGGGGATTAGAAGTTAATGATGAAGTAGATGAGCGCTATCATGTAGAAAAAGCAACAGAAGCGGCTTGTAAATATTTAAAAAGATTGCACAAAAGATTTGGATCGTGGGCAAATGCTGCTGCTGCTTATAATGTTGGTCCTACAAGTTTTGCAAAAACATTAAAAAAACAAGGACAATCTTCTTTCTATGACCTTAACATAAATGAAGAAACCAATAGGTATGTATTTAGACTAATTGCAATCAAAGAAATTATGTCAAATCCAACAAATTTTGGTTTTTACCTTAATCCAGAAGATATGTACGAGCAACTTGACAACGTTTACTATGCTCAAGTTGACAAATCTGTGACTAGTTGGGCAAAATGGGCTGAACATAATGGACTTACTTATAGAATGCTTAAGTATTATAATCCTTGGTTAAAATCAAATAAGCTTACAGTTGTCAAAAAGAAATACCAAATAAAATTACCAAGAAGCTAATAACTTTATTAATTATTTATCTAGAAGACTTCAATGTCATTAATAAAAAAACTTGCTGGTGAAACGGTTATATACGGGCTGAGTCACATCTTATCTCGGGTAATACTTTTTGTAGTATTTACTAGCTATCTGACACACAAACTAAGTGCTGACCCAAGTGAGTATGGTATATACAGCGATATGTATAGTTATGCTACTGTGATATTAACAATTTTGGTATTTAGAATGGATACTGCATTTTTTAGATTTGGAAGCAAGTCAAACGATCTTCAAAAAACATTCAATACTGGATTTATTGCCATTCTTGTTTTTTGTATTATTGTTTTGATTATTCTACTTCCAAATATTGATAGATTATCAACATGGCTCCACTATAATAGTTCGCCGCACTACATCAAGTGGTTTGCATATATACTAGTATTGGATGCAATAACTGCACTTATATTTGCTAGACTACGGCTTACCAGCAGACCTTATCGCTTCATGTTTTACAAGCTATTTAATGTAGGCTTGACTATTTTAATTGTTCTTTTATTCTTGGAGTTTCTACCAAGATTTTACCCAGATATATTAACCAATATCAATAATTATTTAGGAATAACCAGACAGATTGATTACGTATTCTTAGCTAATTTGATTGCTTCAGCAGCGGTTGTTATCATCATGATCCCAGAATTTAAATCCTTTAAGTTTTCATTTGATATAGCACTGTTTAAAAAAATGGGTTGGTATGCGCTTCCATTAGTTGCTGTAGGTGTAGCTGGTAATGTCAATCAAGCATTTGCAGCGCCAATACAAAAACTCTTCCTCGGTGACAACATTATTGAAAATTTGGCTTCAGTTGGTATTTATGCTGCTGCTGCAAAATTAGCGATTCTCCTTAATCTCTTTACAACTGCATTTAATTATGCTGCAGAACCTTTCTTTTTTAAGAATGCAGACAAAAAGGATAGTATTAAAGTATATGGTAAAGTAGCTTTAGCTTTTACGATTGTTGCCTGTATTGTAAGCTTGGGCTTGATTTTTTATATTGATCTCATTATTTTGATAATAGGTGAAGGTTATAGATCGGGAGTATATGTTGTACCAATTCTATTATTTGCTTACATCTTTCTTGGGCTTTATTATAACGTATCTATATGGTACAAACTCAAAGACAAAACATACATTGGAGCAATGATATCATTTGTAGGTATGTCTATCACAATATTGATGAGCATCATGCTTTTGCCTCATATTGGAGCCATTGGTTCGGCATGGGCGGCTTTGTTATGCTATATAGTAATGGTCGTATTAGGATATCTCATAGGTCAAAAGTATTATCCAGTAGATTATCCAGTTGTAAAAATATTGACCTACATAGCAACTACAGCCTTAGTCTCTGGTTTAGCATTATATATAAGAAGTATTATTGGAGTAAGTCCGATTTATTTTATTGGAGTTACGGTATGTATTTTAGGTGTTTTGTATTGGATATACAAACGGGAATATAAGATAATAACAGAATAAAAAATCGTTACCAGAACGTCTCCCAATAACGATTTTTTTGCTAATTATTCCAGCATAAAGTTATATCTTTTTATGATAATCACTAACAATTTTCATTTATTTTTTTTTATTTCACAACTCCCTCATTTATAATTAGTTTGATTAATTTATTGGTCTTTCAACACCAATAATGCCACGTTTTCTATGTGATGCGTATGTGGAAACATATCGACTGGTTGCATTTTTATTGCCTCATATTTTTCATTTAGCAATTCTAAATCCCGAGCTTGTGTAGCAGGGTTACAACTTACATATACAATCTTTGGTGCTGCAAGAGATAACAATGTATTGATTACATCTTTGTGCATCCCTACTCGTGGAGGATCGGTAATTACTACGTCAGGAATACCATGCTTATTACTAAAATCTGACGTCAAAATATCTTTTACATCACCCGCATAAAAAGTTGTATTATTGATATTATTAAATTTTGCATTATCATTAGCATCATCAATTGCTGCTGCCACTTCTTCTATGCCAGTTACATGCTTTGCACTTTGACTTATATACAATGCAATACTGCCTAATCCCGTATATAGATCATAGACATTCTCATTGCCAGTCAGTTCTGCAAATGCTACAACAGTATCAAATAGTACTTTAGCTTGTGCTGTATTGGTTTGAAAAAATGATTTAGAGCCAATTTTATATTTTACATCTCCCAATTGTTCGATAATGTATGGGTTGCCATGATAACAAATGATATCTTGGTCCAATATAGTATCATTAAGTTTTTGATTGATAACGTAGTGTAATGATGTAATTATTGGAAATTTTGCCAACAATTCATCCAACAAGGGAATAATAGCACCATCAGGATGTGCAAATGATATTATTATCATCCATTCTCCTATCGAAGTGTTTCTAATTATTACATTTCTCATAAGTCCTGTATGAGCACGAGCATCATAATAATCCAAATTATGCAATTGGGTATATGCTCTCAAAAAATTTCTAATATCGTCACTAATATCATCCTGCAAATAACAATGATTGATATCTACTACTTTATCAAATGCCCCAGGAGCATGCAAACCTAATGCAGAAGTCTGTTCAATTTTTTTATCAGATTGAATCTCTTCCAAAGTGAGCCATCTCTTATTAGAAAACGAAAATTCCATCTTATTCCTATAGTTATATATATCCTTAGCTCCAAGAATTGGACTGATGATGGAAGTGTCAATTTTACCAATTCTTTTCATTGCATTATGCACGGTATTTGATTTGAAACTTAATTGAGCATCATAATTTAAATGTTGCCATTTACAACCTCCACATTTACCAAAATGTGTACATTTTGCTTCAATTCTATCTGGCGACAATTTTTTATAGTTTTTGACAACTCCTTGATAGAATGATTTTTTCTTCTTCAAAACCAATATATCTACTACATCTCCAGGTACTGCTTTATCTATAAAATATACTTTCCCTTCTTCATCTTTTGCTACTGACTTACCTCTATCGGCAATATCAACCACAGGTACATCATAGACCATTCTTTGCTTCTTCTTTCGAGACATTTTCTATTTTTATTACGTATTTTAATTAAGAATTTACAAAGTTAGTTCTTTTTCGCGCTATCAAGATATGTGGTCTTAATAATAATAATAAATATTTATTCAGAAATACACCTAATAAGTGTATCAAATTTTACTTTTTTGCGTCATATATCTATATGGCAGTTATGACTAAAAGGTACAAAAAGAAGGCGGCAATAAAAAAAATGAATGCACTCGGCACATTCAAAACCCCTTTCTTTTTTCTTATTGATTTTGAAATGAAAAAGATTATTATTGAACCCAACTTTAATTATACAGATTCGTTTTTGTTTACTATCAATGGATTATCAAATCATAAAAAATCACCCGCAGTTGTAGTCGATACTCCATTTATTGAAGCGCAACCTTTGTCTTTTAAAAAATATAAAAAAGGATTTGATCTCGTTACTTCAGAAATTCAAAATGGAAATTCTTACTTGCTCAATCTTACATACCCAACAAAGCTAAAATCTAATGTAAGTCTTGAAGAAATCTACAACTTGACCGATGCTAAATATAAGGTGTTGCTCAAGGAGAAGTTTGTATGTTTTTCTCCAGAAATTTTTGTTATAATAAAAAATAATAGGATTTCTTCATTTCCTATGAAAGGTACAATAGATGCAAATATTGAAAACGCTCAAGAAACTTTATTAAATGATAAAAAAGAACTTGCAGAGCATTATACAATTGTAGATCTTATAAGAAATGATATAGGTATTGTTGCTACGGATATAACTGTTAATCGATTTAGATATATTGAAAAACTAAAAACAAATAAAAAAAATCTTTTGCAAGCCAGCTCAGAGATATCAGGTAATCTTCCATCGGATTGGTCTAATAGTATTGGTGATATATTATTTAACCTATTGCCTGCGGGGAGTATCAGTGGAGCTCCAAAACAAAAAACGATTGAAATAATAAAAACAGCTGAAAAATCTAAAAGATCTTATTATACAGGCATTTGTGGTATATTTGATGGCGTCAATCTTGATACGGGTGTGATGATAAGATACATCGAAAAAAAGAAAGATAAGCTTTATTATCGGAGTGGTTGTGGTATTACATCTATGAGCGATATCAATACAGAATACCAAGAAATGATAGATAAAGTATATTTGCCATTGAATAAGTAACAATGCCTGCCTATTTTATAAACACAACTACATGTATGGAATATCTCTTAGAAACGATTTTGATAAAAAACAATAGGGTATATAATATTAAATACCACAATGAGAGATTTAATCGGTCAAGGCGTATGCTATTTGGAAATAATAAAAAAATAAATCTTCGAAAATTAATTGATACTTCTAAAGCAATTTTTCCAATTACAAAATGTAGAATAACGTACAATAATGAGATAAGCAATATTGAATATATAGCGTATAACTACCCAAAAATATCATCACTAATGCTTATAAATAATGATGCAATAGAATATAAATATAAGTATCAAAACAGAACTAATTTAAAAAAAATATTTGATAAAAAAGGTAGGGCACATGATATTGTAATTGTTAAAAACGATAAACTTACTGATACCTATTTTGCTAATATTGCTTTATTAAAAAATGGTAAATGGTACACTCCCATGTCACCATTATTAGAGGGTACTAGGAGAGCAAAATTAATCGAGAAAAAAAAAATTATCCCTAAAGATATAGCCATTGATAGTATAGATGAGTATGCTAGTATTGTAATATTTAATGCTATGATTCCATTTGGAAAAATTAATATAACTATGGATAACTTGATAAAATAATTGAGTAAACAAAATAAGAATTTTGAAATGATCTTATTTTGTGGCACTAAATGTTAATATTGCATATAATATTAGTGTATAGTTTTGTTTTATGCTAAAAATGACATATGTTTAGGTGTTTTTAATTTAATAAATATAATTATGACACCCAAACACCCAAACACGCAAACAGTGTTTTAAAAACTTTTTTTACTTACTAATATTCGGAGCTATGATTTTTAGTTCTTGTAGTAAAAATGAAGATTCCTCACATCTTTTAGATGAAAATCAACTTGTTTCCACTCGTTCTACAATTTCGTTAAAAACTTTTATTGATATGGCTGAAGAAAGTCTAAATCTTACTTATGGATCTCCTGATGGAGTTCATGATGATTATGATTTTATATCTTTCGATACAATAAATTTGCATAGACCTGCACAAATAGAAAATATAGTTAGTGAATTTAGTGATAGTGAATTGATTACTAAATATGACGCTACTAATTTTTTGGATCCTTTAGGAGTTATTGAGCATGGAAGTTTGAGTCAATTATTTTTTGTTCATGACGAATATGGCATACGGAAGCAATACAAGGATATGAAAAAAATTGGCGATCGTGGAATATCTATGGTTGTGAATGATGACAAGACTATTCATTTATTTGGGGATTCTCTAATACATTTGGATGAAGATTTTAATTATATAAATTCTCAAAAATTCACTTTTGGTAATTTTGGTACAACTGGTCAAAGAATCATGAAAGTTGGGGATTATTATTATTACTCTGCAATAGGAGGTTCTGGATCACCTAATGATTATCAAGATCAATTTTTAATGAAGGTTTCCGAAGATTTTAACTTAAAAGGTTATATAAATTTTAGTGGGTTATCGGAATGGGGGTTCTTTTTTAACAGTCTTGATATTTATAATGGATATGCATTTTTTGGAGTCATGGATATACCTGGATTGCCTGGTGGAGATTGGTATAAATATTTTAAAATTAAAAAGGCGGATTTAGACCTAAATGAAGAGTGGACATTATATTATTCTGAGGGCTTATCTTATTTTTGTGCGGGGCTAATAGCGACTTCTGATGGAGGAGTCATAGCTTATGGTCATCACGAAGACCTCTATAATATTAATGATTTTCCGTTTATCTTCAAATTTGATAAAGATGGAAATTTATCTACTTCTGTGGATCAAGAAATACAACCAAATATAGTCAAAGTACTGAGCAATCCTTCCAATGGTATGTTTAGATTAGATTTATCTGGTTATGTATCCAATAATATGAAGGTAACATTGACAGATATAAATGGGCAGCAGATGTACAGTGAAAAAATTATTGATAATCACTACGCTAAGGATTTAACTCATCTACCAGCAGGTGTTTATATATTTACTTTATATGAAAATAGCAAACCAATAATTACTGACCGTTGGATAAAGCAATAGCACGTTTATGGCATACTTAAAGGTGAAGATATGACCAATTTATAACCAAGAGTATTAAGTTTATGAGTTAGTCCATATCAATATAAAAGTTTTAAAATCGCTATTCTGTAAAATTTACAGAATAGCGATTTTTTTTGCCCAGACTTCATTACATCACTTCTGCTACTACAAATATGCTTCCTGCTACTATCTTGTTTTGTGGCATTAAAAATAGTGCTCTGTTTTGTTTCATGTTAAAATGACGTATATTTAGTTATCAAAACCAACAGCATCAAGAAAACAAGACTAGTACTAAAACTAACTTAACTAATCCAAATACTAATAACTGTGACTGTACGAATTTAGTATATTTTCCTTACAATCCTTTAGTAAGACTCTGTACCACTTTAAATTCACTAAGAAAAGCCTTGGCAACAACCCTTAGTACTGTGTATGCTGGTATAGCCAGTATCATTCCTACCACGCCCGCAATATTGGCACCTATCAATACAATGAGAAATATTTCTAATGGATGCGCTTTGACACTCTTTGAGAATATATTGGGTTGTAGTATAAAATTATCCAACAATTGCATAAACAAAAACACAATCGTCACTTTAAACAACAACGGCAATACGGCATCATAAAACGGTAGCCCGAGATTAGAAGATATAGTAATAACAATCGCAAAAGTAGCTCCCAAAATAGGTCCTACATAGGGTACAATATTAATAAGTGCAGCAAAAAAACCGATAAGTAATGCATTCTCAACTCCCAATATTCGCAATGCCAATGACACAAAAATTGTAATAATACTTACCTGTGCTAATACTCCTATAAAATATCTAATCAGCATGTTGCTACTGCCCGAGATCGCTTGTAATGTCTTCTTTTCGTATTTGTCAGGTACTATGCCCGATATCATATTATTAAACAACCCTTGTTCTCTAAGAAAGAAAAAAGCAATAAATAATACAGACATAAGTCCTATAATTAAGCTACCTAATGTCCCTACTATAGATTTAAATAGTTTTGGAACTAGAGAAGGATCTAAAAACTGATACAAACTGTTTTTTGCCTGATCAAAAAATGTTTCTCTTTCTTTATTGTCAGATTTAGCTTTAGATTCTTTGTCAAGGAATGAACCATCAATCTTGACTAAAAGCGTAATATTATTGTTACTTGTGATACTGTCCTTAGACTGTTTTAGAGAAAGTAAACTATCAATATCAACTAATTCTGTATGTACAAATTGTTGTTTATTTGATTTTTTTTCAATTGTTGCTTTTGGTAAATCAGCAGAGACCAAACCTTTTTCTTGAAGCCATTTTTCCCAGTCTTCTATGGGTTCTTCAAGATTATTAATCAATTCTGTATAATCGACACCTGCCAATTTTCTAGCTTGATTACTAAGAGGTGGAACAAAAATCCAGACTATCAAAACCATTATCAATACAAAACCACTGAGTGTAATTCCTGCTGCAATATTTTTTCCTAAGTATTTTCTTAAAAAAACAACTATTGGAGCACCTATCATTGATATTACCCATCCAATGAGTACGTATGTAACAATATCACTGAATACATACAACAACCACCCTACTATTACCAACGGTATTATAGCAAAGAGTAATCGACTATCAAATTTAATATTTTGGGTCTTTTTTGTCATACATTAATAAGTAAAAAACTAATACAGCCACCATAAAACGAATTGCTGCTTCTCAATAGTATGCAAATATCATACCTTTTCACATCCAATAATTTTAGGTGTTATTTCCTCATATTATATCTACTTTTTTTAATCTTAAAATCATCTTATCCGATAAATCTTACAAATGATATATTCTAATAACCTTTGGGACTCTATAAGATTTCTGGATGATAGGATTTTATAAATATTCGATATGATTTGTAATATAATATCTCAATACTATTTGTAAGTAATAGTTTACTATTTTAAATATATTATAGTTTAAGAGATGTTAAATCTGGTTGTGATATTTTATTAAAAAACAAAATGACTTTTTATATATTTGATTTTTCTATTAATTGCTAAATGCATTTTTTCATAATAAGTCTTATGCTCCAATTCTTTAAAATCTAAAGGTTTACTATATATGTCATCTCTATCATACAATACTTTGATAAATTCGCATTCACCAAGTGTTTCTTGACTGAACTCATATAATGTGGGGTCATCAGTTTTGAGATGTAAAAATCCGTTATTCTTAATAATGTTTTTATATCGACTAAGAAACGGATGTGAAGTCAACCTCCTATTAGATTTGCTCTTTCTCAAGAATGGATCAGGAAAAGTAATCCAAATTTCATCAATTTCCTCTTTCTCAAAAAATAAATCTATTTGTTCAATTTT
>JAZGFO010000031.1:0-9730 GCA_036479655.1 Saprospiraceae bacterium
TATGGAACAATGGATCAACCTTATCAACTATCTCAAATGTAGTTGCTGGAAATTATACTGTTGTTGTCACTGATAATAATGATTGTACAGTGAGTACAGATATAGAAATATCTCAACCGACATCTGCCGTTGTAGTAGGTACATCTGTAATAACCCAGCCAGATTGCGGAGGTAGTCAAGGAGAAATATTGGCAGTTGCAGTGGGTGGCAATCCAAATTATACATATCTTTGGGATGATGGCTCTACCGCATCAACGTTAGCCAATATACCTGCTGGGACTTATATGGTCACTGTTACAGACACAAATGGATGCTCAGAAAGTTCACAGATAAGTCTATTTGATTCTGATGGAGTAACGATTGCTGTAAATAATATTGTAAATAATCAATGTAGCGATGGGACAAATGGCTCAGCAACAATATCAGCATCAGGTACTGGAACAGACTACACTTATGATTGGTCTAATAATGGAACTAATCAAACGGAAAACAATCTAACTGCTGGAGATTATACTATTATTGTAACCGATAATAATGGATGTAGTGGACAAATTACAATTACAATAACTGCTCCTCCTTCAATTGAAATTATTACAGAAACGGTAAATGACATTAGCTGTTTTGGAGACAACACAGGTAATATTAGTATTTTAGCTGAAGGTGGCACAGGGCAGTTGTCTTACTTATGGAATACAGATGACACCCAAGCCGAATTAACAAATCTTATTGCGGGTGCATATAGTCTAACAATTACGGACGAAAACGATTGTATGCAAGAATATCAATTTATAGTTGAAGAGCCCGAAGAAATAATTATCGAAAACAACATAACTACACCAATCTGTACAAATGAAACAAATGGAGAAATAGCCATTGTTGCCTCTGGTGGAACAGGAGAATATACATACTTATGGAGTACAAATGACACTACCTCAACTATAAAAAACTTCGGTTCTGGTGATTATTCGATAGTAGTTACTGACAACAATTTATGTTCAAAACAATTTACATTAACTGTGAATAATCCCGATACAATAAGTGCAACAAGCATTATTAATATGCCTATTTGTTATAATGGAACTGATGGCAGTATTGAAGTAAACGGAGAAGGAGGTACTGGCGAATTAATATACCTATGGGAGGATGAATCAACTCACAATAAAATTGAAAACCTTTCTTCAGGCGATTTTATAGTTACTATTACAGATCAGAATAACTGTAGTGAAATATTTTCATTCAATATCGAAAACCCAATACAAATAGAAATAATTATTGAATCTACTGACGAATCTTCTAGTGGTGCCAATGATGGTACAATATCCGCATTCCCACAAAATGGTACAGAACCTTATACATACCAATGGAATACCGGTGCAACAGATTCAACAATTACAGCTCTTTCTCCTGGAATATACACAGTTATAGTTACAGATAATAATGATTGTTCTGCAAAAGAAGATATCATAATAAATAGTGTAGATTGCAATTCTATTGTTAGCTATACAACTAATGATATCTCGTGCTATGGTGCTAATGATGGATCGATAGCGGTTCATATTGATAATGCCCATGAACCAATTACATATCTGTGGAATACTTCAGACACGACAAGTACAATTTCTGGATTAGAAAGTGGTACATATGATGTTGCTATTACTGATGTCAACAATTGTATTTTTCAAGGAACATTTATTCTATCACAGCCAGATATGATAACTGCATCTGTTCCAGTAATTACGGATGCTACTGCTATTGATGTAAATGATGGTGCTATTTCTATTTCATTTGTTGGTGGTACGGGAGACTACAATATCATGGCAATAAATGAAGAAGGAGCTGAATCAAACAATCTCAATGCGCTAAAAAATGGAAATTACACCATTAACGTAACTGATGAAAATGGATGCAGCAAGGATTTTGGCCCCTATTTTGTTGGAGTTTTAGTGAGCACCAATGATATAAACTTAGATGTACAAATATTTCCAAACCCAACTAATGACAAAATCTATATTAAAGAATTGGGATTTTCTGACACTCCATCTATCTATAATATATCAGGTCAAAAAATTGAAGTAAATATAAACAGCATAGAATCTGGTTTTGAAATAGATTGTTCAAATTTACAACCAGGAATATATTTACTTCAGTTAATAAAAGACAAAAAAAATATAATTAGAAAAATAGTAGTGAACTAATTATCTGATTTCTCGAAAAGGAATTGAAATCTATCAATAATTTAAGTACCTCAGTAGCATCTTCTCTCACCACTAAATTGTATAGTGGTTGATATCTACCTGATGCTTGATGATACTAAGAAAAACATATATTAACTATATAATATTAGATGTCTTTTTAAGGTCTAATTGTTTGTAAATACTCATATCTAATTTATGAAAGGCAGCTGCTTGATACACCACTAACTGCTGGGTAGATATTACTTGTTCTTCTGTCCATTCCTGAATAAAAATATCATCGAAAGAAGAAATTTTGAGTAGTTTATTTCTGTCAGATATTTCTTGTAAAAAACTGTTGAATACCTCAACCGTTTTTTGAGTACCATGCTCGAGCATACTTAGTAAAAATCGGTTTCCATTGATTGTGGTCGCATCCTCTTGCAGGTCAACAACATCATCATTTACCTCCGTAACCAAATCAAACAGACGCCATTCTGCCTCAGAAATCATATGTTTTAAACTTGGATTTTTATCATATATAATCCTTCTCAACAATTTAACATCGCATGACTTATAAAAATAAAAATACTCCATTGTAAGTCTTGTTGGCAATTTACCCTTTCTAATTTCCAGCTCATGTTTTTGATACTTGTATATATGTCTACAATACCAATCTTGCTTGTCTCTAGAGATACCCAAGTTATCTAAATCTTTATGTATTGCTTGCCATCTTTTCGTGATAATTGACATATCTACATCCCAATTGGTTTCTAATTCATGATCCAATAAATAGATGTCATATTGCAACTGAATCAATAGTTCATAAAAATTAGTATCCCAATTATCTTGTGAATACGAGATTAATTTGGGCAGTTCTCTATATTCAAACAATTCAATAATTTTATCCCTTAACTGTTTATCCATTTTCTAATTATCTAAATACAACTTCTGTTACTAATGCTTCTTTGCAAGCATCATTTATTATTTTAATTACTTTTTCTTTTGACATACTCAATTCATTCCTTAGAGGAGCAGAAGTAAGATTTACATTTAGGACACCATTTCTATACCACAGTTTTTCGGTGTATGAATTTATCATATCTCCCATTTCTGATTTCCAAGCATCTTTAATCCTTACTGTGTTGTATCCTTTAGCTACTTTTTTATTAGAGCCAATCATATCCTTGAGTACGTCTTTTAATATTCTATCATTATGCTTTAACATCTTGCTCTATTATTTTTCCATTATTTACTATAAATGCAGTATGACTTATTTTCATCTTTTTCAATAATACAGGTATTCTATCATTATTGGTATCAGAAATAAATACTTGTCCAATTTCTTTTGCTGCGACTATCGAAAGTAGATGTTCTACCCTATTTCTATCCAATTTATCAAAAATATCATCTAAAAGCAATATTGGAAGTATCTTACTTTTTTGACTTAGCACATCATACTGTGCCAACTTAAGTGCCAGCACTACTGATTTTAGTTGTCCTTGAGAAGCAAAATTTTTAAGATTGCTTCCATTTATCTTCAACGCAATATCATCCTTATGAATTCCACCAGTTGTACGATTTAATATTTTATCTTTCTCGATGTTTTTAATGAAAATATCTTTTAGAGAGTTTTCTTCCAAATGAGAATTATAATTTATTGAAATTGATTCATTATCGCTTGATATGATACCATAGTATTTGATAAATAAAGGAGCAATATCATCAATTAATTCTTTTCGAGCTTCAAATATTTTTTTTGAAGGACGGTACATATTAGCAGAAATTGATTCTAATAGAATGGAGTCAAAATAATGCTTTTCAGCAAACATTTTCAAAGTAGCATTTCGCTGTTTGAGTAATCGATTATATGCCAAAACTGCATCAACATAGGAGCGATCATACTGCATAATAGTATTGTCAATAAATTTTCTTCTCTCTTCACTACCATCCATCATCATATATACATCATTAGGAGCTATAATTACACAAGGAAACTTACCAATATGATCAGATAAACGTTCTCGTTTTTTTCCTGACAATGATATGGTTTTTGATTTCCCCGGCACGACTTTCACTTCTACTATTTCTTTACCTGACACCCCATAAAAGGCTCCAAAACACCTAAACATTATTTCGTTTTCTTGGTCTTTTTCTAAGTCGTTCTTTATTACATATCGATCTCCTCTCGAAAAATAACTTTTACCGATACATAGATAATATATCGCATCGAGCATATTAGTTTTACCCATACCGTTAAAACCAGTAATGGCATTCATTTCTGCATGAAAATCAACATCGACTTCACTATAATTATTAAAATTTTGAAGCTTTAAACTCTTTATGTACATTAATACGACTTTCTCTTGATCAATTAGTTCGCAAACTAATCAACTTTAAAGAAAGTAAGTAAGTTTGAGTATATTATTCTGTGACTTGTTTTACTCTTTTGAGCGAATCAGATTTAGAAAGAGTCAATCTTACTACACTATCTTCTTTTGCTAATAGGTCATGTGGCACAGCACCTTCCAATGTAACTATATCACCTTTTCGTAGATTAAGTGTATTGTTTGATACACCAAAATCAATAGTCCCTTCTAATATTTGTACAATTATTGGGAAAGGTGTTTGATGTTTTTTCATTAATTGCCCTTCCTTAAATAATATTCTAATTTCTTTAGTAAAAGAAGTTTCTAATATTATTCTTATCGCTGGTTTAGATTCATTAAACTCTAGTTCTGTATTAAATGATGGTATGTTCATAATTTCTATTTATTAAAATATTCTAATTTAGATTGAAAAACATGAGCAATTGATTTTGCCCTCAATTTTGTGTTTTCTGCAATTTCCCCTGCAAATAATTCATCCATGTTTTCAACAAATAATGCGACCCACTTTTCAAAATGAACAGCTGAAACTGGTAATGGAATATGTGCTTGAAAAGGATTGCCTTTGTAATCACCTTTTGCAAATAGCAGTTTTTTCCAAAAAGAATACATCTTAGGAAGGTGTGTTTCCCAGTCTACCTTTGCAAAGTGATTAAATATATATGATAGTTCAGCATCTTCATTCACTTTATCATAAAAACGATCTACCATTAGTTTTATATCCTCTTCTGTTGTAATGTCGTGAAGAATTGCCATAATTTATTAATTTTATTTATACAAAAATAAAGCTTTGGAAAATGTAACCACATGAGCAATATCATTATAAATACTGACACTAATTTTATTCTAATTAATGTCTTTAAATGTAACAATATTAAAGAGTAATAATATAAATGACATTATAAAATGCACCTAATTCTATCCATCAATCGTATATTATATCAAAACGCTTATATTAGCATTTCAAAACGTAAAAACATAATCTGTTGCCAAAAAAAATAATCATATCAGAAATAGGTGGACAAAAAATAAAGCTATCCAACTTAACAAAGGTGCTATACCCAACAACTGGTACAATGAAGGCGGAATTAATTCAATATTACATCAAAATTGCGCCCCATATTCTACGGTATATTTCTCAAAGACCATTAACATTAATTAGATTTCCTGATGGTGTAGAAGGCAACAGATTTTATTCTAAAAACAAGCCAAATTGGACTCCTAAATGGGTAAACTATCTTAAAGTTGACCCAGAAGATGAAATTACATATATAATGGCGAATGATGTTGCCACCTTAGCTTGGATGGCAAATCTCGCTACATTGGAAATCCATCCAATGCAGATAAAAGCAACAAACACAAAAAGTGCTGATCATTTCATTTTTGATCTTGACCCTCCAGAAACAGCAGATTTTGAAGTGGTAAAACAATTAGCACTAAATTTAAAACCTTTTTTAGAATCTTATGGGTATCATCCATTTATAAAGACCAGTGGAAGTAAAGGATTACATATTTATGTGCCGATAATTCCAAAGTATGATCAAGAAACATTTATCAAATCTATAAAAAGTCTTGCAAAAGAATATATTAATATTGATAAAGGAACAACATTAAAAATCAATAAAAAAGCGAGAAAAGGACGTGTTTTGTTGGACATCTATCGTAACCACAAATCTCAAACTTGTGTAGCACCTTACAGCACTCGTGGACGTATTGGTGCGCCAGTATCTGCACCTATCACGTGGGAAGAATTAAAAAACATAACTTCATCTAAAGCATATAATATCAACACTATATTTGATAAAATTGAAGAAAGAGGAGACCCTTGGGAGAATTTTTATAATCATGCAGTAATCCTTCACGATCAAAAAATATCTCCTAAAAAAACGGAGAAAGAAACATCAAATAAATTAGATAAGTATGAAGAGAAAAGAAACTTTAGTAAGACCAAAGAGCCTATTCCTGACATCGCTAAAGGAATTAATCAAAATAGGTATGTTGTCCAATTGCACGATGCCTCTAACTTACATTATGATCTAAGATTAGAAGAAGATGGAGTGCTTAGGAGTTGGGCTATTCCTAAAGGGTTACCAATAGTAAAAGGAATTAAACGGTTAGGTATAGAAACGGAACCTCATCCAATAAAATATTTGAATTTTGAAGGAAAAATACCAAAAGAGGAATATGGTGGAGGTGAAATGTGGGTGTTTGACAATGGAAATTATGAATACCTTAAAAAAGATAAAAAGAAACTTAAGTTTGAATTAAAAAAGGGCAAACTAGCAGGTACTTATTCTATGATAAATACACGCGGCGTACAATGGTTAATTGATAAACTTGATGATGGGGATACTATGTCCGAAATAAATCTAAAACCAATGTTAGCATCAATGGGAAAAAGTATTCCATCCTCAGAAAAGTACTTTTTTGAAATCAAATGGGACGGCATTAGAATAGTCGCTATCAAAAATGGTAAAGACGTAAAACTAATGTCCAGAAATGGAAATGACTTAACAGAAAAATTCCCTAAGATTGTTCAAGAGTTCAGTAATCAAGAACCAGAACATATGATAGCAGATGGTGAAATCGTAGCACTAAATGAAAATGGCTCTCCAAATTTTGGAAAGACTGTTGGACGAATGCACTTAACGGGAAAATCAGCAATAGAAAGAGCATCAAAAACAACAAAAACAGTTATGTATCTTTTTGATTGTTTGTATTTAGATGGAAGAGATATCAGAAATGAGTCAAATGTAAAACGTAGAGAATGGCTGAAAGTAAATCTCCAAATAGGAGAACACAATAGATTTAGTGATGGATTTGATGATGGGGAACAATTATTCTCAGCAATAGAATCACAAGGAATGGAAGGAATCATGTGTAAATTAAAGACTGCCAAATATAACTCCGATAGTCGATCCAAAAGTTGGCTCAAAATAAAAGTAAGTCAAACTGATGATGCTATAATTATAGGTTACACCAAAGGGCAAGGAGACCGATCTACCTTGTTTGGATCTCTACATTTAGCCAAATTAGAAAAAGGAGAACTAGTCTACTATGGTAAAGTAGGAACTGGTTTTTCTCAAAGTAAAATCAAATCATTACTAAAACTCTTAAAAGCCGTTCCTGTTGCCAAAAAACCTATAAAAAATGCTATAGAAGAAGAATATAACACGATATGGATAGCACCAAAATATGGGTGTCAAATCAAATATGCATCAAAAACAAGTAATAATACCTATAGAGAACCTGTATTTATAAAAATGTATGAAAGTATTGAATAATATATTTATTTACAATTCCATATCATATATTATTATATAACTATCATTAAAAACTATATATTAGCTTTTCATGAAATTGACTACTTCTTACAAACAAATACTATCTATTTCTGCACCAATAATGTTGGCAAGTGCTGCTCAGAATATTATTGTTCTTTCAGACAATGTATTTTTATACCATAAAAGTGAAGTTGATTTTGCCGCAGTAGGCTTAGTTGGTGTATTCTATCTTATCATTGCATCTATAGGCTATGGATTTTCTCGGGGAGGACAAATAATGATAGCAAGAAAGCATGGTGAATTGGACTATCATGCAGTAGGAGACAACTTTAAGTCATTATTAGCATTTGAAGCTATCATGTCTATCGGGATGTTTATATTTTTAATGTATGGAACACCTTCATTCTTCAAGTTATTCATCGACAGAGAAGATTTATATGTCAAATGTCTGGAATACATTTATCCAAGAAGTTTTGGTGTGTTTTTTAGTTATATTGGGGTTACTTTTCTTGCATTATATACCGGAATAGCACGAACTAAGATAATTGTTTACAATACATTAGTGCTTATCGTAGTCAACATTGCATTAAATTACATGCTAATTTTTGGAAAGTTTGGTTTTGAACCAATGGGAATAGCAGGTGCAGCTTGGGCGTCAACTATTGCAGAGATTGTTGCTTTTATAGTTTTTGTATGGTACATGATATTTGATAAAGAGATTAAAGCATTTAATATTACCAACTTTTCCAAGGTCAATTTTGATCTATTCAAAAATACATTTGTGATATCTGCACCGATTGTTTGGCAATCATTTGTAGGATTAGGATCATGGTTTTTATTTTTCTCACTAATTGAAAACATGGGAAATAGACAATTAGAAATCTCAAATCTTATAAGGAACATTTATCTGATTCTGTCCATTCCATGCTGGGGATTCTCGGCAGGGATCAATACACTTGTCAGCAATTTTATTGGCAATAGAAAGCGTCAAGGAGTTATTCCAATCATAAAAAAAACAGCCCTAATGAGCCTCACATTTACAGTGATCATCTCTATACCTGTAGCCATCTTTCCCGAGTTTTTATTATATCCATTATTTGGATCTGAAGACATGTCACTCATTATTGATACTAAACCCTACTTACCACTGCTCGTCTCTATACTTACAATATTCTCGATTGGCTCTATATTTATCAACGGTCTTACTGGTACAGGGCACACACTTACTGCCTTATGGATCCATTCAATATTTGCCGTTTTTTATATAGGATATGTCACTTTAGTAATTAATCATTTCCATCTAAATCTACATTGGGCATGGGCATCAGAAGTATTCTACTGGATAGGAATGATAATAGTTAGTTACTGGTACCTTAATTCCAAAAAATGGCATGTTGCAAAATTCTAAAGACAATAAATTAAACATTTGATTTATTTATCAGAAGTGCATATAACCGATTATAGTTTTCAAATGGTATAAATACAACCTAATATGGACAGATGGTTGCACTTACTAATAGCATTACTATTAATTCATCATATCGAATATTTATTGGTATTTATATTGAATTTTACACACTAAATGATATAAAGAATTGTTGACCGAATCAATATTGATGTAATATTTGCCCCTCTCTACTTTATTACTATCTTTGAATTAATGAAAAGCGGAATGGGAATATATTTTTGTTCTGTTTATGAGTAAGTTATTTTCAATTTGAAGAAAAAAATCGACTATGAAAGCATAAGAGAATGTAAAAAAATCGTGCCTTTTTGACTAAATAAAAATCAAAACGTACCAAACAAATGACATTCCAGCCAGTAATAATGAAAAGTACTTAACGAAAATAGCGGGAGGCAACATCTCATGTAAAACTAAAGGACAATA
>JAZGFO010000032.1:0-4251 GCA_036479655.1 Saprospiraceae bacterium
GCCCAAATGCACACAATTAACTTTGAGCTGCGCACTAAAAACATATTTTATTCTGAATTTTAGCATATGTGAAATTTTATAATTGGTTGCGACTGTAATAGTCCTCCACATTTTGTCTTAACCATGATTTTTAGGATTATAAGATTGTCATGATTTTTTGCTCTGCTACCTTCAGCTAACAGCTAACAGCTAACAGCTAAACATTTCTCTTTTTTTTAATTTAAATTCCTGTACTTGTATATATAAGTTAAAATGTTAAATTTGTTGTCTTTATCATGCTAACCTTTAATAATAATACTGTATTTAGCATTTTAATAAAACATACGTTTGTAATTTTAAAAAAAGTTAATAATATGAAAATAGCCATGTTAGGATCGGGATTTATTGCTCGATTTTATGCCACTTCTTTGCATTCTCAACGAAGAAAAGATGAGATAATATCTGTCTATTCTAGAAATATAGATAATGCAAAACGTTTTGCAGAAGATTTTCAGTTTTCAAAATATTCAGAAAACATGGAGGAAATCATCAATGATCCAGCTATTGATATTGTACTTATAGCATTACCAAATCACTTGCACGAATTGGCAGTAGAGATGTCGGCAAAAGCAAAAAAACATGTACTATGCACCAAACCATTAGGTAGAACAGCAGAAGAAGGAAAAAGAATGTTGGAAATGGTTGAAAAAGCAGGGATCTTTGGAGGTTACTTAGAGGATCTGTGCTATACACCTAAGTTTCTAAAGTCTATGGAAAGTGTGAAGAGTGGAGGTATTGGAAAAGTATTATGGGCAAGATCAAGAGAAGCACATTCTGGGCCGCACAGTGATTGG
Source organism: Saprospiraceae bacterium (assembly GCA_036479655.1). Lineage (GTDB taxonomy): Bacteria > Bacteroidota > Bacteroidia > Chitinophagales > Saprospiraceae > CAJXUU01. Next base: position 834 of record JAZGFO010000032.1, read on the forward strand.
TTTTGGAATAAAGAAATGTCAGGAGGAGGAGCCTTAATAGATTTAGGTTGTCACTGTATTGCTATAAGTAGAAATTTTATTGGTAAAAATATACGTCCTGTTGAAGTAATGTGTTGGGCAGATACGCAAGTACATCCGATAGAAGCAGAAGATCATGCTATAGGAATGGTAAAGTATGCCAATGGAGCCATCGGGCAATTTGAAGTGAGCTGGAATTTTAGAGGAGGAATGGATTTAAGAGATGAGGTAATGGGTACTGAAGGCACAATATGGATAAATAATTTTTTGAGAACAGGATTTGAGATATTCTCAACGGGTAAAGGAGATGGATATGTAGCTGAAAAAACAGAAGTAAATCAAGGTTGGTTATTCCCAGTTGGTGATGAAGCTCATGATCTTGGATACCCCAATATGTTTACGGATATGTTTAATGCAATTGATGAAAAACGAGAACCACTTGAGACATTTTATGATGGATATATTGTCAATACTATAATGGACGCAGCATATAAATCGGCACAGTCAAAATCTTGGGAACCAGTAATAATTGAGAATTGGAGAGGTGATGAAGTAGAGAATAGTAAAGTTAGATTAAAAGAATATGATGAAAAGTATTATCTAATAAAGGAAGAAATATTGCCCAATGGTGATGTGAAGTATATATTAAAAGACAAGGAGACTGGGATGATTTCTCAGATAGTAAAATAGGGTAAGAAATATGGAATTCAAAAATACGAGTTATATAATAATGGGAGGAACGACTGGGATGGGTATGGCTTCTGCATTGGCTTTACAAAATAGAGGAGCTAAAGTCTTGGTCATCGGCAGAAATGAGGACAGTTGTGCCAAAGCAAAACTACAATTAAATGATGATTGTCTGGTATTAAGTGGTGATGCTACCAATCCTGAAACAATGGAGAAAGCGATCCAAATGGCTCATGAATCATTTGGTGATATCACGGGATTGTTTCATGTAGCAGGAGGAAGTGGAAGACGTTTTGGTGATGGGCCATTGGACAAATTGACACTAGAAGGTTGGAATAAAACATTCGAACTAAACCTAACTTCTATGATGTTGTCTAATAGAGCAATGGTTAACTATTTTTTGAAACACAACAAGCCTGGAGTTATTTTAAATATGGGTTCAGTATTGGGGTATTCTCCATCGCCAAAGTATTTTGTAACACATGCTTATGCGGCTGCAAAATCTGCAATAATTGGGTTTTCAAAATCAATAGCTTCTTACTATGCGACTAATAATATTAGAATAAATGTAATTGCTCCAAGTCTATTTGCTACCCCAATGGCAAGAAGAGCTGTTGAGGATAATGAAATACAAACATTCTTAAAAACTAAGCAACCATTAGATGGAGGAAGATCGGGAAAATCTGAAGATATAGATAATGCTGTATTGATGTTTTTGTCTCCTACCTCGAAGTTTATCACAGGTCAACTACTCGCTGTTGATGGTGGATGGACGATCAGTGATGGGCAATATTAAAGATGTAGTTTTGAAAATTGAAAGAATAGTTGATAAAAATTAATAATGGATAAAAAATATTTAGGTGTTGATCTTGGAGGAACAAATATTAAGTATGTGGTCCAAAATGAACAAGGAGAAATACTAGAACAAAATAGTTTATTGACAGAAGATACTATAGCTAATCCAAATAAATGGAAGTTGAATATCATAAATTTAATTGATCGAGTGGCTAATAAATATGCCCCAGAAAATAAAGATCAATTGGTATGTGGTTTGTCTTCTCCAGGATTAGTAGGAAATGATAATCTGATGATCGTCAATATGCCAGAACGATTGACTGGTTTAGAAAATTATAATTGGTCCGCCGAGCTAAAAAGGGAAATATTTGTAATCAATGATGCACATTCTGCTTGTCTTGCAGAATATGAAACCTTCTATAAATCAGTAACTCAAAACCTGCTAATGTTGACATTAGGTACAGGCGTAGGTGGAGCGGCTGTGGCAGAAGGCAAGATATACCAAGGGACAATCCAAAGAGCGGGACATTTTGGACATATAACGGTTGATCATATGGGACAATCGACAATGACCAATATGGTAGGAAGTCTTGAATATGCGATTGGTAATTTTTCTGTAAAAGAAAGAACGAATAACAAATTTGAAACAACAAAAGATTTAGTAGCAGCCTATAATAACAATGATCCTTTGGCTAGTTATTGGTGGTTGTCCTCAGTTCAAAAACTGGCAGTAGGTATTTCATCATTGATCAATGCATTTTCTCCTGAAATAATAGTTATTGGCGGAGGCATAGCAGAAGCTAATGATGCATTATTCGAGCCATTAAAAGAATTTTTATCATTATATGAATGGCGACCAAGTGGCCATCAAGTTAAAATAAACAAAGCTAAACATGCCAATTATGCTGGTGCCATTGGAGCAGCATTTTTTGCTAAATCAAAAAAATAAAAATAGTATGAGTTATACAAAACAGTATTTACAGAAAGGAAGAGAAATCATTGATGTTGTAGAAAAACAAGAAGCGAAAATTCAAGAAGTTGCTCAGATTTTTGCCAAGTCGATCCTCGATGGTAGAATGGTTCATTTATTTGGATCAGGACATAGTCGAATCATGGTAGAGGAAATGTGGCCAAGATATGGATCATTTCCAGGATTTAATCCGATAGTTGAGCTATCATTATCAAATCATAATCTTGTTATCGGGTCTAATGGACAACGACAAGCAATGTTTTTAGAAAATGTACCTAATTTTGCGGGTAAAATTTTAAGAAACTTCGATATTAAAGAAAATGATACTGCATTAATCATATCTTCAAGTGGATGTAATGTAGTACCTATTGAAATGGCAGAAGAGTTTCAAAAATTGAATGTAAAAGTAGTAGCTCTTGTAAGTAGTCTACACTTAGAAGGTAGTACTTCAAAACATATTGATGGTAAAAAATTAACTGATTTTGCAGATTATGTATTGGATACAGGAGCTCCCTTAGGTGATGCAATGATAATGATCGATGGATTAGATACGCCTGTATCTCCTGGGTCTACACTAGGTGGAGTGTTAATAATTAATACGATAAAAGCTGAAATTGCTAATATCCTTGTAAAGAATGGCAAACAACCGAAAGTGCTAAGTAGTGGAAAAGTAATCGGTAATGAAAGAGCTGTAGAATTATTTGAATCTGCATATGACGAACATGCCCATTTGATGGCAAAATTGTATGAAAACCTTGGAGAATCGAAAAGTAAAAGCTGAATTTGATTTGTAATAACGAATTGTGATTTCTATGACATTGACAATAACAATAAAGTATAAATCCGTTTAATTATTATTAATATTGATCAGAATAAATAATAGGTCTAATAATGGAATTTAAAACCAATATTCAAAAAACATATAATACAGATATTCTTATCATAGGT
>JAZGFO010000033.1:0-9669 GCA_036479655.1 Saprospiraceae bacterium
AATCTAAAAACTGGAATTTATTATATAGTTATTGAAGATTATTATAGCGACGTTCAAATAAAAAGAATTGTTGTTTCTAATTAGGTTTTCTTTTTTTAGCTATAAATGTTCTATACAATGTAAATAACAAACCTACTACAATACCATACATTATTTCGGTTTGCCAATCAATGTTTTGGATTGATCCTTCATTATAATAAGCAATACACATACCTACACTAAAGAACACGAGGCAAGCTAAAATTAAATCTCTTAAGAATCGCATAATTATATTTTTATATTTGCAAGGTAGTACTTCTCATGAGGATTGTATTATTATTGCAAAAAAATAAAAGACAAATGAAATATACAGTTAAAGAAAGATTTTTAAGATATGTTCAGATTGATACTCAAGCAGATCCTTATTCTGATACATCTCCTTCTACCGAAAAACAGAAAAACCTCTCAAAATTATTGAGTAAAGAACTTTCTGTAATGAATGTAGACCATGAGGTCACTAAACATGGCTATGTCTATGCTGAAGTGCCTGCAAATTCAAAAAAAGATAATGTAAAAACAGTATTCTTTTGTGCACATGTAGATACTGCACCTGACTGTAGCGGTACAGATGTAAAGCCAATCGTTCATAATAATTATCAAGGTGATGATATAATACTGCCAGACGATAAAAGCCAGATTGTCTCAATATCTAAATTTTCGGAATTAAAAGAAAAAATTGGTCATGATATTATTACAGCAAGTGGATTAACTTTACTCGGGGCAGATGACAAATCTGGTGTTGCGTGTATTATGGATATGATCTATCAATTGGTAAATAATCCGTCAATTAAGCATGGTGTAGTGAAGGTGTTGTTTACAACAGATGAAGAGATAGGAAGAGGTGTACAACATGTGGATCTTGAAAAATTAAATGCTGATTTTGGATATACCTTGGATAGTGGTGAAGTTGGTCATTTTGAATATGAGAATTTTTCTGCTGATAGTGCAAAACTAGAAATTACAGGAGTTAGTGCCCATCCTGGCTATGCAAAAGGAAAAATGGAACATGCTTCAAGAATAGCTGCGGATATTTTGTCACAGTTACCTAAAGATCACCTTTCACCTGAATCTACTGATGGGAAGCAAGGATTTATTCATCCTAACAAAATTGAAGGACATTTAGAATCTGCAAGTATTGATTTTATAATTCGGGATTTTGAAACTGAAAAATTAGAGGATCACAAATCACTAATTGTTGAAACAACAGAAAAAGTTATGAAAAACTATCCTGGCAGTAGCTATAAATTTACAAGTAAAAAGCAATACAGAAATATGAAAGACGTGATAGCAAAACATCCACATATTATTGATATAGCAATAGAAGCAATGGAGAATTGTGGAGTGAAGCCACATGTAGGTTCTATCAGGGGAGGTACTGATGGTGCTGTATTGTCACATATGGGAATGCCCTGTCCTAATTTATTCTCTGGTCAACATGGTATTCATTCAAAACTAGAATGGACTACAGTTCAAGATATGCAAGCGGCAGTAAATACAGCAATCGAAATTGTGAAAATAATTGAGAAAAAAGGTTGAAGCAGATATTAAAGAGTATTATTTCAGAATTTCATTAATATCTATTTGCTTGTCTAATACAACTCGACCTCTTTCGTTTTTATTTAATTGACAAAGAGCCATATCTTTATCATGTTCAAAGAAGATATAATGATCTGTGTTGACAGTTTTTTCGTACAAAAGTGCTTTCTCTTTTAATGTCTCAAGTGGTCGTATGTCATAGCCCATGACATATGGCATGCCGATATGACAATGAGAGGGTAGAAGGTCAGCTGTAAAAACGATTGTCTCGCCGTTATCTAAAGTAATATATGGGACCATCATCGCTTCAGTGTGGCCGTTGACAAAATCTATTTTTATATGGTCTGTAAATGAAACCCCTTGTTCAATATCAATGAATTTTAAGACTCCATGATCTTTTAATGGTTGAATGTTTTCTTTTAGAAAGGAGGCTTTTTCTCTTGGGTTTGGGTTGTTTGCCCAATTGTAATGTTTCTCATTCGACCAATAAATTGCATTTGGAAAAGAAGGCAAAAGATTATCATTGCTATCTCTATAAATAGCCCCTCCAACATGATCAAAGTGTAGGTGAGTCAAAAACACATCAGTAATCTCATCTTTAGCCATACCAATATTAGCAAGAGAATTGTCAAGGCTGTCTATTCCATGAGGATGAAAATGGGATCTAAATTTTTCACTTTGTTTATTGCCCAAACCAGTATCAATAAGTATTTTACGGTCACCATCTTCAACAAGCAAACACCTCATTGACCAAGTGCAAAGATTGTTGGCATCGGGTTCATTAAGTTTTTGCCACATAGATTTTGGGACAACACCAAACATTGCACCACCATCTAATTTAAATTTCCCCGTTTCTATAATATGTAATTTCATAACTATAAAGTATATTGGTTAATTGCTATCTCATTCTTGTAAATGAATAATGATTAAAAAAAAATAAAGGATATTGACATTAAATCAATACCCTTTAACTTCTATTGTATATTGTCAAAGGATTATACTAATCCCATATCATTAAATTTGTCCATCACCTCTTTAACATGAGTAGCAGAATTTTTTAACAATTCCATTTCTGCATCATTTAAATTTAGTTCAATAGTTCTCTTGATACCTTCTTTTCCTAATTGGACAGGTACTCCAAGATACATTTCATTAATACCATATTCTCCGGTCAGCCAAGCACAGACTGGGAAGATTCTTCCATCATCTTTCACAATAGATTCTACCATTTGAGCTGCTGCCGCTCCTGGAGCATACCAAGCTGATGTGCCCATAAGTCCAACAAGCTCTCCACCTCCTTTTTTAGTTCTTTGGACGATTGCATCTAATTTGTCATCTGCAATCATTTCTGTTACAGGGATACCAGCAACTGTTGTATATCTAGGTAGTGGTACCATAGTGTCACCATGACCTCCCATTAATACAGCAGAAATATCTTTTGGGGAAACTTCTAATTCTGTAGCTAAGAAAGCTCTGTATCTAGCAGTATCAAGGATTCCCGCCATTCCAAATATTTTATTTGAAGTTGATCCCGAGGCTTTAAAAGCAGCATAAGTCATCACATCCAAAGGATTTGAAACAATTATGATAATTGGATCTTTAGAATGCTTTTTAATTTCTGTAACAACAGATACAACAATCTTTGCATTAGTGGTAATCAAGTCATCTCTACTCATACCAGGTTTTCTTGGAATTCCCGCAGTTATCACTACGATATCGCTATCTGCAGTGTCTGCATAATCCCCAGTCCCTGTAAGTTTAGTGCTGTAGTAATCAATTGGGGCCTGTTGCCAACTATCAAGTGCTTTGCCTTTTGCAAAATCTCCTTTAATGTCTAATATTACGATTTCGTTGACAATGTCTTTGTGTGCCAATACATTTGCTACGGTAGCTCCTACATTTCCAGCACCTACCACGGTCACTTTACTCATATTGTTTGTTTGTTATTTTGATGTATAAATATTTCGTGACAAAGTTAAACAAAATTTTAATTTGTTGAGCTTTTTTAATGTTTGATATTTATTGAAGGTTGAAGATGATGTTTTTTCAAGATGTGACAGCCGATGTTTTCTGACCTTGAATCAAGAAAGAATGCTAATTAGTACTTGACGCTGTGATGTTATTCATCCATTTTGGAGTTTTGAAAAATTGCCATTATAATATATATAAAATAGTGATATTTTCATATGGTTCAATAATGCAATATATAACTAGCTGAATTATTGTACTAAATATTATCTAATTTATTATAATATATCAAAACTAGTATTATATTTGCATTGTGATATTACCCAAAAGTGTCACAAAATGTAATTATTAAGGATCTCAAAATCGATTTACCATGGCAAAGACCAAGGCCTCAAAAAAGACTTCGAAGAAGTCTGTCTCTAGCAAACTGTCCGATGACAGAATTCCTAAAGTATTAGGAATAATATCAATCTTATTGGCTATCTATTTAGCTGTGGCATTTATGTCGTATCTATATACATGGAAGACTGATCAAGACAAAGTACTAACTTTTAGTTGGGAAGTGTTATTTCAGAAAGAGTTGACTGTTGACAACTGGCTGGGCAGATTAGGAGCATTAGTATCAAATATGTTTTTTTATTGGGGATTTGGATTACCATCAAGTGCGGTTATAGTATTGTTGGTGAAGTTTGGTCTAGATCTTTTAAGAAAGAAACCATTGGCAGAATTTTGGCAAATGGCTAAGTATACAATGGTATTTATGGCATTTGGGTCATTATCATTAGAGTTTTTATTCAGAAATAGTGAATTTACTTGGGGTGGTGCTTTTGGACAAAGTACTTATATATGGTTATCAAATTTTATGGGGCAGATAGGTTTGTTTCTATTATTGTTATTCTCAATGGTCGGGATGGCAATTTGGAAATTTAATCCAAATTTTGATAATGTCGAATTAGCTACACCTTTTGGAGCATTTAAGATGCCATCATTAGATTTTATTACAAATTTTAAACTTGATAGTGATTTAGATACTGTACCCACTTCTAATAAAGTATCAAACAAAAATAAAGCTGCTACAGCACAAGTCCCTGAGAATGACGATACGTCGTATGTAGCCTTACGACCATCCGGGCAGGCTCAACAGGCCATTCCAAAAACCTCGGATTTAAGTGGGGAAGGGAGTTCAGATTCTCATTTAGAGTTTGAACTTCCTGATTCGCTAGGAAAAAGAAAGAAAGTAGTAACATCAGCAAAGACGGACTTGGAAATGGAAGTTAATATACCAGAACAAGCGCCAGTTGATCCAAAAATTGCTCATCCATTTGATGTAATTGTACCAAAGAATCAAGAAACCACTGTACCAGAGCAAATGATTGTGGACAAGGAGTCAGCTCAAGATATAACAGAACCTTATGATCCGACTTTAGAATTATCAAGGTACGAATATCCAAAAATTGAATATTTAAAAACCTATGATGATCAAAAAATATCTATAGATAGAACTGAATTAGAGGCGAATAAAGATCAAATAATTGAAACGCTTCTCAATTACAAAATTGAAATTACAAAGATACGTGCCACGATAGGTCCTACAGTTACATTATATGAGATAGTACCAGCTCCTGGTGTAAAAATCAGTAAGATCAAAAATCTTGAAGATGATATTGCACTTAGTTTGGCAGCTCTTGGTATAAGAATTATAGCTCCGATCCCTGGTAAAGGGACGATTGGTATTGAAGTTCCGAATAAGAAAAAGCAGATTGTTTCGCTAAGAGAAATGTTGGAATCTGAGAAATTTCAGAATACTAAAATGGCTTTACCAATTGCTCTCGGCAAAACAATTTCTAACGAAATATTTATTGCTGATTTAGCAAAGATGCCTCACTTACTTATAGCTGGTGCAACTGGTCAAGGTAAATCTGTTGGTATTAATACTATACTTTGTTCTTTATTGTACAAAAAACATCCATCTCAATTGAAGTTGATCTTGGTCGATCCAAAGAAAGTGGAGTTGTTTCCATATAATAGTATTGACAAACATTTCTTAGGAATGTTGCCAAATCAAATAGAGCCAATTATTACAGATACTTCAAAAGTAGTAGAGACTGTAAATTCTCTGTGTATAGAAATGGACGAAAGATATGAATTACTCAAAAAAGCAAGGGCAAGAAATATTAAGGAGTATAATGATAAATTTACAAAAAGAAAGTTGAATCCCAATGATGGGCACAAGTTCTTACCTTACATTGTATTAGTTATTGATGAATTTGCTGATTTGATAATGACAGCGGGTAAAGAGATAGAGATGCCAATTGCACGTCTGGCACAATTAGCAAGAGCGATAGGTATTCATTTAGTAGTCGCTACACAAAGACCTTCGGTAAATATTATTACAGGTATAATTAAAGCAAACTTCCCTGCAAGATTAGCTTTCAAAGTAACATCAAAAATTGACAGTAGAACAATATTAGATGCTGGAGGAGCAGATCAATTAATAGGAAGAGGAGATATGTTGCTCAATGTTGGTAGTAATATTGTTAGACTTCAATGTGCTTTTGTTGATACACCTGAAGTCGAGGAAGTAATTGACCATATTTCTTCTCAACAAGGATATCCTACACCATTTTATTTGCCAGAATTTAAAGGTGAAGAAGAAATTGGTGGACAAGGTTCTAATCTTAAATTAAGTGATTTGGATTCATTGTTTGAAGATGCAGCTCGAATGGTTGTAGGTCACCAAAATGGGTCAACTTCTAATATCCAACGTACAATGCAACTGGGATATAATAGAGCAGGAAGAATTATGGATCAAATGGAAAAATTAGGTATTGTTGGCCCTGCGAGAGGGAGCAAGCCACGAGAAGTTAATTTCTTCAGTTTAGAAGAATTTGAAACTTTTTGGGAAAACTTAAAAAAACAATAGTTGAAATAAGAATCGATATAGATACTAGGGCTACTTAAATTTAAGTAGCCCTTTTTTATGCTTATGTTATATAATGTGCTAATAATATTGTAATGTGACAATAAGAAGATTTGTTATAGCTACTTCTAATGTTATAGAAATATATTTTTCTAACTTGCAACTGTTACTTCGATGGTATGGCACAAATTATAAAAACAGTTATTAATGATTAATAAAGAACAGTTTAAAACAACAATGGCTAAAGGCTATAGTTTCAAAGGAGAGTCAATCCTGTTAGGTGCAGCAACGCTCAACTCTGAAGTTATGACGGAGCACTTTATTCGTATTCCATTATCAACCTTAAATAGACATGGGTTGATAGCAGGAGCTACAGGAACTGGAAAAACGAAGACATTACAGATCCTTGCAGAACAATTGTCATCTAAAGGAGTGCCAAGCTTGGTAATGGATATTAAAGGTGATCTTAGTGGTATCGCCGTTGCTTCTGAAGGGCATGAAAAAATAGACGAGCGGCATGCTAAAATTGGTTATCCATTTATTGCAGATTCGAGTCCAGTTGAGTTTTTAACACTATCAAATGAAAAAGGTGTTAGATTGCGAGCGACAGTTACAGAATTTGGTCCAGTATTGTTTTCTAAAATACTGGAACTAAATGCTACACAGCAAAGTATTATTTCAGTAGTTTTTAAATTTTGTGACGACAATCAATTGGCATTGTTAGACCTAAAAGATATGCGTAAGGCATTGCAATATGTTACTGGAGAAGGTAAAGCAGCTTTTCAAAATGACTATGGTCGTGTTTCTACAGCTTCTGTCGGGACTATTATGAGAAAAATAATCGAATTAGAACAACAAGATGCTGACGTATTCTTTGGCGAACGATCATTTGATGTGGATGATTTAACTAGGCTTAGTGAAGATGGTAGGGGAGTGATTTCCATATTAAGATTGTCAGATATACAGAGTAAACCTAAGTTGTTTTCTACATTTATGTTACAAATGTTAGCGGAAATATATACTACCTTTCCAGAAGAAGGAGACATGGATAGACCAAAGCTCTGTATATTTATTGATGATGCACATTTGATATTCGATAAGGCATCAGATGCATTATTGGATCAAATAGAAGTGATGGTAAAATTAATCCGATCAAAAGGAGTTGGGTTGTTCTTTATCACTCAAAACCCTACAGATATTCCAGAAGAAGTATTGAGCCAGCTGGGTTTGAAAATCCAACATGCATTGAGAGCGTTTACTGCCAAAGATAGAAAAGCAATAAAATTAACTGCTCAAAATTATCCAATAACTAAGTTTTATAATGTAGACCAATTATTAACAGAGTTAGGAATTGGAGAAGCATTAGTTACTGCACTTAATGATAAAGGAATTCCTACACCATTGGCTCATACATACCTCAGAGCACCACAGTCAAGAATGGATGTTTTGACATCTCGAGAGATAAATACAGTAGTTAATAATTCTAGATTAATAGATAAGTATAATAAAGAAATAGATCGAGAAAGTGCATACGAAATATTAACTGGTAAGATTGAAGATGCACAATCAAAAGAAGCTCAAGAACGATTGTACGATCAAAATAAAAGAGCAAGAAAGACTTCGCGAAGAAGTGAGAAATCGACAGTTGAAAAAATATATAATAGCACAACAACTAGGCAAATAGGAAGGACTGTAGCAAGAGAGCTTACAAGAGGATTGTTAGGGGTGTTAGGAATAAAAACTACAAGAAGAAGATCAAGAAGACGTACAGGATGGTTTTAGAAAAATTAATTAAATATTAATATGCGCTAAAAATTAAAATTTAGTAGGAGTGGTTTTTGAAGCCCTCATACTATATGTTAATTAACTGTTTTAGAATGAAGAAAAAATCATTAAAGCCCAAAGTCAGATTTAACAATGTTAGGAATATATCTTATCAAAAGGGGTGGGATATGCAGACAGATATCCATGAACAATTAAAAAAGAACAAACTTGCATGGCGTGGATTGTCTGAAGCAGAGAAAATGTCTAAATACCAAATCAATGAGTTGTTGTTTTGTGAACATAACCATGTTTTTACAATTGGAAAAAGTGGGTCTATTGATCATTTGCTGTTAGATGAGTCAGGACTGAAATCAAAAGAAGTGGAATTTTATAAAATCAATAGAGGTGGCGATATTACCTATCATGGACCTGGACAATTGACAGGCTATCCAATATTTGATTTAGATGAGTTTTTTACAGACGTACATAAGTATGTTCGCTACTTAGAAGAGGTCGTTATACGATTATTGGATACTTATGGTATTGTAGGTGTTAGAGAGAAAGGATTTACTGGAGTATGGATAGCGTCAAACGATCGTGAACCACAAAAAAGAAAAATATGTGCTATAGGTGTCCACCTTAGTAGATGGGTAACGATGCACGGGTTTGCTCTTAATATAAACAATGATTTGGCATATTATAATCATATTATACCTTGTGGAATAGACGACCAATCTAAGACCGTAACTTCAATAGCTTACGAATTAGATAAAAAGGTTGACATGAATGAAGTTATTATGCAAATGAAAAGTATTTTTGCAGACGTATTTGAATTTGAGTATATTTAAAAAAGAAAATGAAAGAAAAAACTACAGCTGAGTCAAAGACAATAATGACGGAAATGATAATGCCTAATGATACTAATCCATTAGGTAATCTTATGGGAGGTAATCTTATGAGATGGATGGATATCTGCTCCAGCATATGTGCCGCTAAGCATTGTGAAACATATGTAGTTACTGCCTCAGTAGATCATGTATCATTTAGTAATCCTATCCATAATGGTGATGTTATTACATTATCCGCTGTTGTAACTAGAGTATTTAATACTTCATTGGAAGTTTATGTGGAAGTTGTAGTTTCAGATATTACTGGCAATAATTCAAAACAATCGAATCATGCATATTTCACTTTTGTTGCGCTTGATACAGAAACAAAGAAGCCAGTGAAAGCACCAAAACTGAGACCTGTTACTACAGAAGAGAAAAGATTGTATGATGGTGCTTCAAGAAGAAGAGAACTACGATTGATACTTAGTGGGAGAATAAAACCTGAGGACGCAACAGAAATTATTGGGTTCTTTAGTAATATGTAATATTAATACAGCTTAGATTTAAGTAATCTATAATTATTAAATATTTTCATTAACTTTATTGTATATA
>JAZGFO010000034.1:0-5699 GCA_036479655.1 Saprospiraceae bacterium
GGTAGCATACAAAGCTATTGAAGATGCTATTACTCATGGCACAAAAATAGATAGGAAACTATCAGAACAAATTGCATCAGGAATGAAGGCTTGGGCACTTGAAAAAGGAGCGACACATTATACGCATTGGTTTCAACCCTTGACAGGCATTACTGCAGAAAAACATGATGCATTCTTTGAACCGGTTGGAGATGGAGAGGCATTAGAAAAATTTGGTGGGGATCAATTAATACAGCAAGAACCAGATGCTTCAAGTTTTCCAAATGGAGGGCTTAGAAATACTTTTGAGGCAAGAGGATATACGGCTTGGGATCCTACTTCACCCGCGTTTATAATAGGTACTACACTATGTATACCTACAATATTCATATCATATACAGGAGAAGCATTAGACAATAAAACGCCATTACTAAGAGCATTACAATCAATTGACGCTTCGGCTACAGCAGTCGCTAAATATTTTGACAAAAATGTAACTAAAATAATATCGACTTTAGGATGGGAACAAGAATTCTTTCTTATTGATAGTGCTTTAGCTGCTTCTCGACCAGACATTACACTTACAGGCAGATCTTTAATCGGTCATTCTCCAGCAAAAGGACAACAATTAGACGATCATTATTTTGGATCTATTCCTTCAAGAGCATTAAGTTATCTTAGGGAATTAGAATTTGAATGTATTCAATTGGGAATACCAGTAAAAACGAGACACAACGAAGTAGCTCCAAACCAATTTGAAATAGCCCCATTGTTTGAAGAAGCAAATCTTGCAGTAGATCACAATTCTTTGTTGATGGATGTAATGGAAAAAGTTGCTGTAAATCATAATTTCAAGGTTTTATTTCATGAAAAACCATTTGCTGGAATCAATGGTTCTGGAAAACATAACAATTGGTCATTAGCTACTAATACTGGTATAAATCTATTGTCCCCTGGAAAAACACCAATGAGTAATTTGCAATTTTTAACATTCTTTATCAATACAATCGCTGCTGTAGATAATCATGCTGATCTACTTAGAGCATCGATCGCTTCAGCAACCAATGATCATAGATTGGGAGCAAACGAAGCACCTCCAGCAATCATTTCTGTATTTATTGGTCAACAATTGACTAAGGTATTGGACAATTTAGAAAAGGTAACAAAGGGTAAACTTTCTCCTGAAGAAAAAACTGATCTTAAATTAAATGTAGTTGGAAAAATTCCTGATGTATTGCTTGACAATACTGATAGAAACCGTACTTCTCCATTTGCATTTACAGGTAACAAATTTGAATTTAGAGCCGTAGGGTCAACCGCCAATTGTGCTATACCTATGACAGTGCTAAATACAATAGTATCGGATCAACTGCGAAAATTCAAAAAAGACGTAGATAAATTAATAGCAGACAAAAAGATTAAAAAAGATGACGCAATTTTTAATGTCCTAAGAGAATACATTAAAAAATCAAAGAAAATACGATTTGAAGGAGATGGATATAGCAACGAATGGGAAAAAGAAGCGAAAAAAAGAGGGCTAAACAATTTTAAAACTACTCCAGAAGCGCTTAAGGCAAGAATAAGTAAAAAAAATATAAAATTATTTGAAGATCATGAGGTGCTTAATGAAGCAGAACTTAAAGCTAGATACGAAATAGAGCTAGAAGAGTATGTAATGAAAATCCAAATTGAAGGTAGAGTACTTGGTGATATCTCTTCTAACCATGTGATACCTACTGCTATAAAATACCAAAACACATTGATAGAAAATGTAAGTGGTTTAAAAACTATTTTTGGAGCGAGTTACAAAAAACAAGCTCAAGTGCAAATAGATATTATCACTGATATATCAAAGCATATTGAAAGTATCAAAATCAATGTTGACAAAATGATTGAAGAACGAAAAAAAGCAAACAAAATGTCTTCTGTTGAGAAAAAAGCTGCCGCTTATTGTAATAAAGTAAAACCATTCTTTGAGGTGATTCGTTACAGTTGTGACAAACTCGAAATGATGATTGATGATGATCTGTGGTCATTAACTAAGTATAGAGAATTATTGTTTACTAAATAAGGTGAAAATTTCGCTGGACAATAAGCTATTCTATATGTTGCTTATTTGTTTTATAGGTACGTATATAATTACATTTCCTCAAGGATTTTTGATAGCAGATGTGTATTCCTATTTTAATATGAGTACAGCTATTATTCATGGTGAAACATACCCTATTTACAATGAAGCAATATCTGGACAACCAATAAAGTATAACATTACCAATTATCCTTTAGGCAATTCCGTTTGGATTGCTTTTTGGAGATTGCTTTTTGGTACACCATATGTATATATTGGGAGCTTATTTTCTTTTGCATTTGGCACATTTTTAATATATCAATCAATAGCAAAAAGAGGATTTCAAACAATAGCAATCTTGTTGTTTTTTATTTTTCCAGCGTTTCTATTTTTTTGTAAAAGTTTGATGAGTGGCGTACCAAGTTTTTTATTATCATGCTTATTTATATACTTACTTTTCACTAAAGGAGATACTGGTCGTAAATGGTTTCTATTGTCTATGATTGCAGGATTGTCAATATGGTTTAGAGAAGCTAATATATTATTATTAGGGGGTATTTGCTTGATACATTTCTTAGGTGATAAGAGATGGTTTTGGTACTATGTTGCAGGTACTTTTATTGGTTTGTCACCACGACTATTTACATCTCAATACTACTATAGTGATTATTTTTATCAAGTATTAGCAGAAAGTTTTTCTCTATCTAACATTACCGATAATTTCGTAATATATGGTTTACTTACAATTGTATTTATGCCTATTGGCCTTTATGTATTGTCGGTGTACAAAGGAAGGTACAGATATCCAATAGTCATATCATCAATGTTGTTTCTGTTATTGTATTTTACATATAGTTTTAATGCAACAATCTATAGTGGTTTCAATAAAGGATTGATTACCATGGGGCGATTTATCTTGCCCGTATTACCATTTTATGTAATGGCAGCAGCATGGAGAATTAGAGATTTAAAGATTAAAAATCACATTAGAGTAATCTCATATTTAGTGGTCGTTGGATTGGTTATTGGATCTCAAATAGTTATTGACAAAGAGGCCTCAATCCATAAATCAATTAGCACACATATTTATAATAATTATTCTAACAAGTGCGTAATATTTGACTTATCTAATCATACCAATATTGTAAGATATGCAAATCCTCAACACGGATCGTTTTTAGCTCAGACTGATATTACCAATCTTAAAGATACGATATATGTCAATAGACTAATTGTAAAATATAATGAAGTATATATCCTTCAAACTGTCAATGTTGCCAATCAAGCTAAAGTAGAAAAAACGCAAAAAGTAACGAACTATATAAAAACTGCTTCAATACATTTTGATGTGAATTTAGTAGAAAAATTACCTATAAAATCAGGTTTAAGTCTTGAAATTTATCGAATTGTGATAAAAAAAAATGATGCTGAACGTCTTGGCATTTAATAATTACTATATTTAGATAAAAAACAAAACAAATGAGCATTACAGACATGATCAATAGTGGTAAGGAGAATTCACGACTAAGACGTGATCGTGGTCATACATTTTCTACCCTAACAACCTACCAAATACTATAGCATAAAATATTTTTTAACTAAAAAGTCAACTTTTATTGCTTATTTGCAGTCTATATAGTAATAAGAGATTATATAATAGATAACCCCATTATCAATTTGAAGATTTTAATTAACTTTTTAAATATATACAATGAAAAAGATTTATTTATTTTTACTACCACTATTCCTTATTTCTTGTGATCCGGCAGATCTTGCAAAAGTAATGGACACGGTTAATAATGGGGCAGTGAGTAGCTTAGATATTGCCAACGGCCTTAAGCAAGCATTAAATTTTGGTGTGGACGAAAGTGTCAATTACTTATCCAAAGATGGAGGGTATTTCAATTCTGCTTATAAGGTATTACTGCCAGAAAATGCAAGAAAAATAACTGACAAATTACAAGGGATACCGTTATTTTCTGACCTTGAAAATACTGTCATTAAAAAAATCAATCAGTCTGCTGAAGATGCTGCTAAAAAAGCAGGTCCAATTTTCTTAAGTGCTATAAAAGGTATGTCGTTTGATGATGCTATGAATATCCTTATGGGACAGAATGATGCAGCTACAACATATCTTAATAATAAAACTTATCAAAAGCTTTATAGCGAATTTCAACCAATCATTATCAAATCATTAGATAAATTTGGTGCTCAAAAAGTATGGGGAGATGCCGTAAACAAATACAATATGATTCCATTTCTGGATGATGAAAATTCAGATTTATCTGATTATGTGACTCAGGAAGCCCTCAAAGGATTATTTTCATTGGTTGCAAAGAAAGAGTTGGGTATTAGAAATGATATTTCACAAAGAACAACAGGTCTATTGAAAAAAGTTTTTGCAAAGCAAGATCGATAGTAACATAATCATCTTATAAAAAATGTAAAAAGCTCTGAATCATTATATTTGGAGCTTTTTTTTAACTCCTTGGTGACATGTTATATCTTATCACAAACTCAGTAATAGCTTGATTGTTTAATCAAAAAAAGATTTTTTTAATACAATTGTAGCTTCACAACCTGTACTATCCACAGTAACTACTGCAGAAATTGGTAGATTAATATATTGTATCGACTTTGAAAAGGCACTAAATTCATCTTCCCATAAAACACTATGATTATCATCAGTACCAGTAAATGGAATATCATCTACCAAAATGACAATCGGTACTTTTGCTTCTGGGTAATCCTTAGGGTTAAACGAACAGAATGTTTGAAAGTGTAGGTTGTCAACTGAAAAAGCACATTCAATTTCTTGTTCTTCAGTTTTATTACAGGCAAATAATGTAAAGAATACTAAACTTAACAATGGTAGATAAAAAGACTTTTTTATTTGTTCTGGTTTTGTTTTATAAAAAAAATATAAAATTTAGACTTAATTCCATATTTATATACAATAGATGTGAGCATTTGTATAAACGCTGCATTGATTTCATTTATTCTAATTAATATTCTTTAGTCCTGTGTATAGGAAAAGCCGATTTAAGCTTAGATTCAAGTAATAAAATAATGAAGAAAGAAAAAATCAATAATTAATAGTCACATCGCCAACAAACCATTTAGATTTTTCGTCTGCAAAAACCACTTCAATTGCATATACATATACACCATTTGCTACTTGGTTAGTAAAGTTTCCTCCCCACCAATTAGTCGTTGCACCAAACTCAGGGTTTTCAAGACTATAGATAGGAGAACCCCACCGATCATATATCCTGTAGTGTATTATATTTGCTCTACTATCAGAATTCTTTGATATAATAAAATAATCATTTATCCCGTCCCCATTAGGAGAAAAAATATTTGGAATATAGATTTCATGTTCATTACAATTGACCGCAAATAACGGGTCGGTTGGATCCAAACATACACCACAACTGTCTATTATTGAAGTTCCATTTACTACTCCTGCACAATCCGTACAGGACAGATTGAACAACGAATCAGATGGTTCTAAACATATGCCACAACTATCAATAACCGCATTGCCAAAAAGAACGCCATTACAATCCGTACAAACTTGGCTATCCGTATTGAAATTTGGATCGGTTGGTTCTAAACAGATACCACAACTATCCAATACTGCTGTTCCATT
>JAZGFO010000035.1:0-2272 GCA_036479655.1 Saprospiraceae bacterium
AGCTTTTTTAGAGAAAAAACTAAAGAGTACCGATATTCCTTTTTATGGTATTAATACTGGATTTGGGTCGTTGTGTGATGTCAAAGTATCTGATCAAGATTTAGAATTGTTGCAATTAAATCTTGTAAGATCACATGCTTGTGGTATGGGAGATCGAGTACCAGATGAAATAAGTAGAATGATATTGTTTTTAAAAATTAAAAACATGAGCCTTGGTTATTCTGGAGTGAGGGGTGTGTTAGTTGACAAAATGATGGATATATATAACAAAGGTATTGTACCTACTATATACGAATTAGGTTCGCTCGGTGCATCGGGAGATTTAGCGCCATTGGCGCACCTAGGATTGACAATAATAGGAGAAGACATTAATAACCCTGGACCGGCGTTTGCACTTAAAGAAAAAGAAGGTTTATCAATACTTAATGGTACACAATTCTCCACTGCTTATGCATCATGGTGTACAATAATAGGAGAAAAATTATATACACTTTCCAACACTATAGCAGCAATATCACTAGAAGCATTTAGGTGTGATCATTCCCCATTTTATAGTGCTATTCACATGATTCGTCCTCATGCTGGACATGCGCACTGTGCTACACATATCAATGAATTGAGAGACAATAGTCCTCTTTCAGATTTGCCTGAGGCGAGTGTTCAAGATCCTTACTCATTTAGGTGTATACCACAAGTGCATGGTGCAAGTTATGATGCAATAAAGCATGTTAAATCTATTTTGGAAATAGAAATTAATAGTGTTACTGACAATCCAATAATTGTACCTGAAGAAGATAAGATTATTTCTGGCGGAAATTTTCATGCACAACCATTAGCTATGGCGATTGATTATTTGACTATGGCACTTTCAGAATTGGGTAGTATATCAGAAAGAAGAATTTATCAATTGATAAATGGAGATAGAGATTTACCACACTTTTTGGTCAAAGACGCCGGATTGAATTCTGGTTTTATGATAGTACAATATACTGCGGCATCTATTACAAGCCAAAATAAGCAGCTAACGATGCCCGCCAGTACTGATAGTATAATATCCTGTAAAGGACAAGAAGATCATGTAAGTATGGCAGCAAATGCAGCAACAAAATGCTTCAAAGTGTTGAATAATTTGAAAAGGATATTAAGTTTAGAGCTTTTAGTTGCTAGCCAAGCATTAGAATTTAGAAGACCTCATAAGTCTACAAAACAAATAGAAGAAATTGTATCAGGATTAAGAAAAACAGTTACTGTATATGAGCAAGATAGATTGATGCACAACGATATTTTAGCAGCAGAAAATTATTTGGATCAATTAATATCAAGTACACCTATCTCATGATTACAAAATCACTGATAGGTTGTGTTGTCTTTTTTTTTAGTGCAATTATATTAAATGCACAGTCAGGAATAGCAGTATCATATGCACCTTCAAAAGTGATCAAACATCGTCAAAATTTATTGTTTGAATCCTCTAACAGTAGAGAGTATAGATTATCATATACTTATCAGACACAGGGAAACGCTGATTGGGATGTCTATTGGCACAAACCCAAAATTGTTCTGAATTTTGGATATGTAGATTTTGGTAACAAAGCAGTACTTGGTAATGCCATCTCTTTACTTCCAGAATTACATTTTACATTGAAAGAGTGGAAAAAAGCAAAAATTAATTTACAATTTGGAAGTGGAGTAGCATTCCTTAATAGACCATATGATGCCGTTTCTAATCCAGAAAATAATGCTATTGGCTCTAACTTTAATAACACATCATCCTTAAAATTTGGACTTGATTATCAATGGAATAATCGTTGGAGTACTGTGCTATCTGGAGGATTAGTACATTTTTCTAATGGTTTGAGCTCTAGCCCCAATAGTGGCATCAATATATATGGTGCAACCATTGCAGTGAATTATAAATTTTATGATATACCCATAGAAAAAGATAATATATTCGAAACAAGAAATGACAATCAATCAAAATCGTATAAAAAGTGGGCATTAGATATTCAGTATAATTTTGGTATTAAAGAGCACGCAGTACCTGGAGGACCAAAATATAGAGTAGATGCTATATCTATAGGAGTTGGGTATAGATACAGCCCTTTTTTGACTGTTACTGGAGGATTAGAATATGAATATAATGATGCAATATATACCTATTATAGTACAAATTTTGCCACAGAAAATGAAGCATTAGATAAAGCAAGGAGTACAATATTATATGTAGAACAAGAATTTAGATATGGCAGAGTATTTTCTAGATTAAGAATAG
>JAZGFO010000036.1:0-5135 GCA_036479655.1 Saprospiraceae bacterium
TTTAAATCCTACTTTTACTTTACCTCCAAAATAATCTTTAAGAGCGATATCTCCTGAAGAGATAAAATCGTATTGTTCGTCATTGCTATTTGCTATTCTTGCATCTGTCATTTCAACCCAGTTGGCATCTGATATATTATCAAAATCTTCACTTATCCAAACAGAAAGTCCTTGGTGTTGCCAAAAAGCTTGAGATGATTCAAATGAGAATGTCGATTTTTCATCGGTATCAATAGATGGTGTGACTAACCAAGCTTCGGTATTAGAATTATTATCTTGGTAGGCTTCACACTCAGCATAACCATTGCCATCAAATGATCTTGAATACCATACTCTATCGCCTTGAGTAGCAATATTCATCCATCCTTTAAAATCTATATTATCAAAATCTGTTAGATTTTCAAAATCTTGATTTACACTTTCACCATCATTACCATTAGGATCTGTTGTCCCACCTTTGATATCATTTACCCCATTAATCACCAATTGTGGTGTGCCTTCATACTCACTTACTATTGCAGTAACATCTACAAGACCACTAGGTACAGGAGAATCTGCGTATGATGTTGTATTAAATGTAAATATATTGATACTACCAGATCCATCATCAATTGCTACATTTCCAGAAAAGGTGCCACCATTAAGCGTTACACCTTTGATAAGTACTCTTGTAGATTCGTAGGTGTTATTATCAGCTAATATATCAGATACTTTTAGTTCTTTTGGTGTAGGTAAATCTGTATTACCAAGTAAAATAACATTAAATGAAGGCACATTATTGATTTGTAATAATGTTTTAAATTCTGAAAGCTCTCTATCTGTAACTGTAATCTGTAATTCGTCACCAAGATTGTAGTTATGGTCTGCAGAAAACCTAATCAAAATACCGTCTTCTCCATTTTGGAGAAAAACATTTTGACTGTTTACTTGCCCTGTGTTTCTATCAGATATTACGATTCCTTTGATAAATCCTTCTTGCACATTATCTGCACCTAAGTCATAAAACCTATCTTGAATTGATTGGATAGTTATCTCATTGTCTGCTTGTCCTCCTGATCCATCACATCTATCACCAGTCATGTTGATATCATTCAAGTCTCTTATTGTTAACTGTAACACATCTCCAAATACACCAGCAATAGCAACTAAAGTACCATTTCCTGCGGGTATAGTTTTACCTGCAAAATCAGCATATCCACTATTTCTTACTATTACTGAATTATCGTCACAATCTTGAATATCTGTGTTTATTGTTCGTGGACCTTCTGAATTGTCTGGGTCTGCAAACGTGCTGCCCACATAATCGAGTGTAAATTCTACTCCTGTCAGCATGATAAGTTTGTTATAATATAATGATGGATTACTCTTATATTCTGAAATTGTAACCTCCGTTGGAGGTATTACACTATCTGAGCCACTACCACCCGGAATTAAAAAATCATTTACCAATATATCTGGAATCCTTTGTAGTCGTCCACTTTCTACACCATATCCTAATCTAGGAAGATTAGCATCTGAAGCGATCGTTAGATTATTAAGCTTGATATAAATGAGGTTTCCTGTTGGAAATTCTGCATTCAATTCATTTCTGTCAGCTAATACACTCAATGCACCAGTTTTGTCAGCAAATGTAATGGTACGGTAAAAGTTGCCAGATGCATCATCCGCTGTAATTGTCGCTTTAATATATTTTGCTTCACCACCTAATTTGTTATCGTCTAATAGGGTAGGAGTATTAGGATTAAGCATATCCAAAACATCACTTAGATTAATGATATTTGAACTATCAATATTGAAAGTGTTTTCTGGCTCATCAAAATCATTGTCAACACAACTGGTGATAAATAGTCCAGAAATTAAAATCAGTAAAAATAAAAATTTATTTATAGTATTCATAACGAAGATATTTTTATCTATTATTAAGTATGTTTTTTATTATAATGAAAGCGAAAGTCCTAAAGAAAATGTCCTACCATATGCATAGAATAACCTAGGCGGAAACCGATCTGTATCATATTCTTCATAATCAAATCGTCCTTGTTCAAATCCTCCAGTCGAAAAATCAGTATTATTAAGTACATTGTTGACACTTAAATATACAAATACATAACGACTTTTGATTCTTTTGGATATTCCAGCAAAAAAGTCAACAGTAAACTGAGCTGGTAATTTTTGCTGATTGATCACTCTGTCAAATTCTTCTTGCCGAGCTGGGAGTAATAATCCTGCAACTGCCTCATCTGTTCTTCTATCGGGATTAATATCTACATATATATTTCTAAAATGATTGACATTGACATTTACAAACCAAAATTTTGGAGACCTGTATTCTAAACCAGCTGTGTATGCTTGCTGAGGACCTGGAGTATAGAAGTTTTTGATATAAATAACTCTATCTTCGGCTAAGATGTTAGCATCATTATCTTGCGTGTATGTTCCAAAAGGTCTTGACGTGTATTGGTTAGCACCAATACCAGCTGCAAAATCAAAAGTAATTGTACTTGTTAGTTTTGCTTCTAATCCTATTTCTATTCCTTGGTGCTTTTTGTCAACACCAGACAATACAAAATTTACAAATGTACGCTCTTGATCATGATAAAAACTTCTACTTTTTATTTGATCCTGATAAGTCGTATAATATCCACTTATTCTACCTTTAATGCCAGGATATCTAAATACATACCCAATCTCTCCACCTTGTATTTTTTCACTAGTCAAGTTTTTTACCGCTTGATTTCTAGTTCTAGCTGACAAGTATGAAAAACGACTAAAAGGTGCTCTCGTTCTTAATGACGCAACTCCATAAAAGTAATTTCGTCCATCTATCTTATAAGTAAGACCTGCCTTGAGACCATAATTCGTAAAGTTATTAACAGAAGATTTTCCTAAAGAACTATCAGGAAATTTTCCGTTTTTGTAGAATCCTTCTCTATAAAATGAAGTGTTTGATAATTCTCCAGCAACAAATATGTCCATTTTTTTAAGGCTAATTTGATTTTGTGCCCAGCCTCCTGCTTTTGAAGTTACAATATCATAATTGTAACCAAATTTATCACCAGTTTTTAAAAGTCTATTTGGATTCAATAAATCATTCTGTGCCAAGTCAAGGTTTCCAGGAAAATCTCTTAATGCAAATTCGTCCAAATCTATATAGAATTCTGCTCCAAGTAGATCATCAACGACTTTAAAGTTGTGAACATTTTCATAAGAGTAATTTAGACCTCCATTAATTGTCATTCTTTCATTTGCCAACACCTCAATATTCGTATTGATATTAAATTTGTCATTGTCAAATCTCTGTTCTTCTACTACATAAGCAGCAAGACCTCCAGTTACTGATTCTCCACTACCATTAGCATTTTCAACGGTTACTGATCTGTTTTGATTGATGTAGTACATTCTATCCCAATCTAATTGACGAGCAGCTTCACTATTAGTAAGTTTTGCACGTACATCAGCAGCAACATCAGTAGCTCCGATACGTTCGTAATAACTTGGTAGTTTTCTATAATAGTCAGGTCTTGGATCATTTGCATTGTACCAATCTAATCGAGTACTGCCAAACTTACCTGTTTGACCAGCAACAACTGTCATCAAAGTGGTTTTGTTATTTATCATCCAATCGTGTCTTAATATTGCTATTGGTTGAGCTGTTCTATATGCTCTCGAATTTCGCTTTTTTCCATTTTGAAAACCCCAATTGCCATTATAGAAGTTGGTGCCAGCAATATCGTACATTTCTTGAGTGCTACCAGTAAAACGTCCTCTTTTTGAAGGGCTTGTAAGTACAGTAAGACCTATTGATTGATTATTACTCAATTTTTTTTCTACTGTTCCAAATAGTGACCATGCATCATAAAATGTTCCAGCTACATAACCTTCATTTCCCCATCTTCGACTACCAGAAAATGAATAACTCCATCCATTTTCCATTTCACCAGAACTTTTGGTAACCATAAATCTATTGGTATAAGAACGATTACTCCTATTGTAAACAATCTTAGTTTGTGGACGTTGTCCAGACGCTCGCACATCGATAAAACTTGCACCTCCAACTCCACCAAAAGAAAATGATGAAGATTGTAAAGTGAATGTGTTTTGTTGGTTTCTCAATACATCATTTAGTCCACCCCAAGCACCCCACAATACACGACCATCGTCAAGATCATTGACTGCAAATCCATTAAGGTATAATAATCTATCTTCATTATTGTATCCTCGAGGATAGAATCTCCCACCACTAAAATTATAAGCGGCAGCTTGGCTAAACGGGTCTCGACCAGCATTTAGAAGACTCGAATATTCTTGTCCACCATCATCTGTTGATCCGCCTATATCATCATCGTTGATAGAGATAATCGCAATGTCTGATTTTAATTCTCCTTTGTTAGCCGTTATATTAATTATTCCTAAGTCTGTAATTGACTCAGAAACGACAGTGCCTTCTCTGGTAAAAGAAGATTCCTCCCATTCTACTATCAGCGTATATTTACCTGCGGGCACTTCATAGAATTTAAATATGCCAGATGCATTTGTGAGCGATTGAAAATCTCCTAGTAATACTGTTGCTCCAATTTGAGGTGTTCCATTTTGTGTTAGTATTTTACCAGTTACATTTTGACTATATGATATACATATACTTAGCATCCATACAATCAAAATCTGTAGTGTATTCTTCAGTTTTATCATTTTTTATTTTTACAATTTGATACAAAAGTAACCTTAATGATTGACAATATATAAAAACTTCATATTAATTAAAAATCAATATATCATAAAAACTACGTATGACCGAATCATTAATATATATTTGCATCAAAATATAATCAATGATAAAGTACACAATATCAATTTTTCTTTTTTTTACGATACTTTTTACTGCCTGTAATTCAAAAGTAAAGGATAGAATAAATACAAATACAACTCAAAATACACAATCCACTGATAAAGAAGGATTGGTCAAAGCTGTCTCAGTTGGGTTCTATAATCTTGAGAATCTATTTGATTATGAAAACGATACTTTAATTAATGATGAAGAGTTTTTGCCTAGGGGAAGAAGAGCTTGGACTCAAGAAAAGTATGAAGAAAAACAAGCTAATATGGCTTACGTGATTAGTCAGTTAGGGATTGATGTT
>JAZGFO010000037.1:0-13270 GCA_036479655.1 Saprospiraceae bacterium
AATTTATAAATTACATTGTCCCATTACCTGATAGGGATATCTATGTCTTGTTTCAACAGTTTTTAATTTAAAATAGTAATTGTTTACGGGTTGCTACTCACCAGAGTTAATGCGTGTAGAGTATCTATATCAACATTTGTTACGGATATTGAAATGTGAAAATTTTAGTATGCAGATGCGAATTGATTATGTAATACTTTAGTATTCATAATTCTTTATTATAATTCAATTGCTATTAATGATTAATAATATTGTAAAATTCTTTTTACAGAATAGGCTTATTTCATGGCTTTTCATCCTGTTTTTTATAGGATGGGGAATGAGTGTATCACCTTTCAATTTTAATATTGATTGGATTCCTCGTGATCCAGTATCAGTTGATGCCATTCCAGATATTGGAGAAAATCAACAAATAGTCTATACTAAATGGATGGGTAGATCTCCACAAGATGTCGAAGATCAAATCTCTTTTCCACTCACTACTTCTTTACTTGGAATCCCAGGTGTTAAAAGTGTACGTAGTAATAGTATGTTTGGTTTTTCGACTATATATCTAATATTTAATGATGATATTGAGTTTTATTGGAGTCGGTCTCGAATATTAGAAAAGCTCAATTCTCTACCAAGAAACTTATTACCAGAAGATGTATCTCCTACTTTAGGTCCTGATGCAACCGCATTAGGACAGATATATTGGTACACATTAGAAGGTCAAGATAGTGAAGGTAATCCTACAGGTGGATGGAATCTACAAGAATTAAGATCAGCACAAGATTTTTATGTGAAATATGGTTTGATGTCTACTGAAGGCGTGTCTGAAGTTGCATCTATAGGTGGCTATGTGAAGGAGTATAGAGTAGATGTTGACCCTTCTTCTATGAAGGCAAAAGGAATTACGCTTACTCAAGTAATGAAGGCTATCAAAAGTTCGAATCTTGACATAGGAGCTCAAACAATTGAAATAAACCAAGCTGAATATTTTGTTAGAGGACTTGGTTATGTAAAATCTGTTGAGGATATAAAATCAACTGTTGTTACTATCAAAAATAGTATACCAATCTACATGAAAGATATAGCACAAGTCTATTTAGGACCTGCTACAAGAAGGGGGGTATTGGATAAAAGTGGTGCAGAGGCAGTGGGAGGAGTAATTGTCGCTAGATATGGGGCTAATCCATTGGAAGTAATCAATAATGTAAAGTCAAAAATTAAACGATTAGCTCCGGGATTACCTTCAAAAACCCTTGCTGATGGTACAGTGTCAAGAGTAACGATTGTACCATTTTATGATCGGACTCAATTAATTAACGAGACAATTGGAACACTCAAAGAAGCGCTTTCTCTAGAGATATTAATTACGTTTATTGTCGTTATCTTATTACTCTTTAATCTTAAGTCTTCAATTCTTGTTGCTAGTTCGCTTCCTATTGCTGTATTGATGTGCTTTATCGCAATGAAATATTTTGGAGTTGATGCTAATATTGTAGCCCTTTCTGGTATTGCAATTGCCATAGGGACGATGGTCGATATTGGTATTGTACTCATAGAGAGTATGGTGGATCGTATGCAAAAACATGGAAAAGGAGAATCACTTTATATAACATTATATGAGGCAACATCTGAAGTAGGATCAGCTGTACTTACTGCTGTAGCAACAACAATAGTTAGTTTTTTACCTGTTTTTGCTATGGAAGCAGCTGAGGGAAAACTTTTTAGACCTTTGGCATACACAAAAACATTTGCACTAATCTCAGCTGTTATCGTTGCACTTTGTTTTATTCCTACAATTGCATATTTTTTATTTAATTTAAAAATTGATAAAAAACTAATAAGAAGGATAACAGGAGTAATTGCCTTCATTGGTTCTTTGATTGCTTATTTTATAATAGGTAATTCCTTAATCCTTATTATTTCTTTACTCAGTGGAGTTGCTATTTTACAAGAATTAATTAACAAATATTTACCAAGCTTAGATCGCTATTATCTTTTTATATCTAATGCATTGTATGCAATACTTATTGCAATTTTTTTAACTAATGAATGGATGCCTTTAGGTGTAAACAAATCATTATTTACCAATAGCCTTTTTGTGATTTCTATAATTGGCTCATTATTAATTTTCTTTTGGCTTATTATATATTTCTATGAGCGCATCCTTAGGCTTTTACTAAAGGTCAAAATATTATTTTTATTTTTAGTTGGCTTTATATTGTATAGTGGATACCAAGTGTTTTTAAATACTGGACAAGAATTTATGCCATCTTTAGATGAAGGCTCATTTTTATTAATGCCTACATCTATGCCACATAGTGGGATGGAAGAAAATATTAAAAATCTACGATTATTAGATATGGCAGTGACAGGCATACCAGAAGTGGAAATGGTTGTTGGCAAAGCAGGACGTGTAGTTAGTCCTTTGGATCCTGCACCAATGTCAATGTATGAAAATATTATAAATTATAAATCGGAATACAAAACTGATGAATTTGGAAATAGAATAAGATTTAGATATGAAGATGGCGAATATGTAAGAGATGAAAATACTAAGGAATTGATACCTAATAAGAATGGTAAATACTTTAGACAATGGCGAGATCATATAAAGACACCTGACGATATATGGAATGAAATTGTCAAGGTCACTAAGTTTCCTGGTTTAACTTCTGCTCCCAAATTACAACCAATAGAAACTCGATTAGTAATGTTGGCAACTGGAATGAGAGCCCCTATGGGAATCAAAGTGAAAGGTCAAGATCTAAAAACTATAGAAAAAGTTGGCTTAGCCATTGAAAAAAAATTAAAAGAAGTTGAAGGTGTAAAAAGTTCCGCAGTATTTGCAGAACGTATAATTGGAAAGCCATACTTGTTGATTGATATTGATAGACCTAAAATTGCCAAATATGGATTAAGTATTGAAGAGATTCAAACTCAAATACAAGTTGCCATTGGTGGTATGGATATGACGACAACTGTTGAAGGAAGAGAAAGATACGCTATTCGAATTAGATATCCAATAGATTATCGTAGCAATCTTGAAGCAATAAAAAACATTTACATTGAGACACCAACTAATGGGCAAATCGCACTTGGAGAATTGATCGAGATTAATTATGAACAAGGACCTCAAGCCATTAAAAGTGAAGATGGTTTTTTAGTAGGGTATGTATTATTTGATAAAGAAAAAGGTTATCCCGAAGTGAATGTAGTCAAAAAAGCACAAGAGGCTTTAAAACAAGCTATCAGCTCGGGAGAAATTGAACTTCCCACTGGTGTAAATTATAAATTTGCTGGTAATTATGAACAACAGATTAGAGCCAATAAACGGTTGAGTCTTGTTATTCCTATAGCATTAGCCCTCATATTTTTAATATTGTATTTACAGTTTAATTCTGTTACAATTTCATTGATGGTTTTTTCTGGTGTTTTTGTAGCCTTTGCTGGAGGTTTTATTATGATAGGAATGTATGGTACTTCTTGGTTTTTAGATTTTAATATTTTTGATACCAACATGAGAGATCTATTTCATATCAATCCAATTAATTTGAGTGTAGCAGTATGGGTTGGTTTTCTCGCATTATTTGGGATCGCTACTGATGATGGAGTTTTAGTAGCTACTTTCTTGAAAGATAGTTTTGCAAAGAATACTCCAACAACCAAGTCTGAGATCAGAAATGCTGTTGTACAAGGAGGATTAAGAAGGGTTAGACCTGCCATGATGACGACAGCTACGACCATATTAGCACTATTACCAATTCTTACTAGTGTAGGTAAAGGTTCAGATATCATGTTGCCAATGGCAATACCTTCATTTGGTGGAATGATGCTACAAATGATTACCATGTTTACTGTACCTGTCTTATTTTCTTTATGGAAAGAATCAGGATTAAAGTACAAAACTTTTATAAATAGACCAAAATGAAGAAAGCAATAATTAAAATAAGTTTTTTGCTCTTAGTTAGTCTATTTATTAGCTGTAAAAAGTCTACCAGTAAGATGAATTATAATCTGTTAGTGGATACTAATCATTCAGGAGAATCTAACTTACATAAAAGCATAGATGGTATTATATACCTTAGTTGGATAGAATATGAAAATGATACAACAGATATATTGATGATTTCAAAATTAGCAAATAATAAATGGTCAACCCCAAAAGTTGTTTCGAAAGGGAGTGATTGGTTTACTAATTGGGCAGACTTCCCGAGTATCTCAACAGATACATATGGAAAAACCATTTTTGCTCATTGGTTACAAAAAAGTTCTGGGGAGACTTACGATTATAATATCAAAATTGCTCATTCTGTTGATGGTGGCAATACATGGAGCAAGCCAATCATCCCACATTCTGATGGAGTACATGCTGAACATGGATTTGTAAGTATGGTACCTACTCCCAATGGAACTACTTTGT
The DNA here is from genome assembly GCA_036479655.1 of Saprospiraceae bacterium. GTDB lineage: Bacteria > Bacteroidota > Bacteroidia > Chitinophagales > Saprospiraceae > CAJXUU01. The sequence goes on from JAZGFO010000037.1 coordinate 4,412, forward strand.
TGACATGGCTTGATGGTCGTAATACAAAAAGTAAAAAGAATAACAGTATGACTTTGAGATCTGCCGAAATTGATAAAAATGGTACACTAACAAATGAAGTCGAATTAGACGATAGAGTATGTGATTGTTGTAAAACGGGAATTACTTATACAGATAAAGGACCAATAGTAGTGTATCGTGATAGATCAATGGATGAGATAAGAGATATTGGTATTGTCAATCGTGTAAATAATAAATGGTCAGTGCCAAGGACATTGTATAATGATAATTGGAAAATCGTTGGGTGTCCTGTAAATGGACCTGCTATAGATAGTAAGTCAAATGGGGTAGTAGTAGCATGGTTTACTAATGCCAATAATAAAAATAAAGTATTTGTATCGATGTCAGAAGATTTTGGAAATACATTTTTCAAACCTATGAAAATTGATGATGGTAACCCGCTTGGTAGAGTTGATGTGAAAATGGTTTCGGAAACAGAAGCAATAGTTTTATGGATGGAAAATGATGATGATAAATCAGAAATAAAAATTGTAAAAATAGACATTGATAAAAAGAAATTCAATAGTAAAAGAATAGCCAAGAACTCAAGTTCAAGATCAAGTGGGTTTCCAGTAATGGTTACGAACAAAGATCAATTGATAATTGCTTGGACAAATGCCTTGGATAGTCTTTCTAAAATTAATACTACCGTTATAGAAATATGAAAATGAATAAAAATATTAAGTTTAAATTTTTATTAGCCTTGCTTATAGTTCAAATAAATAATAGCTACTGTCAATCAGTTAACTACTTTATAGAACAAGCGATTGATAATAATCAAGGATTGAAAGCTCTTAGATTAGACTATCAAGCAGCTGTCGAAAAATCAAATCAAGTTTCTGATTATCCTGACCCTAAAGTAAACTTGGGACTTGGTATCTTGCCAGTCGAAACCAGACTAGGAGCACAGCGATTGAAGGTAGGTTTAACCCAGTCGATTCCTTGGAAAGGACTACTAAATGCTCAAGAAAATGTAATGAAGTCAAAAGCTGAAGTGTCTGCATCTATTGATAAAGTAAAACAGGTCGATATCGAGTTTGTCATACGACTATCATATGCAAAACTTGTGTTTTTAAGAAATAGAAACGCTATAATCTCAGATAAGTTAATTGTATTAGAAGCACTTATCGAGATTGCAAAGTCTAGCATTAGATCTGGTAAAGGAAAATTAAGTAATGTATTATTTACAGAACGAAAAATTGAAACGCTAAAAGCAGATTTAGAATTACTTAATCAACAAGAGGAATCTCCAATAATAATATTAAATAGATGGGCAGAAAGGGATTTGCTTACTCCTATTGAAGTTGATATGGAAAGCGAGCAACAATCTATGTTAGATTATAAAATTGATAATCATCCACAATTTGAAATTTTTGAAAACAGAAAATTAGTATCTGACCAAATTGTAAATCTTACAAAATTTCAATCCAAACCTAAGATTGGAGTTGGATTAGATTATTCCCTTATTGATAAGAGAGACAATGTTAATATTGAGAATAGTGGTAGAGATGTATTGATGCCGATGGGCACTATTACGATCCCCTTGAATACTGGTAGATTCAAATCACAACAGAATGAAGAAATGTTAAAACAACAGTCAATTGATGCTAGTATATTAGATAAAAGACGACAGTTTGAGGCAGAGATAGCGGGAGCACAATCTAACATTAAATATGCTGAAATGATTAAAATTAAGTATGAGAAGCTGAAAGAAATAACGTTAGAAACTTTAAAGCTAATGCGAATAGAATACGCTACAGAAGGCACAAGGTTTGAAGAGCTCTTGAGATTGAATATGGAACTAATAGATTATGATTTTGAAATTTTAAAAGCAAACTATGCTATAAATAATGCGATTGCAGTATTAAAAAAATATATAGACTAATCGTATTAAAGTACGATTACAATTAAAAATAGATATGAAAGAATATAAATATATAATTGGTGCATTAATATTAGGTCTTATACTTGGTTATGGTGTTTTTGCTCTAATAGGAAGTGGCAATAAGCTTAATGAAATACATGCGCACGGAAACGTTACAAGTAATGCAGAATCAGGTAAAGAAGAAATATGGACGTGTTCTATGCATCCACAAATAAGACAAAATGAATTTGGATTGTGCCCAATATGTGAAATGGATTTGATAATACTTGATAATAGTATGGGAAATGATGACCCTACAGTGCTAAAAATGAGTAAAGAAGCAGTAAAATTGGCTCAGATAGAAACGATTATTATTGGTGAAAGCAGTAACAATTCTGCAAATATCGGTATGAGTTCTTCAATAAATGTTGATGGAACTATAGAAATGGATGAGCGTACAATAAAATCACAAACCATCCATCTTGGTGGCAGAATTGACGATATGAATGTTAATTTTGAAGGAGAATATGTTAAAGCAGGTCAGAAAATAGCGACGATTTATTCTACAGAATTATTGGCAGCTTCACAAGAGTTGATTACAGCGGCACAGTATAATAATAGGGTAGAGGGCTTAAAAGATGCGGCAATTCAGAAGCTGAAAAATTGGAAAATTTCAGATTCTCAAGTTGAACGTATATTATCATCGGGTCAACCTATTGAAACAATAAATGTATATGCTGATCATAGTGGTTATATTCTAAAAAAGATGAAAAATCAAGGGGAATATGTAAGACAAGGGGATGCTTTGTACACTATAGGTAATACAGGACGACTGTGGTTAGTGTTTAATGTATTTGAGTCTGACATGGCTGGGATTAATATAGGTGATAGAGTATTGTTTAAAACTCCTTCTACTGGCGATAAAGAATTTAAAGCACGAGTTACATACATTAATCCATTATTGAATCCTAATACTAGAACAGCGATAGTAAGGGCGGAAGTTACTAATAGTGGAAATGTATTAAAACCAGGAATGCTGTTGACTGGTAGAATAAATAAATCAAAAAAATCTTCAAAATCAAAAAAATCAAATACGATAAATGTCCCTAATACAGCAGTGCTATGGACAGGAGAAAGATCAGTCGTATATATTCAAAAGCCGGATACTGAAATTCCAAGTTATGAGTTTCGGGAGGTTGTAATAAGCACTTCTAATGGTAAATGGACATCAATTTCTGAGGGTGTAGAATTAGGAGAAATAATTGTAGTGCATGGCGCTTTTGTTATAGATGCCGCTGCACAGCTTAATAATACTGCAAGTATGATGAATCGCAATGTCACTAAAAAAACAGAAAATGGTATGGAGGAGCTTGTTTCATTTGTTGATGTAACCCCAAATGAATTTAAAGAGCAATTAGAAGAGTTGACTGTTTCGTATCTGAACTTAAAAAATGGATTAATAAATACAGACGCTTTAGATGCAAAAAAAGGTGCGGAATCTTTTTTAGTTGCATTGGACAAAGTAAAAATGGAATTATTGAAAGGTGATGCGCACCTATCATGGATGAAATATTTGGTCGGACTAAAGGCACATGGAGAAGGAATTAAAAAGGCTGCAGATGTAGAAAAGCAAAGAATTCAATTTGATTTTCTTTCAGAAGCAATAATTGGTGCTTTAAGATCATTTGGTACAATTGGTAAAATATATTATGTACAACATTGCCCAATGGCTTTTGGTAATAAAGGTGCCAATTGGATATCTAGTGAGGAGCAAATTAAGAATCCATATTTTGGTGATAAAATGATGAAATGCGGAATTATTAAATTGAAACTTGACTAATATGAAAACAATCAATATAAAAAACATGGTCTGTGATCGATGTATTTCTACTGTCATGCAAATACTTGAACAATATAAGATCCAATATAAAAGTGTAGCTTTAGGGAAAATTATACTTTTTAATGACTTGACTGTTAGTCAATCAAGAAATATACTAAGAGAATTTGAAAAAGTTGGGTTTAATTTGATTGTTAATGCAAACGAAAAATTGACAAATGATATTAAATCATTTCTAATTAATATTGTCAATAAAGAATTAAATGATAATTTTAAACTTTCTGTGATTTTAACTAAAGAGTTTAAATTTAATTACTCACATTTGAGCAGGGTGTTTTCAAAAACTTATGGTAATACTATAGAGCAATATTATATAAAACTTAGAGTAGAAAAATCTAAGGAATTGTTATCATATAAAATAGATAACATTTCTGAAATTGCTTATAAATTGGGATATAGCAGTGTATCTCATTTTTCAAGACAGTTTAAATCTTTAACTGGAGTTTCTCCTAAAAACTACAAAGTAGAAATAGTTAAGAGAATATCATTAGAGGATATCTAAAGTAAAAGGAACATAACATTATTTTTTAACATAAAATTATTAATATGAAATTTTTTAAAACATTTTTACTAATTGCAATATTTTTCACAGCCACTGTTGCTATTACTTCTTGTGGAAATAAAGGGAAAGCTAAAACAGAACAAGCAAAACAAGGAAAAGAATATACATCAGCATATATCTGCCCAATGCACTGTGAAGGTAGTGGAAGTGATAAAATGGGAAATTGTCCTGTTTGTGGAATGGATTATAAAAAGAATGATGACCATAAGTCTGATAATCATGATCATGATGGTCATAACCATGAAGGTCATAATCATTAATTAGTCCTTAGTAGATTAAATATAATAAATACATATCAAAGATAGATTCTCTTTGGTGTGTATTTATATTTTAGGTATTCATCTAATTAAATATATTTTCTATAATAGATGATATAAGTTTGCACTACTGTTATCTATTCAATGGAGCGAAACTTATAAAGTCATAGACTTCGCCTGCTTCATAGGTAACTTTACCACGAGGTAACTCTACAAAACCATCCATTTTAGTCGGATTAACCATGTCGCCAGATCCATTACCATGATCAATTTTTGCTAATAGAGTAGCATCCTCTGAAAAAAATAATTTTGCTTGTGCAAAATAAGTAAGATCTGGTTTGAATATAACAGATTCTTCTAATTTTATTTTTAATGATAAAGTATTTGATTTTTTTATAGTTTTGTTATACCATGGTATAAAATATTTATGAAAACATGCAAGCGTAGAAACGGGGTTTCCAGGAAAAGCAAACACAACTTTATCATTTCTTTTCCCAAACCAAAAGGGCTTTCCTGGTCGTTGAGCAACCCTATGGAATAGTTTTTCAAAATGCAAATCTTTCAATACTTTTGGAATAAAATCAAATTTTCCTTTTGACACACCTCCACTAAACATTAATACATCATGGTCATCAACGATACTTTTTATCATTATACTGATATCTTTACTATTATCACTGACATGAAAATCACAAGCCTCAATACCCAATTCATCTAATCTTGCAATGAGCATATGCGTATTTGAGCGTCTAATTTGATGAGGTAGTGGTTTTTTTATTATTGGTATTAATTCATGTCCAGTAGATATTACAGCTACTTTAGGGGACTTGTAGACTTTTACCTCTGACTTACCAACAGTAGCAAGGACATTAATATCTATTGCTTTGATTGTTGCCCCAGCTTTTAATAATGAATCATTATCTTCATGGTCACTACCTGTAAAATGAATGTTTACTTTAGGCTTAATCTCAGCTTTAATTGCGTATCCGGTATTTGTTTTTTCTAAATCCTCATATCTAATCACAGTGTCAGTACCTATTGGTAAAGGAGCTCCAGTCATTATTTCAATACAATTTCTATCGTCTTTAAGCTGCCTTTGTTCTGTTCCTGCTGCTCCTATATCTTCTACTTCAAACTCTCTTTGTCCTGTTTTATAAGCATTGTAGCTTATGGATATCCCGTCCATACATACTCTGTCAAATGGAGGGAACGGTCTGTCCGATACAATGTCTTCCGCCAAAATTCTACCTATTGATTTTTTTAATGGGATTGTTTCAGTACCTAATTTTAAGCTATTATTAAGTACTATAGCTATTGCTTCTTTTACATCTATCATTACCCACCTATTGTTGTCATGCTTCTAAATACTGATTCTGTCCTCAGTTTTTCCTCTTCCTTTCCATCTTTCAATTTCGAGAATACTGTTTTTATTATTAAACTTTCAATATCTTTATCTGTCGTTTTTGCATTTCTAATTATTGGCATTAATTCTAATCCACTATTTGAATAAAGACAATTGAGTAATTCTCCTTTTGGTGTTAATCTTATTCTATTACAAGACTCACAAAGAGACCTCGAATAGGCTGGTATTATACCAAACTGATAGCCACCAGCAACAATATACTTCTGAGAAGAAGAACTAATATTACTTGGCAAGAAATCAACATTGTCTATACTTGATCTTATAATAGACAATATGTCAGTAGCCGAAAGAAAAAGATTTTTATTGCCATCAAATTCGTTGAAAGGCATAGCCTCAATAAATCTGACTTCTATATTATTCTTCATTCCCCATCTTAGAAAATCTACAATTTCGAGGTCATTTATTCCCTTCATAACGACAATGTTGATTTTAATGGGAATTGCTAATATCTTACATTTAAACACACTATCAATCACTACATCAAATTGATCTCTTCTGGTTATCTTATAGAACTTATCCTTATCCAATGTGTCTAATGAAATATTCATACTAGCTATTCCTATTTTCTTGATAGTAGGTAGATAGTCATTTAGCAATGTAGCATTAGTTGTAATATGTACATTTGTAAATATTTGTGTCAGTTGAATTAATAATTTGTCAATGTCTTTTCTCAAAAATGGCTCACCACCAGTAAGCCGAACTTTATCAACACCAAAAGATTTAAATATTTTTGACAATCGTATTATTTCTTCATAAGATAATATGTCAGCACGCTTAGAAAAATCGATTCCTTCTTCTGGCATACAATATCTACATCTTAAATTACATTTATCAGTAACTCCAATTCTCAGATAATCGATAATTCTATTATGTTGATCAACAAGCTTCATTGTCATTTTTTGGATTGTTAAATAGTCCTTTATTTAGTGCAGTATCTCTACCTATACATTTGAAGTCTTTTTCAATAGCAACATTAAGAATCTCATCATCATTATCAAATACAAATTGATGGGAGAATCCTTCATCATCAGAGTTTAGTAGGTTACTGTAATGAGTTATTGGAAAGAATATACTAATATGACCATTTGAAAAATTAATTTCACATTCCTTTTTAATTGATATCGTAGTGGATAAGAAATTATTATTTAGTGGTGTTTTCATATTTACACTAACATTTTTAGTTAATGATCCTAACTCCAATATACTAAGTCTTATCCGGATGCTATTGTCTTTAATTCTCATTTTCATACTAAGCACAAGTTACAAATGTTTCTATAAAATTTATTATATTCTTGCAACATCTCACAACCTATAAAATCGAGAATCAACTAGCAATTCTTTAATGCTTATTATTATTTGGCTGTGTTTTTGTGTATTGATGTATATATAATTGAAATATAAATAGGGGAATAGTCTGATTATGTTGTCTTATATATATTATGAATTGTTATTATTTAACTTTTACGACCAAAATGTGTCATAATGTAATCAAAATGCGTGAAAAACACTTTTTTTTGAAAAATAATACAATTGTAATGGCATTTATGTTGTTACTTAAATGATAATTCATACATTAGCATACGAAATTAATTTTAGTAAGACATTACGAATAAAAATACAGTACTTTTAACACTTATTCTGTAATGTATAAATAGAACAAATGAAGGGTTTTTACAAACTTTTAGTAGTGGTTTTTGGCTTGTTTTTAGGTTTCTCTAGCACAGCTCAAGATATCCATTTCACACAGTTTTACATGTCACCGCTTAATCTTAATCCAGCGATGACCGGTATTAATAACTGTAAGACAAGAATGATCGTTAATTATAGAAATCAATGGGCTGGAGCACTAGGGGCAAATGCCTATAATACGTTTTCTGCTTCTTATGATCAAAAAATGCCAATCGGTAGAGAAGATTATTTTGGTGTCGGTGGTACGCTTTGGGGCGATGTAGCTGGAGAATCAAAATTTGGTACTACCCAAGGTAAGTTGTCGCTTTCTTATAGTAAAAAAATGGGAGGCTATAGAAAAAAAGCAAATTACTTAGTTATTGGTGCTGATGCAGGACTGACACAAAGAAGAATAAGCCATGATGATTTGAGATGGCCTAATCAAATTACTGGAGATGGATTTGACAAAACCCTTCCAACAGGAGAATCAGATTTTGACAATGATTTTTTATATGCTGATATAGGAGCTGGACTATTATGGTTTAGTGTATTAGATGAACGTACCAATTGGTATTTAGGTGCAGCATTAGCACACTTGAATCAACCTAATGTAAGTTTTCAAGGTACTGTATCTTTATATAGTAAAACAACGGTACATGGAGGAGCTCAATTACCAATTGCTCCAAGAATGACAGTTTTGCCTTTTGCAGTATTTATGAAACAAGGACCACATTCAGAATTTAATGGTGGTGCTAGTGTAAGATTTGCTATGGGAGCAACAAGAAGGTCAAGCCAATCTTGGCAGGTAGGAGCTTGGTATAGATTAGGAAGTAAAGTAGAAGGTGGACTTCACTCAGATGCTATTATAGTATCTTCTCGATTTAATTTTGATCAGTTTAATATAGGATTCAGTTATGATATAACAGTTTCTGACTTTAGACAAGCAAGTGCTGCTAATGGAGCTTTTGAGTTTTCATTACAATATGAAATTTGTGGACCAGAGAGCAGAGGCGTTTATTGTCCTAGGTTTTAAGGTTAAAACTTCTAATAAAAATATTAAAGAGGCTATCTCAGTTGAGATAGCCTCTTTTTTTATTTGTCAAGCTAATTGTATCTTATTCTAAATATCATTTTTTAATAAATATATTG
>JAZGFO010000038.1:0-7591 GCA_036479655.1 Saprospiraceae bacterium
TTATGACAAGGCACTATATAGGTAAAAGTGCAGAGCTCGACCATGTTATTATCAATCCCAAAATACAAAGTAAAGGTTATGGGAAAATTCTAATTGATTGGATCATTGAATACCTGAAATCTCAGAATATTGATGCTTGTGAACTCAATGCTTATGTAAAAAATAGAAGATCTCACAAATTTTATAAAAAAGAAGATTTTAAAATATATGGATACCACTTTTTAAGAATACTCAGGGATGATAATGAGTTTTATTAATATGGTACTAATTAAAGACAGTTATGCTTGTCTATTTTGTCGTCTTTTTTCAATAATTTTAATAAAATAGCCACTTCCACAATTCTTTAAAAGTAACTTTCTTGCCATACATCAGTATTCCTACTCTATATATTCTACCTGCCATCCATGCCATAAATATTACAGAAGCTATCAATATTACGATAGAAAGCAATACTTGCCAAATCGGTGGATTAAATGGTAGTCGGGCGGGCATAATAATAGGAGAGAACAAAGGAAACATAGATCCAAAAACTGCAATCTTACCATCAGGATCATTGAATACAGCAGGTACCATCACAAATGCCAATATTACGGGAATGATAATAGGCATCATAAGTTGTTGCCCTTCACCAAGATCGTCACCTATCGCAGAACCTACTGCCGCAAATAGGGAAGCGTAGATAAAGTATCCACCTAAAAAGAAAATGATAAATGTTGGTATGATTAATAACCAATTGAGAGATTTGATCTCTAGCAATAATAGATCGATACTAAATTTGTCTGATGATGCTTCTAATTGTTTTAGCATTTCTGCTGTATCACCTGAAGCTTGCATATCACCCCCATATATAGAACCTACAACCATCATAATTATCGGTATAAGTATTATCCATATTGTCAATTGTGTCAAGCCTACTAATCCTACACCCATTATTTTTCCTAACATCAATTGGAAAGGTTTTACAGATGATATCATTACTTCTACGATTCGATTTATTTTTTCTTCCATGACACTACGCATCACCATTCCACCATATACAAATATGACTATGTACATCAAAAACCCCATGATGTAACTCAACATAGATGAGATAACAATTGACATCCTACTACTTGTATCACCAGATCCACCATCACCTGATTTTATTGCGTTTTCTAATGAGATATCCATTTTCAAATTATCCAAAGTTGTTTGGTCTATTCCAGATTGAGATATTTTATAGTTTTTGATTGATTTAGAAAGTTGGTGTTCTATTTTTTCTAAAATCACAAGACTTAATTTATCTTCACTATAGAACTCCACAGTAAGCTTTGTATCATTGATGTTGGTTATTTTTGGCACCTCGACAAGAATATCGTAACCATTGGACAAATAATTACCTTTCGCTGTTTCGAGATCACTAGTACTTAATGTATAAGTTATATTTTTGCTTGAAAATGCATCTTGAGATAAGACTTTAGAATTGTCTACAATTAGTATTCTTTTTTCAGCTTTTGTGGAAGATGAAGCCATGTATCCTGACACAAATGCAATTAGTCCTATACCAATGGGAGTTAGTAAAGTAGCAAGAATAAACGTTTTTTTCTTGACTCTTGTCAAATATTCTCGCTGGATGATTAGCCATAATTTATTCATAGTATTGGATTTTTCTGCAACAAAATATGTAATTGTATGTTGGGTTTATTCTTGTGATGTTCCTACTTCATTAATAAAAATATCATTGATTGAAGGTAATATTTCATTGAATGCCTTGATTTGAACTCCAGCATCTATCATGGATTTTAATACCATGTTTGAATGTTGGTTTTCTTCCATTTTTATCAACATTTGATTGTTTTCTTGGGATTGTATTTTGTAAATACCATTATCATAAAGATGAGGTAAAACACCAGAATATTCAACACTATATATGTGTTTTTTATAATCTTCTTTTATTTGAGTTACTTTACCTTCAAGTATTTTTTTTCCATTATTAATCAAAACGATTTGTTCACATATTTCTTCTACTTGTTCCATTCTATGTGTAGAAAATATAATACTTGTCCCTTTTTTGTTCAACTCATAAATTTCGTCTTTTATAAGATTTGTATTAATTGGATCAAGACCTGAGAATGGTTCGTCAAGAATCAATAATTTAGGTTCGTGCATAACTGTAGCGATAAACTGAACCTTTTGTTGCATACCTTTTGAAAGCTCTTCTATTTTTTTGTCCCACCATGAGAATATACCAAACTTTTCTAACCAATCAGTTAGTTTTTGCCTAGCCTCTTTTTTTGACATGCCTTTTAGTTGAGCGAGATACATCAATTGCTCCGCTACTTTCATTTTTTTATACAACCCTCGTTCTTCGGGCATATAACCAATATCTGATGGGTGATTAAAATTTAGTGGCTCACCATTAAATAGTATTGTCCCTGAATCTGCCATGGTGATGGTCGTTATGATTCTTATAAGAGATGTTTTTCCAGCACCATTAGGACCTAATAATCCAAATAAACTTCCTTTGGGGACATCAAAAGAAATATGATCAACAGCTGTGTGTTTTTGGTATTTTTTGACCACATTCTCTAAAGATAATATATTCATAAGTTGCGATTTTAATGCAAAATGCATAAAATGTCACTTTACACCAAAAAAAATCGACCAATATATCTTTTTATAGGTTATAGAATTCTAAAGACATCTTGGCAATGTCAGATTAGTATATTCTAAGAAATGAAAGCAAAAAGCCAGAGTTCTTGAATGTTCTTGGGTTTAATAATTTAAACCTAATTACTGCTTTATAATTTTGCTACTATTTACAACATTACCTTCTGAATCTAATAGTACAACAATCATTACTTGTGGAGAGAGTGTACTAATATCTACTTGATCTGTTTTGTTTTGAGCCAAATTCCTAGTAATAAGTAATTGTCCATTTAAAGTATAGATTTTTATTGTTTTTATATCACTCGCATTGTTTATCTTTAAATAATCATTTGCAGGATTTGGATTAATATTAAGGGTATTATTCAATTTATTATCTATTCCTGTAGTATTAGCATAAATATCTACATAATCAGGCACAACATCAGTTACTGGGTACCCTGCACTATTCCATGCATTCATTCCACCAAGCATATTGTAGATACCCTGAAATCCTAAATCTTTCATCATTGTAAATGTTTGACCACTTCTATTTCCTGATCTACAATAGATTAGAAATGTTCGATTTTTATCAAGACTATCCAATTGTTGCTGAAAATCATTGGCATAAAAATTTCTAAAAAATGCACCTTCAATATGTTCTGGATAATACTCATTTGGAGTACGTACATCAAGAATTGTAAAATTACTATTTGAAAGATTGTTTGCTATCAAAGTTTTAGCTTCAGATACATTTATATTTTCGTGGATTTGTCCTGATAAATTTATTGAAGCGAAAATAAATAAAATGAAAAATGTATATTTCATGTTTTTAGATTAATTGTTTTTGACTTTTAATTACAAGATACTATTTTCCTTCGGATAGTGCCCTTCCTTCCAGTTTTTGTAATGGTCGATTATTGTGATTATATACAGAAACAAACTTATTTATTTGTTCTTTTGACATTTCGATTGTGTTTTCCATTACAAACCATTCGACACCCTCTGAACATGGTGGGGTTGTAAGTGAACCGCTATAATGTACATAAGTATGGTTGTTTGGCAATAAATGTAAAAGATCTATTTTTTTGGAAGGCAATACATGTTCATTTACATGTTGAGGCACATTATTCCAGATTGAGCTAAATATTTTATTCTCTTTCCCTTCTTTTATTAAAACTCCAATCACTACCAATTTTGCATCTTTAGTTGCATGTACTAAGTGCATTTCCATTGGATAATATTGACCATTTAATTGGTGCTCAGATGGTGCATGAAAATGAAATTGCTTAAAATTATACGGAACATCATCGACTAACAATTCATTTTTTTCTAATATATCTGCCTGAATTGTGTGTCCATTATTTAATTCATCAATAGCCGTTGAGTGGTAGGAAAATTTTATTGTGCTTCTATCATTTGATTCTATATGTGTCGAAACATCTATTGGTGATTGAGCATGTCCTTCTGCACAATCTATAAATTCATTTGATATTTCTGACCAATGGGAAGGAGATAGGTCCCCATCATATCCCCAATGTTTATTATCCAGTGTTTTATGATTAGAAATATTTTTATGCGAGTTTGCTTTTATTTTTTTTGTTTTACAACTTGATGCAAAAACAATTATTAATAGCAGTATTATATTTTTTAATAGTATTTTCATTTTTACTTTTAGTGTAATTTAATGAGGTAATTTTGACCTTAATGCACCATATGTATAGGTGCCAACTAATGCACTACCTATTACTAATAGTATAGGCCAAATTCCATGACCAATAAGTGTAAACATTGGACCTGGACATGCACCCGTCATTGCCCAACCTAAACCAAATATTATCCCTCCTATCAAGTACCTTGGAATACTCATGGTTTTGGGATTAAATTTGATTTCACTACCCTTTAAGTTTGAAGTCTTATATTTCTTAATGAGATATACCATTATAGTCGCAAGTATTACTGATGTGCCAATAATACCGTACATATGGAAACTTTCAAATCTAAACATTTCTTGTATTCTAAACCAACTAACAGCTTCTGATTTTGTCATTACTATACCAAATAGAATACCTGGGAATACATATTTTAATAATTTCATAATTTGTGGTTTTTTAAAGTGATAATAACTGAGGTAAAACAATCCATGCCATAAATAAACCTCCAATAAAGAATCCTACAACAGCGATTAAAGAAGGTATTTGTAGATTGGCAAGACCACTTATTGCGTGACCTGATGTGCAACCTCCAGCATATCTCGCACCAAAACCTACCATGAACCCTCCAAATAGTAATAGAAATAAGTTTCTTGGAGTACCAAAATTAGATGTTCCAAAAATTTCATTTGGAACATATCCAAATCCTTCTTCGATTGTCTGTGGAGTACTAATACCAACAGATTTTAAATATTCTTGTGTTGATGCAGCAATTTGTACAGGTTCTGGGCTTGCCAAAGTAGTGGTAGCAATATAACCACCTATAATAGCACTGCCAATAAATACAAGATTCCAAATTTGATTTTTCCATTTAAAATCGAAAAAGCTTACATTTTTTCCAGCTCCTCCTATTGCACACATGGTTCTGAGATTAGCAGATGCACCAAATTCTCCACCAAACCATAATAATAGAAACATAACAAATACGATTCCTGTTCCTGAGGCAGCCCAGTGCCAAGATTGGCTTAAAAATTCTATAATATTCATAAGTTATTTTGATTGATTGCCAAACATTTATGGCAAAAGAAGGTCAGACTACGGATAACCATAGTCTGACCAAATTAGTTTGAAAATTTTAATTTATAGAACTGATGCAATAGCTTCATCGATAAATTCTTGTGTCATTCCAGATGGACACATATAATTTGTCAATTCTATTTTACCATTTTCTTCAATACCTTTAAATCCTTCTTGGACATCTATTATATTTCTAAATCCTCTTGCTTGCAATATTGAAGATGCGATCATTGATCTGTATCCTCCTGCACAATGAATATAGTAAGTTTTGGATTTATCCAATTTTGTCATCCCATTATTGATGTAGTCCAATGGCATGTTAGTAGCTTCAACAATATGGTGTGCTAAAAATTCTGTAGGTTTTCTTACATCAAGAATTTTTGCAACTATACCAGATGATTTTCTCGTTGCAAATTCTTCTGGAGATATAGATTCAATAGTGTCTATTTCTTTACCAACTGATTTCCAATTTTTTATTCCACCTTCAAGGTATCCTAAAGTATTATCATATCCTACTCTTGCAAGTCTAGTTACTACTTCTTCTCCCATTCCTTCATCTACTATCAATACTATTGGTTGTTTGATATCTAATATTAGAGCACCTACCCATGGAGCAAAACCACCATTAATCCCAATATTGATTGAATTTGGTATATGACCATCTGCAAATTCTTTCGCTGATCTTGTATCCAACATTAATGCTTCCATGTTTTCTACTACTTCTTCAAATTTTTCTGGTGATAATGTAACAGCACCTCTTTGTAGTACATCATCAAAACTATCATATCCTGACTTGTTCATCATTGCATTTTTTGCAAAATATTGTGGTGCTGGTGTAAGTCCAGCAGTAACTTCATCGATAAATTCTTGTTTTGTCATGTCGGCTCTTAATGCATAGTTCTCTTTTTTCTGATCTCCAAGGTAGCCCCATGTATCTGATGATAGGTTTTTACCACATGCCGATCCAGCACCATGCCCAGGATACACAATAATATCATCTGCTAATGGCATTACTTTATTTCTCAAACTATCAAATAAATATTCTGCTAAATCTTCTTTAGTTACTGATCCTTGCTTGATAGCCAAGTCAGGTCTTCCTACATCTCCTAAAAACAATGTGTCGCCAGAAAACATTGCATAGTCTTTACCTTCTTTATCTTTTAATAAGAATACAGAACTTTCCATTGTGTGACCTGGAGTATGCAAAACTTCAATAGTAACATCACCTATTTGCATTTTTTCTCCATCTTTTGCAGAATGTATATCGTATGTAGTTTCAGCCATTGGTCCATATACTATTTTTGCACCAGTTTTTTTAGCTAAGTCAACATGTCCTGATACGAAGTCTGCGTGAAAATGAGTTTCGAAAATGTATTTAAGTTTTACACCATCTTTTTCTATTTTGTCAATGTATGGTTGAGTTTCTCTTAATGGGTCGATTATTGCCGCTTCTCCATTGCTTTCGATATAGTAAGCTCCTTGAGCCAAACATCCTGTGTAAATTTGTTCTACTTTCATTTTAATAATTTTAATAGTGTTTTTTATTGATTATGGCACAAAAGTATAGTCATTAGAATTAATCGAAGTAACTCTTGTTACATACGCTGATATCTACTGTTAAGTACGCTTTCTAATGTGCAGGCACTCAATATGATAGCATGTAATAAATAGGTTTGGGAAGGTGCAAAAAAAAAGAGGCCGCCTCAATGAGACAGCCTCTATAAATCTATAAAATGAAATTAAAAAGGTTTATTTACCGCCTTTTAATTCATCTTGCCATACTTTTAATTTATCCCAATCACCAGTATTCGCCATTCCAGCTTGTTCTGGCCATGTAGTAGGATCATGCATTTTGTATCTTGATCCAGCTTCAGCTAAGATTTCTCTTATTTTATCAGGATCAGCTTTTGATAATGCTTCAAAAGTAGCAATACCTGCATCAGTCAATAGGCCAGCAATTTTTGGTCCTATTCCTTCAATCTTTTTCAAATCATCTGCTCCATCTTTAGCTGCTGTTTTCTTTTTAGCTGCTTTTTTAGGAGTAGCTTTCACTTCAGCTTTCACTTCAGCTTTCACTTCAGTTTTCGCTTCAGCTTTCGCTTCAGTTTTCGCTTCAGCTTTCACTTCAGTTTTCGCTTCAGTTTTCGCTTCAGTTTTCACTTCAGTTTTCGCTTCAGTTTTCTCTTCATTTTTAGATTCAGTTTTCACATCAGTTTTAGCTTAAGATTTCGGTTCAG
>JAZGFO010000039.1:0-8987 GCA_036479655.1 Saprospiraceae bacterium
CCCAATCTGGTTTTCCAAATTGTTCTGATATATCATATACTAATGTATGCCATTCTCCATCTGCTGGCACATCCATTCTTATTGCTAAGAACTCTCTCATCAAGTCTCCATCTGCATTTGGTCCATAAGGTGACACTAAGAATGCTACATTATCGGCTGCTGCACCATCATATGTTGCCCCTGCATCTACTTTTACATCAAACGTGATGTATGTATTCCCACTAATATCAAGAATAATACTATCATTCTTAGTGAAATTGAAAAATTGTCCATCAAAAAAGTTCTTCTGATTCACTACAGTTGTAAGTACTCCACCAGCTTGTGATACATCAAATACTGGTGATAAATCATCATGAGTTGATGTATTTGGTCTCCATAAATCAAGACTTACTGGATTCTCAAAATCTTCTGAATAGCTCGTTACTGTAGTTTGAGCAGTAACCCAGGTCAAAGTACTAAACAGCATTAATGCTAGAGTAGATAATAATTGTAAATTTTTTCTCATAGTTTTAAGTTAAATTTTATTAAATATTAATTAGTTGTCAGAATCTCCGCAATCGTTTGCGCGAAATATCTTGCTAAGATAAGAAATTATATATCATGTTCAAATATAATTAATTAAATATGACATATAAATTTTATAAATCCTGTATACTGAGCATTAGAGAGAGCTACCCAATAGATGAATTATAGGTTTTACAACAATCATGACTACGTCTAATTAGAAAAATAGAAAATCAAATAAAACTATAAAAAAATACGAATCGTTATTCAATTATCACAATAAGTTCTTTTGCTCCTTGTGCCCCGATTACAAGAGATTGTTCGATATCAGCAGTTTTTGATGGCCCAGCAATTAATACGCCAAAATCATAATCATAACTGCCTATACGATCATAGAGTATATTCATATTAAGAATGATGTTTTTTCTATTTATTAATAATACTAATCTTTCACAAGAGAACAACAATCCACGATGGATCATCTTAGTTGTATCAAGCCATATTCCACCATTTTCAGCTATTCCATATTCTCCTTCAGCAAAAACCACATCTTGACCATATAAGTCATCTACAACTTCATTTGTACTAAAATCAAGATCAAATTTATTGACAAGATCGACAATAGGCACTTTGCTATTTAAAGTTTTCAATACATTTGGAATGTGGTTACCCGCTTTAACATCAACAACAGATGCACCTATGCTTATACATTCATTAGTAAAAGTCTTCAATAAATTATATTGATTATCTTCAAATAATTTCATTTGGGGTAAAGAAACTTCTTCGCGTGATTTTTTATCTATTTTATTAA
Organism: Saprospiraceae bacterium; assembly: GCA_036479655.1. Classification (GTDB taxonomy): domain Bacteria; phylum Bacteroidota; class Bacteroidia; order Chitinophagales; family Saprospiraceae; genus CAJXUU01. The sequence goes on from JAZGFO010000039.1 coordinate 1,316, forward strand.
GTATGTATTCTTTAGAGGTCATTATTACAACTTGTTTTTATTCTTCAACCATGATTTAAAACTTGTATTTGAAATTTTAGGAGTTTTTCGACCTTTACTCCATTTATTAAGTTTACTATTAAGTATAAAACTTGGCACATATTTCATTAAACCAGTACTCAGATTATACAAATTCCTATTAAATAATACTAAAGAGGTAGCTTTATTTGTAAGTTCTCTAAGCGTATTAGCACCTTGTTTCTTGCTTATTATTTGTCGCCATCTAAATAATTGTTCGTGAAGGTCAATCTTGACTGGGCATACATCCGTACAAGATCCACATAATGTTGAAGCAAATGGTAGGTCCCCGTGCGCTTCAAGATCAACACTTGGTGCTAATATAGAACCAATAGGCCCTGGGATAGTATAATCATAACTATAGCCCCCACTCCTTCTATATATTGGGCAAGTATTCATACATGCTCCACAGCGAATACACTTTAAAGCAGTCCAAAAATCGTCGTCATGTATTCTTTCACTTCTTCCATTATCTAAGAGAATGACATGTTTTTCTTGTCCCTTTTCCGGTCTCCTATGATGTGAAGTATACACGGTAATATTTTGTCCTGTAGCACTTCTTGCTAACAATCTTGTGAATACACCTAAGTGTTTCCTTTTAGGAATGATCTTTTCCAAACCCATACAATGGATACTCACTTCAGAAAAATGAACCCCCATATCTGCATTACCTTCATTAGTACATACAACGACTTCTCCAGTCTCTGCAATTGCAAAATTGACCCCAGTAATGGCGGCTTTTGACAACTGAAATTTCTTTCTTAAGAATACACGAGATGCAAGAGTAAGAAACTCAGGATCATCACTTTCTATATCCGTTATGTTCTTCTCTTTAAACAATTGTCCAATTTCTTCCTTTTTTAAATGTATTGCAGGCATTACAATATGACTAGGAGGTTGATTTTTTAACTGCACAATCCATTCTCCTAAATCTGTATCTACAATTTCAATGTTTTTTGATTCTAAAAATTGATTAAGATGACATTCTTCTGTAAGCATTGATTTACTCTTTACTACCCTATCAATATTTTTGGCTTGTAAAATTTTCAAAACTATTTCGTTGTGTTCTTTTGCATCTTTAGCCCAATGGACAACAACTCCATTTTTTGTAGCATTTGCTTCAAATTCTCGTAAATAGTCAGATAATTTTGTGAGTGTATGGGTCTTAATTTGACTTGCCAATTCTCTTAATTCTTCCCATTCGTCTATTGCATGAGCTGCTTTATCTCTTTTGTTTCTTACATACCACAATGATTCATCATGCCAGTCAGTACGACTATCATTATTAACAAATTTTTCGGCATGTTTTGCATGATTACCCATTGACAAAATCTTTAAATATTTCAATTACATGCATTACTTTTATTTTCTCTTTTTTCTTTTTTATTATACCGCCTAAGTGCATCAAACATGACATATCATTGCTAATCAAATAATCTACTTCTTGTCGTTTTACATCTCTTATTTTATCATTACCCATTTTTACAGATATCGCTTCTTCAGCAATCGCAAAAGTGCCCCCAAAACCACAACACTCGTCTGGCCTATCAAGATCATTTACAATAGCATTTTCTGCATAGCTTAACAACTCTTTCAACTTTGAATGTGGTTTTTTATGGATTTCTGATCCTTCTCCAAATCGTAATCCCCTCAGACTATGACAACCAGTATGTAGCGCTACCTTTCCAGAAAATTCAACCTTTGGCAAGTTGTCTTTTTCATACTTTAATAAAAAATCACAAATATCAATTGTTACCCTTCTAATTTTTTTTAACTGTTCGCTTTGCTCAACATTTGTGTAATGACTCTTAATATGGTAAGTACAGCTACCAGAAGGCATTACTACCATATCAAAATCCTTATACTGCTCAACAAACTTATTATACAAGGGTTTTGCTAAATCCTCATATCCGGCATTAGCTATTGGTTGTCCACAACACTGCACATCCATAGGCACATACACTTCGTGTCCTAACTTTTGCAATAACAAATAACTTATCTTTCCTACCTCTGGGTAGAATTGATCTATATAGCATGGTATAAAAAGTCCAATTTTCATTATAGATTATTGTATCATTTATTTACTAATGTTATTTGCATATTTTTTGTATTACCTAATTTGCGCTCAAGATTTGGATTAATACAAAGAGCTGCACCTATCGCTGCACCAGATTTTAAGTTTGACCTATAAACTTTAAACTCAGGTAGCAACCTATTAAGCATTTTGCAATATAAATCATTATTTACAAATCCACCATCAATTATCAACTCATCTATTTTATCTGTTTTGCTTAAAATTAGATTAAGAGCAAAAATTTGCTTTTTCACCATTTCTAGCATCAATCTATGATAAGCGATTTCATAAGTTGAGAAATCACAATATTCTACTTTAAATGCTTCATCACCTAAATGTTGTAAACAAAAATAGCTTCTATTATCACTCATCATTTGAGATGTCAGATTCGCATTATATTTTATTGATTTGTAAATCGATGGATCTACTCCAAAATGAGCATTTAACTTTGTAATTTGAAATTCGTGTTCGTGACCTAAAAACAATCGAGATGCCACTACTGGTGCACCATCAATACTTAGATATGTAAGACAATCATTTGTCAATTGAAAAGTCGTAAGTGCCTCATTGTTAAATGGATTAAACGCTATACTCCAAGTACCTGTTGATAGCAATATGAATTTCGATTTTCTCGTTTTTATATAAGGAATTAAAGCTGCAGAACTATCGTGTAACCCAGTACCTACATGTATATTATTAGCAATTTCATATTTTGAATCACCTTTAACAATACTTGAGAATTTATCCGTAATTTTCTCATCATTAATCCATTGATGATATTTCATACTATCAAAATTCCACATCGCAGTATGACACCCAATGCTCGTATATTCACTCAGTAAAACATTATGAAAAAGATAACTTAGATAATTTGGTAAATGTAAACTATACGAAATTTTGCTATATATTTTTTCCTTTGTTATTTTTAACCAATACAATTGAAAACCTGAGTTAAGTAATTCTAATTTTGGTGAGCCCGTCATTCTTGACATCTCTGCAACCCCTTTATACTTATTATACAATGGTTTAAATATAGAATCGTCAACTGGTTTGATATAATTGTATAATGGCGTAACTATTTTAAAGTCCTTATCTAGATGTACAATAGAAGCACCATAAGAGCTAATATTTACATAGGATAATTTACCAACATATTTAGAAAGCAATCCTTTATAAACTTCCAAAATCCAAGTTTTAATAACTTCTATATCATCACAAGGATAGCCATCGTCATCGACTATTTCATCAAAAGATAATGAGTCCGACTCTATAGTATTAAACTCGTCATCAAAGAGAAAATATTTTTTATTAGTTTTCCCAATGTCAAATATAAGTGTCATGCTTCTCATCAAAGTCCCGTTGCTACATTATTAGAGCCTCTTTCATCAATCAATCTATTTCTGACATCAGCTGATCTATATGTTTTAATTGGGTCTATTGCTGCATTATTTCTCAATCGTGCCTCAGAAAGTAAAGGTCTTACATCTGTATTAAAAGCATCTGAAAATATTTTTTGTGCTAATACAATATCATTATTCATTTGTGCTTTTTCTAATTCTTTTTGATCTATAAGTAATGCTTTTGCATAAGCTGTCTCAATCGAATTCAAGGATTGAATTAAGTCTTCTAACGGATCTTTTACATTATGACTTGCATCAATCATCCAAGCTGGTATAGGATTGTTGCCCACATTGTTCTGCATTCCGTATACTAACTCATTAAATATCAAAAATAATTGGTATGGCTTTATTGCACCAACAGATAGATCATCATCACCATACTTACTATCATTAAAATGAAAACCTCCTAGCATGCCTTTGCTCATTAATATACCGACAATCTGCTCTATATTGGTATTTGGTAAGTGATGACCTAAATCTACAAGCGTATAGGCTTTCTCTCCTAATTCTTTAGCCATCATGTGAGATGTACCCCAATCAGGTATCACCATACTATAAAAATTTGGTTCGTATGGTTTATATTCTAAAAACAACTTCCAATCATCCGGTAAATGGGCATAAATGCTTTTTAGACTTTCTACTGTGTTTTTATAATATCGTCTAAAATTGCTAGCGCCAGGAAAATTACTACCATCTGCTAACCATACTGTGATGGACTTACTTCCTAATTTTATACCATGGTCAATAACTTCAATGTTGTGCTGTACTGCTTGCGCTCTCACGTTTGGATCTACATGACACAAACTACCATACTTATAACTATACTTTTGATCTTTCTGATCTTGAAAAGTATTAGAATTCATGGCATCAAATTTAATACCTAAATTACTAGCATATGCTCCAACTGCTTTGTGGTCATCAGGAATATCCCAAGGTATATGTAATGAAACTGCATCGGTAGATCCTGTTAAAGATTTAATAATGCCTATATCACTAAGTTTTTCTCTTATATTGCTTGGTTCTCCTCCTATACTAAATCTTCCAAAACGAGTCCCCCCGGCACCTAGTGCCCAACTTGGAATGGCTACTTTATAGTCTTTTATCGTATTGACTACATCTTCTATGTTTACACCTGCATTAATCAATTGGCTCTTTAATGCTTCATATGATGTCTTATGATTAGATAAGATCGTATTGTTACTTTGATTTATATGGTCTTGACCGATATGCATACTTATAATTTTATTATTTATTGATTTTTAAAGATCAAACTAAACAACAATTATAAACAAACGATTGCATATAACCAAACTAAAAAAATGGTCAGCTAAAATGAAATATGAAAATCAGGTATTATTGCATTATGTAAGAATACAAAATTAGCTATTAAATGATTCTTAGTTATTTTTGTCTTGTCAGGTGGTTTTTTTAAGATGCTTCTTAGATGCTGTTCGGCATTTATAATTTAGTATTTTTTTTTGTCCAATTGAGATAAAAAAGATTGGTGTATAGCAAAACGAATTGTAATTAACTGAAGGAATCTATTTGAAAAATAAACAGATGGAAATAAAAATAAACTAAATGCGAGTTTCAATATGTTTTCAATTTCATTACTCACGACTTCAGAAAGTGTTTCAATCAAAAACATACGTTAAAAAATGATACAAGCCTTGAACTTTTTTTAGTTCTTTTTTTTGTTTCAAAAAAAAGAACGTCCGAACGTCTAATGGAAATCAAAATAAAAAAATCAATACTTTTAATCACATCCTAAATCAATCTTACTTTGAGTATCAGAATTTGGTATACAATTCCCTGAAGGTACATACTCAGGTACATATCTGTCTAAATTAGGATCGTGCAATCCATATTTTAAAAAATGCACTAAGTCAGATTTTTCTTCATCATTTAAATTTAAAGGTTTAAACTTTGAAGATATTCTATTTTTAGATACATCTGGATTTTCACCAACTGCGTTATTTTTATAATCGACCAGCTCTTCAATAGTTTTTATACTTGCACCGTGAAAAAAGAAATCTCCATCAGCATTATTATATATTCCTGGCACTTTAAATTTGTGTAAGTCTCTATCTCTACCCGTAAACCCACCTCTACCAAGGTTTCTCCTATCTTCTTTACTTGTATTGTATGAAGGTTGTTGATACATATCATTAACACCTAAAGCATGAAATTCTGATGATCCAAGATTTTCGCTGTAATGACAATTAGAACAGTTTGCTTTACTAAAGAATAATATTGCTCCTTTTTTTGACTTTTCAGACATTTCTTGTTTGTTACCCTTTAACCATTTTTGGAATGGAGCTCGATTAGAAACAATTGTTCTTATATAAGCAGAAAAGGCAAAAGAGGCTGTTTCTATCGTATATCTCGACTCTTCAGGAATATCTCCAAACACTTCATCAAATAATTCTATATACCCATTTTCTTCTAAAATTTCTTTTGAAATTGAAATTCTATGAGAAATTAACCCATCAAAATTTTGAGTTTCAATTCCTTCAAAACCTAAAGCGTTTCTTTCCGTATCTGTTCGTAATTCCCATACGTCTTCTGTACCAATATTAACATCTCCACCACCAAATTGACCATTCCAAAATGTATTAGTCACATACCCAACATTTACTAAGCTTAATGGCCTTGCACTTTGCACATCAAGTTCATTCTGTTCGTATTGTGTATCCATTACACGATTCTCTCCCTCAACTCCATACCCTATTCCTCCATCCGCAATTCCTTGAAAACTTCCTGACTTAAATCCTGAATCCGAATTATGACATGATGCACAAGAATATGTACCCATTCCAGAAGGTTTCTTTGCATCTTGAGCTAAACCCGTATCGTGAAACATAAATTTACCCAATTGAACCTTTGCTGCAGTTAATTGATTTTTAGGATCCTGTGGGACATTTACTAAATCATTTTCATCTGGCAAGACATAGAAACTCATTTTCCCATTAGGAGAAGCTACTGTTACAAGAGATCTTAATTTATTATCTAACTCGATCAATGGAGCCATTTGATCCTTTGTACATGATAGTATTGAGATCAATACCACTAATATTACTACATATCCTTTTCTCATTGAAATGATGTCTTTTAGTCAAAAAAATCGGTTTTACATACAGCATTTCTAATTAATTAAAACAAAAGTATAATCTAAATATTTTGTCTTACAAAATGTGCATATAGATTACAAAGATAATACTTCTTTATAACTTATTCCTAATTGTAATCAATTATATATTATTTAACCTTTTTTTCTTAGTCATTACGTAATACGCACTGACTGTTAACCAGTAACACATATACAGTTTAAGCAATATGTGCAAATGATTTGCTCGTTACGTTGTGTTTATTTAGTATATATAATCTCTCCATTTACAAAGGAGAAATAATTTTAGAAAGAGTCAATTATGTCACAGAATAAATCTGGCTTTAATGAAGCTCCGCCGACTAAACCACCATCAACATCTGATTTCCCAAATATTTCTTTCGCATTTGCTGGTTTTACTGACCCACCATATAATATACTTGTCTGATGAGCAATGGCATCACCGTATTTATTTTTTAATAAAGATCTTATGTAACTGTGCATTTCTTGCGCTTGCGCTGCTGATGCTGTTTCTCCAGTTCCTATTGCCCATATTGGCTCATAAGCTATAGTGATTTTGGACATATCGTTAGCATTAACGTGAAACAATCCTTCTTCCAATTGTTTGCCAACATAAGCGTTTTGCCCATCTGATTTTCTTATTTCAAGAGGCTCACCACAACAAAATATTACTTCCATATTATTTTGAAGGACTGCATCCGTTTTCTTTGCAAGAATATCATTACTTTCATTAAAGTATTCTCTTCGTTCAGAATGACCAATAATCACATATTCGACACCCATTTGTGACAATACCAATGGCGATGTTTCTCCAGTAAATGCACCACTGTTTTCAAAGTAGCAATTTTGAGCAGCAATTTTAATACTTCTATTTTCAATTTTTAATAGTGAAGATAGATGAGTATTTGGAGCACCTATTATCACTAAAGCGTCATTATTTTGTTTATGTTTATTTATTTCTGTAAATAATTTCACACCTTCTTCGACTGTAGTGTTCATTTTCCAGTTACCAGC
>JAZGFO010000040.1:0-6304 GCA_036479655.1 Saprospiraceae bacterium
GCTCCTATTTTCTTTATGGTATTCATGAATCTCCTAAATTCGATTTGGTTTTTTTTTATCGAATAAAAAATGAAATCCTGTCTGGAAAGACATATCTAAGAAACAACTAAAACACCTTGTCTGGAAAGACAAAACAAATTAAAAACACCTCAATCTATCCCTAAGTATTTATGAGTTTGGGTACTGAGTCGCCAGTCTGGATTGTTTTTTACGTAGGAGATTGCATGTTTAATATTATGATCCCATGTATCACTTTGCATAGCCTGAATATATTTATGATCAAATTTCATTGATTCAAAATTTTTAGGATCAATACCATCTTGCGGAACTACAATTTTTAATTCATTGCCAGTTGTGATGATTATATCTGTATTGGCTTTTGGACTCATACATATCCAGTCAATTCCTTGTGGCAAATCCAGTGTACCATTAGTCTCTATTCCAACTTCAAATCCAATTGAATGCATTTCATCTACTAGATTAGTATCAATTTGTAGGGCAGGTTCTCCACCAGTAAATACTACAAAAGGGTCGTTTTTTTTGTTTGGTAATAAACTGAATATCTTCTGAGCCAGTTCCTTTGCAGTATACTTACCACCATTTAAACCATCAGTGCCCCAAAAATCTGTATCACAAAATTGACAAATTGCCTTAGCTCTATCTATTGCTCTACCTGACCATAGATTACACCCAGAAAATCGACAAAATACAGCAGGGCGACCACTATGGTATCCTTCTCCTTGTATAGTGTAGTATATTTCTTTAATCTTGTACATATTGCGCAAAAGTAATCATCTATTGGTTATATAGGTATTAAAAAAGTAATTGTTTGGATTTCATAAAATTAAAATTTTAAAGTATTGACATTTTGAATCAGCTTTCAGAGAAAATCATAAATCGATATAGGTATATTATATGTATATTTGACCAAATGAATAATAAACATAATGGAAAAAAATATTCAAGATATATTCGAAGAATCACTAGATAGAATTTTAATATCTACCGAATACACTGATCTTGAAAAAACAAAAGCTTTATTTAATCTATTAAGTAGTGTTCTAGAAGAAATGACAGAAGACGAAAAAATTATTTTTACAACATTGTTTTCTAGAGCATCATTTGTTGCGAATAGATATAAGGTCGATTCTACTTTGATGTATTATTTACATACTTTTAGGCGGGATAATGAAAGAATGAAAATCAAATCTTTCCCCAATTCTTATGTCGGTCTTGGCAAGTATGTAATAGACAATATAATTGATTGGGTGTGGAATGGTAATGAACAAATAGACGTTTTACCCAAAGAACTATCAGATCATTTTGCTCAAAAACAAAAGGAAGTTGTCCAATTTAGACCTGTTGTCGAAACCATTATTGATAGCGTAAATATTGATAATTATGAAGTCTATTTTTACGATGACGAAGATCCTACCGAATTAAAAACAGCTCTATTTGATAAAGCAGATAAAAATGAAATATTTAATGAAAGTATTGAGCTTATTGATCGCTCATTTAGTTTTCCGATGCACGCCAATCTCATTGATGTAGAAGTCCTTGATGATGGTAAATATCTGCCTAATGCCATTGTGATAGAGCCTGATTATCTCTTAGATGTAACAGCTATTGCTAATTGTTTTAAACCATATGGGTCTGAGTCGATGTCCCGTCTAATATCAAAGTTTAAACCGATAGAAAACTCGATTCCGCTTGTAGTTGGTAATATTGCCAATCTATTTCTTGATGAAATCATCTCTAATCCTGATGTAAAATTTAAAGATTTAATTCCTGGTATTTTTAAGCTGAGCCCTTTGGCAATGACAGTATTTACTGATGACCAAATAAGGAAGATGATGGCAGATGCTAAGAATCATTATCTCAATCTAAAACGGACAGTAGCATTAGACTTACCCAAGCAAGGAATTCATAGAAATAAAGTTTTTCTAGAACCTTCATTTTATAGTAGAGATTATGGTTTGCAAGGAAGGTTAGATTTGTTTCACTACAATGAAGCACATAATCAATATGATATCGTTGAATTAAAAAGTGGAGGAATATTTAGAGCCAATGTTTATGGTCTTAATGCTAATCATTATTCGCAGACATTATTATATGATTTAATGATAAAATCTACTTTTGGATTTAAGAAAAAGCCTAACAATTACATTCTATATTCTAAACTAAGTGAGCAGTCGCTAAAATATGCTCCTCCTGTGAAATCTCAGCAATATGAGGCAATGAAAGTTAGAAATGACCTTATAGCAATAGAATATAAATTAGCTAATTCTGCAACTGATGCTCAAGAGTTATTCGACTATGTAAAGTCAACCAACTTTCCTAAAACAAAAGGTTTTGAATTATCTGACATCGAAAAATTTGAAAAACTTTATAAAGGATTATCAAATTGCGAAAAATCATATTTTAATGAATATAGTTCATTTATAAGTAGAGAACAGCGACTTGCTAAGTCTGGAGAACATGGGATTTATAAATCTAATGGACTTTCTGCACTTTGGTTGGAAAATATGGACGAAAAAGAAGAACGATTTGGTCTTTTAAAAGAGCTGGAAATTAAAGAAAATAAATCAAAGCATATAGTCCCTACTATAATACTGTCTAAGACAGAAAACACCAATAAACTTGCAAATTTTAGAGAAGGAGATATTGCCGTTTTGTATCCTCATAGCGACAATCCTAGAGCAGTACTTAAAAACCAAATTTTTAAATGTACAATACTTAGTATCAGTGATATAGAAATAGAAGTCAAGTTAAGAAGTAGACAGTACAATGATTCTTTGTTTAGCTCCATATTAAGTTGGAATATAGAATCTGATTCTTTGGATAGTGGTTTTAATATGCTCTATCGTTCTTTGTCAGAATTTATAAATGCTCGAGCAGATGTTAAAAACCTTTGGTTAGGTAGTCGTCCACCCAAAAAAGGAGGAGATACCGTTTTTGAAGATGTCACTAACTTGACTGATGAGCAAAATTTATTGCTGGACAGAATGACAAATTCTAAAGATTATTTCCTGCTTTGGGGACCTCCAGGGACAGGTAAAACAAGTGTTATGCTCAAAAGCCTTGTTGAAAGATTATACAAGAATTCTGATGAAAATATTTTACTTTTAGCCTATACCAATCGAGCAGTTGATGAAATGTGTGCAGCAATAGAATCTATTGGAACTGATTTTAAAAATAACTACATTAGGATCGGCTCAGAGACCAGTTGTGGAAAAGAATATAGACCAAGACTAATCAATAAATTGATTGGAGATATGGATACTCGAATTGCTATTAAAAAATTGATAAAAAGTAATAGAATTTTCATTTCAACTGTTTCTTCTATTGTATCAAAATCAGAATTATTTAAATTAAAAAACTTTGACAGAGTTATAATTGATGAAGCCTCACAAATATTAGAACCTATGTTGTTGGGACTTTTAAGTAGAGTAGCAAAAGCGGTTTTAATCGGTGATCATAAGCAGTTACCTGCTGTTGTCACTCAGCGGATCGACCAATCCAAAATTGTAAGTCAAGATTTATTGGCTTTGGGAATTACAGATATGAGAATGTCTCTATTTGAAAGATTATACCATCAATGTCGAAAAAACAATTGGGATCAAGCTTTGGGACTTTTGTCACTACAAGGAAGAATGCATCAAGAATTAATGGTGTTTCCCAACCAGCATTTTTATGAGAATAAGTTGGGTGTCTTACCGCATATCAAAAGATTAGTAATTAATAGAGAGCTTACAAGTACTGATATTATGGGACAGGTACTGATTGAAAACCGATTTATCTATATTCCGACTCGTGTAGATGATGCTTTCAATTGGAAGACTAATAAGCATGAAGCAAAAAAAGTTATGAAAGTATTGGATTTACTTCAGAAGTTATATTCCGAAAATAATGAGACAATAACCAATAAAACAATTGGTGTCATTACCCCTTATCGAGCACAAATAGCTACAATAAGACAACAGTTGGAAATAGAGTTTCCTGATTTGTCAGAGTCGATAACTATAGACACAGTAGAGCGATATCAAGGTGGCGCAAGAGATATTATTATATTGTCTTTATGTACCAACCGACTTTCACAGTTGCGATCTTTAGTATCATTATCCCATGAAGGCATAGACAGGAAGCTGAATGTAGCGATTACAAGAGCAAGAGAGCAAATGGTAATACTCGGCAATCGAAAAATTCTTGCTGGAAATGATACTTATACTGATTTGATAAATGCAGCTTTTGAATGGAGAATATAAGATTAAATAAAAACGAATATAACTTCTTGCTTTGATTGATTTAAGTTGCAGTTTTTTTTATATGTGTACTTTGTTGAAAATGAGCCTGATGTGCAGTATCGTGCTTTTGGACATAAAATAGATGATGTTTTTTTTAATATATAAGTGTTAAATTATTACATAATTAAGCATTATTTTTATTACTTTGCCCATTAATCTCTAGTATCAATACTATATTGATAGGAGATTTTTAGAATAGAATTTTAATAATCAAAACATTAATTATGTCAATCAATTTATTAGACATGCTAAAAGACCAAGTAACTGGATCTTTAGCAACACAAGCAGCCGGTTTTCTTGGAGAATCAGAAGGTAACATAACAAAAGCCTTAGGTGGTGCGTTTCCTGCAATTCTTGGATCATTAATCACTAAGTCTTCTGAGCCTTCAGGCGCAAAGGGGATTATGGACATGATTGGTGGTGTAGATATGGGTATGCTAAGTAACATCGGTGGATTATTTGGAGGAGGCGCGAGTAGCGTTAATGGTCTTCTTAATTCAGGTGGTGGTATATTAGAATCATTATTAGGGAGTAAAATGGGAGGAATAGTAGACATGATTACTAAATTGTCTGGCCTTAAAAGTGGAAGTACTTCTTCTTTACTTAAAATGGCTGCTCCATTTTTAATTGGTATGATCGGAAAACAAATGAAAGGTAAAGGTCTTTCTTTCTTAACTGATATGTTAATGGGACAAAAAAGTGCTGTTGCTAAGGCTATGCCTTCTGGAATGGGTAATCTTTTAGGTTTTGCTGATGGTGCAAGAGATGTAGTTTCTAAAGCTACAAATACTGCTTCTTCTGCAGCAAGAACAACGGCTAATGTTGCTACTAATACTGCAAAATCAGGTATGGGATGGCTTAAATGGGCATTCCCTTTATTATTGTTAGGTGGCTTGGCTTGGTGGATGGTAGGTAAAGGTAACCCTGTAGATGCAGTAGCTGATAAAACTAAAGATATGGCTACAGCAGCTGCTAATAAAACAAAAGATATGGCAAATGCAGCAGCTAATATGACAAGTGCAGCATTTTCTAAAGTAGATGCAGCGGCTAAAGCGGCTTTGGATAAAGTAACTTTTGGTGCTAATTCTGCTGGTAGTCAAATGATGGCTTTTATCAATGGTGGATTTAAAGGTGATGGTAAAGTTACTTTTAGAAACCTAACTTTTGCTACTGGTTCTGCAAAAATTGATACTAAGTCAGCAGTTGAAATAGATAACTTAGCAAAAATACTTAAAGCTTATCCTGGTGTAAATATCGATGTAAGTGGATATACTGATAATACTGGTGATGCTGCTAAAAATGTAACATTATCTTCTGCTAGAGCAAATGCTGTATTGGGAAGATTAATAGCACAAGGTATTGATGTAAAAAGAATTTCTGCTAAAGGTTATGGTTCTGCCAATCCTGTTGCAGCTAATAATTCTGCAGCTGGTAAAGCACAAAATAGAAGAATCGAAGTAACTTTAAGAAAATAAGTTTCTTATTGATGACCTCATAGGTCATAAAGATTTAATAGTAGAGGCTATCTCAATTTTTTGAGATAGCCTCTTTTTTATTGCCAATTAACTACATTACACTTTTTGTCTCATCAGACGGGATTTCATTTTTTTTCATCGATGAGTTGTTTGATTTTTGTCTTGTCAGACGGACTTTATTGGCTTCATCTTAGATGTGTCTTTCCAGACAGGATTTCATTTTTTTTCAGTGATAAAAAAAACACAAATCGACTTTAGGAGATTCATGAATACCATAAAGAAAATAGGAGCGAAATGAATAAACAAAAAAAATCAGTCCGAAAAAATGCTACGCTGTAATGCTGCTCCCGCACCCACGTTTTCGCACGGGCTCCCCGCTTTTAGGTGTGTTCTTAGGTGTGTTGACTTATATATACTTTGCACTATCAAATTAAACATCACTACACTTTTTCTCGGCATTTATAATTTTAGTATATTTTTGATCAAATTGAGATAAAAACAGATTGGTGTATGAGCAAACCGAAA
>JAZGFO010000041.1:0-11425 GCA_036479655.1 Saprospiraceae bacterium
TTTAGCAAATTCGGGAGAACCACTTATCTTAGAGAATACGGCTACAGGAAATGGGTGTGTGATCGCAATGGGTGTTACTTGTGCAGCTGAAATGATACCTGGATATTCTTGTGATGAATGGCCAGAAGGCACTGAAGGTGTAGTCAAAGTAATGGGTATAGATATTCCGAATATAACACCTGCCGAACTAGGTCAATCATCATTGCCAGTAAAGTTCGTATCCTTTACTGCTTCAAGAAAAAAGCATGTTACTATTTTAGAATGGGCAACAGCAATTGAAATCAATAATGATATATTTGAAATTGAAAGATCAACTGATGGTAGACGGTTTGAAAAAATAGATCAAATCGTAGGTAATGGTACTACATATAATACATCAATATATAGTTACACAGATAATTACTCAATAAACGGAACAAATTATTATATGCTTAAACAAATTGACTTTGATGGTAAATCTTCTTATTCTTCAATTGCAAAAACAACATACAATGAAAAATCAGCAGTTAGAATATATCCAAATACAACAAGTGGACTTCTTAATATTGACTTAGGTCACCTATCAACAGCATATGGATCTGTAATGGATATCAATGGGCAAAAAGTAAAAGCATTTACTATAAATAACAATTACAGCACACTTGATATATCAAATCTTAGTAATGGTGTCTATTTGATACAAATTACAACTAATATTAAAAGTGAAACAATAAAAATTTTTAAAGATTAATGCTCAAACGACTATAGAGTAAATAAAAAGAAGAGTAGTTTTCGATAAGAAAACTACTCTTCTTTTCGTTTTGTCTAAAGAGATTCAAAAAATGCATATCTTGTGTACATTAATAATAAAAACTTAATATCATGTTTGGAGATTTAATGGGTAACATGGAAGAAAAGCAAGCCGCGATGAAAGCCAAATTGCAGCAAATTGTAATTCGCGAATCATTAGAGGGCATCACTATTAGTGGTAATGCAGCAAGAGAGATATCTAATATATCCATTGATGAAAAATATCTAAAATTAGAAAACAAAGAAGAATTAGAAGACTTGATTTTAGTGGCTTTTAATAATTTATTAGATAAAATTGCTAGTGAAGAAGCGTCTGCCTCTCAAAGCATGATAAATGATATTTTACCTCCAGGAATGGCTGGAATGTTTGGTCAATAGGATAATAGAATAAAAGATAAATACATGAATAAATCTTGGTCAAATAAGGTTTTGATATTGCTAATTTCAATATTAACATCAACATATGGACAATCACAATTAATCGCAGACTATTCATTTGATGGCTGTACATTTAGCGACCAATTAGGAAATTATGATGATGCGAAGGCAATATCATTGCCCTCTTGCGACTGTGGACTTACTGATAATGGACTTTACTTTGATGGTGTAAATGACAATCTGAATTTTCCCTCAAAATTAGATTCATTATTAGAAGAAGATTTTACTGTGAGTTTTTATTTTCAAATTGATAATGCATCAAGTAAAACAAATATATTGTCTATAAGAAGTGAATGTAATTTGGATTCCTTTATTTCAATTAGCTATACTCCTCTTGACCATCAAATAGCATTTGACATGTCTCCAAATATTGCGAATATACAATCTAATTTAATTCCACTGAATAAAAACAAATGTTGGCATAGTGTTATACTCACTAAATCAGAATTAGTCTATACATTATATATAGATGATCAACTTGGAGTTTCAATTATTTCTAATGGTGCAGTAAAATTCCCAAAAAGTGCAAAATTATCAATATCAAACAGTCCTTGTTTAGTTGTGAATGAAGATAGATTTAATGGCTGGATTGATGAATTTAAAGTATATGACAGGGCTTTGTCTTTTCAAGAAATTATAAGTAGCTCACTAAATCCAGATCAGATTGTCACTAATGACACAACGGTGGTAGCAGGTGCTGATGTTCAAATACATGTTGGTTCAACGTGTGCCCAAAATTATTTTTGGAACCCTATTACCAATCTTGATGACGAAACAGTTTTAGACCCAATTGCTACTCCAGAAGTAACCACTGAATATAAATTAACAATCCAAAACAAAGGAGGATGCAGCACAATAGATAGTCTTACAATCAATGTAATAGATCCTGACCAATTGGACTGTGAAAAGATATTACTACCTAACGCTTTTACACCTAACAATGATCAGTTAAATGACAATTTTGGTATCAGTAATTTATTCTTAGTTGAGCATATAGACTACTTTGAAGTCTATGATAGATGGGGTGCAAAAATGTGGGAAACCAATAATAAAACACACACATGGGATGGTACATTTAAAAATAAAAAAGTGAATCCGGGGATGTACATCTACAAAGTAAAATATACTTGTAACGATGAAATATATGTTAAAGTAGATAACTTCTCTGTTCTAAGATAATACTTTGTATATTTGATTTTGCAATAACCAATTATCTATGAAAATTAATACTGTATTAGCATCCTTTTTATTAATTTCTTTTACACTCCTAATGTGTCTATCGTCTTGTAAAAATGATAGTAAAAAGAGTGTAAAATCAATGGAGAATTCAAAAACCATTGTAGAAAAAAAGAAAAAGAAATCAACAAGACCGAAGTCTAGTGTAATTACTGCTCAGTCATCGGACAACTCAATTAGAGTTACGTCAAAAAATAGTACTCCACCTAAAAAAGTAGAACCTGCTACTAACAACTCTAAGCCGAAGGTAAAAAAAGTAAATATTCCGGCTAAAAAAAGTACTCCATCCAAAGCGAACAAACCAAAAACCAATATCAGTAATAGTAATACTAAAATTAAAATAGACTCTACACCGAATAAAAAAACCAGTAAGGTTGCTGCTATTGAATTTACAAAAAGAAAATGGGATTTTGGAACAATTACAGAAGGAGATGTTGTGGAACAAGAGTTCAAATTTAAAAACACAGGTGATATTCCACTTGAGATATTTAGCGCTACTGCAACATGTGGTTGCACTCGACCATCTTTTCCCTTTATAGCCATTCCCCCAGGAAAAACAGGGATAATAGGTGTTAAATATGACAGTGTTGGAAAAGATGGAGATCAAAGTCCAAGCATAACTATAAAAGCCAACACTTACCCTCAGATTATGACATTATATCTAAATGGTACAGTTGTCCCAAGAACAAAAGAAGAAATGGAAAAATATAAAAAGGAGCAAAAAGAAAAATCAATTAAGATCAATATCATTAAAAATGATTCAATATAAGTTTTTTACTATTTTGACATTCACGTCTTTACCATAATTCGAAATCAACTTATCAAATAGTTATGTTGCTTGCTAAAATGAACACAAAAGAAATTAAGTATCTAATCTTATTTATATTAGTAATTACTTCTCAAATCCTATTTTCGCAAGAAAATAAATTTAGCTTAACTGTGGAATATTCTCCAAACTATTCAAGGTTGACAAATCAAGTGGTTAACGAAAAGTTCAAACTTAGTCATAACGCATTACTAAGAATTAGTTACAATACCAATGGAAAAATTAAACCAACAATAGGAATAGGTTTTCTAAATACAGGCGAATCTGAAAGTATAGAAATTGGTGGACAACTTGGAATTGAATCGATAAAATCGATTCATAATTTCAATTATTTATATATTCCAATCGGAGCAAAAATAAATGTGGGTAAACTATACTTATTACCAGAATTGGGAATCGGAATAAATATATCAAATAAGAAGAAACAAATAACCGAATTCACGAATGGTGAAACAGAAAAAGAAACGAATGACGAGCAACTCAATTTCGGCGAATTCAATAAAATCAGTATCCCAATATCTCTCTCAGTAGGAACTGACTTCACAATAGGCAACAAATCGTTTTCATCAGGATTAAAAGGATCTTATGGTTTTAGATCAAGTTGTAAAAGATGTTCCTAGAGATAATCATTATTTTGGGATTGGTCTAATCTTGGCAATGAACTTGTAAATTGGATAAGCTACATAGAATAGATAAAACTGCACTCTCCCGATCGGTGGAGTGTCCGCATATCATTCACCGTTTATTTCACCATTTTTCGAATAGAGATAAGTGACTCCAAACCTTGTTTGAATGTAGGCAATATAATGTGTCTTGATTGTTGTTCTTTCACAATACCTACAATTATATTCCAGTGCTTTTTATTGATACCATGATTTAATAAAAAATTACTCTCTGGGTCATAAATATGCAATGGTTCGGATTTCATTCCATTGATTTCTATAACTTTAAAGTCTCCTTTCAAAAAGTCGTTTAAAGAATTAGCTTTAAAATCAATTCTGAAAAAATTTAAACCTTCAACGTGTTTAAAAACATTGGAAACATAGTGAATCATTGAATCATTTACAAACTCCATTCTACTATAAAACTTTGCTCCACGAGAATAATTACCAATAAAGTCAAGCACAATCTTTTCCCCATTTAGTGGCACTTCATATAGTTTTTCCTCGAACTTTTGATATATATTGTCTTTGTCTAAAAACGAATTTTTATAATTATCAATAAGCTCTTTTAAAGTTAAATATCCATTTCCAGTTACAAATGGATACTCTTTTTCAACTAAAGACGAAATTCCACACTTTTTAGTCGTAGGATATCGATAATATAATAGTGAAAACTCTTTTTTATAATCTAAGTACTCTTGTATCAGCCATTCTCTATCATTGACATCACTATGTTTAAAAAAACACTCTAAATGATCATTATTATCAATTTTTGAAACTTTAAATCCTTTCAATCCAACATTTGGTTTTACGATAACAGGAAAACCAAGGTTATTACTTCTCATAAAATCGATAGCTAAATCAAATGATGAAACGATGTGCGTACTTGGTACATATCGGCTAGGTAATAATTGATAGATATCTGTTTTTCTATCAAAAAACATACCTCCAAGATCAATAGCGGGATTACAAGCAGAAAAGAAGGTTAAACTTTTAAATTGAATGCCATTGCAAAATATATTGTATATAGATTGCCAATAAAAGTGTTTTGATGTCCAATATCCAGTATCAAGTAATTTCATAACTAAAAGCAATTAGCAGTTAGGCTAAGGTAATGTTTTTTTCTTTAAATTAAAATACTCTTATTAAATTTTATTATCAATAAAATAAGGAAGACATTTACTGAACATTAAATTGAAAACATAAAAATACGTTATGTAGGAGGAGACAAAGATTGTTTCTGTCTTGACTTTCGTGGAGCACTAAGTCGAACTAGCTTTGCTAGAATTACTGAATTGTCTTTTTACTATTGCGATTAAAATCACCAAATCCGGAAAGTACTTTTTTCTATACTTTAGTGCAGGAAACACAAAAAGCCCCAATGTCATTACAACAAGGAGCCTATTTGTATATTTTTTCAGGTTAAACCTGAGATAATATTAAGTTAGTCTAATATTACTTCTTCTTCTTCACCTTTGATGAGCACTCTACCTCTATAGTACAAATCATCACCTACATAGTATGCTCTATGAAATTGGTGCGCTTCGCCAGTAGATTTACAAATTGAAATCTGTGGTACTAATGCTTTGTAGTGCGTTCTTCTTTTTCTTTTTCTCTGCTTTGAGATTTTCGACTTTGGATGTGCCATTTCGCGTTATTTTAAATTGCTATTTAATTTTTTATTATTCCGTTTAATATTCTAATTATCTAAATCAAGATCACTTAAAGTATTCCATATAGGATTACTTGTTTGCTTATGAGATTGTTCTTCTGTATTCAGCTTTTTTAAAACAGCTTCATTACAGGGTCTTTCTGTTTCGTTTTCACAGTCATAGGTTTTTATCATTGGTACACTTATCGAAATATATTCATATATAAGTTGAGCTAAGTGTAGCGTTGAAGTTTCAGGGTGAATATATAGAATTTCTTCATTTGTACCTTCTTCGTTGCCAAACTGTACATGAATTCTATGTTCACCATAAATCGGTAAATCTATTGTAGCCATACATCTATCACACAATGACTTTGTAGTACCTTTAATCACAAAATCAAGGATACTATGGTCGTGCTTTTTTTCTAAATCTATTTCTACACTAAATGTCCCGTTGTCAATATGAGCATTTTCAAATTCTTGAAAAAAATCATTCTTAACTTCGAAATCTATTTTGTGATGTCCATTACTTAAACCCTTGTATGGTAAAGAATAATGATTCAAAACATCCATAATTGAAACAACTTTTTTTAACGGAGTGCAAAGATACGCTAAAATTCAATAAAGACAAGTAAAATAGTGAAAAAAGGTGAATTTTGAAATTCAATTTACTTTCCGCTTATATTTAAAAAAAATATTTCTTCAAACTTTTTATTCATTATCGTTTCTTCAACTTTTTTATTATTGCCTCTCTCATCTTGTAAGATGCTTCAAACTCCTTATTCCATTGAGGTAATTCACCATTAAGATCTTAAAAGGTTTGGATTATACTTCTCTCTACTGAAACCGGTAAGTCATTGTGATTTTCATCAAAAGATTCGTACCACTAAATTTCCAAAGTGTCAATTTTTTCAGAAATTAATTTTTGTTTCCGACTTCTTTTTTTAGGCTCGTCAAATTGATTTCCGTTTACTAATCTGTCAAATATTCCATCTTTACTAATTATATGTTTTTTTTATCAACTCACAGAATATTTATTGATTACCCTTCTACATACAAAACTAGCCCTTTTAGATAATTTCCTTCTGGGTGATAGATATTTATAGGATGATCCGGACCTTGTGTCAAATGATGTACAATCCTAATTTTTTTCTTTGTCTCAATAGCCGCTGCTCTTATCGTATTGTAAAATAATTCTGGTCCAACAACCTGGCTACAAGAAAAAGTAAAAAGATAACCTCCATGATTGACTTTTTTTAACGCCATGATATTTAATCTTTTATACGCTTGAACTGCATTGTGACGTTTTTTTACACTTTTTGCAAAAGCAGGTGGATCTATTATTACAACATCATATTTAGCTATAGAATCATCTCCTAATACGTGCATCACATTGACTGCATCCATATTATGTTCTGACGTAAAATTATTAAGTTTATTATTCTTCTCCACCATTTCCATTGCTGGCTTACTTACGTCCAATGATGTCACTTTTGTTGCTCCATTGGCTAATGCGTACATCGAAAATCCTCCTGTATAACAAAAACAATTAAGCACTGACTTCCCCTTGGTAAATCGTCCTAATAAATTTCTGTTTTCCCTCTGATCAAGAAAAAATCCTGTCTTTTGACCTTCCTCCCAATCAATAGAAAACTTTATTCCGTTTTCTATTATTTCAGTTGCGCTTGGGCTACCTTTAATATAATAGTCCTCCTCAAAATCAGTAAATGATGATGGTAATGTATCTTTTGATTTGATGTATATACAATCTATTTTACCCCCATATGCAAAATCTAAAGCAGTCGAAATATATTTAACATCACGATAGCACCCTACAGAATGACATTGAATAACTGCATTGTTATTATATATATCGATAATTAATCCAGATACACCATCACCTTCACCATGTATAAGGCGATACGCATTGGTATCAGCATTGTCTACAATCCCCAACGAGACACGATAGTTATAAGCAGATTTTAGTTTTCTATTCCAAAAACCTTGATCAATTGCTTCATCGTTATAAGTAAGTGTTCGTACCATGATACTGCCATCGTGGTAATGACCTGTAGCTAAGTGCTTTTTTTTATAATCAACAACACGCACAACTTGTCCGTCTATTAATCCTTCTGGTTTATTGTGAATAGCACCACTAAAAATCCATGGATGCCTTCTTCCAATTGCCAATTCTTTACCTTTTTTTATTATAAGTGTTGGGTATTTATCTGTCATGTCGCAAAGATGGGAAAAAATAATTAAATCTTAATTATGCATTCAATCATTGTGACAATGAAAATGCCGTTAGTAACAAATGAATCAAAAGTAATAAGATCTTGGGTAAATTTGACCGACTAAGTATTTAGGAGTTTTTTAAATTAAGTATCTGCCAAAAAAATTAGTTATTAATAGACCAAAATTGTACTTGACTATTATTATTTGCGACCATTATACATTCATTACCGTTATGAGATTTTAGGGCTGCCACAGCTCTTGCGTCATTGTCCGCAACCATACCCATTTTTGTTGGATGCACAACTTCAAAAGAACCTTTTCCATCACCTTTTAATAAAGCCCCAATTCCTGCATCACTACGAGTAGTTTCTATTTCTCGCTCATAAAAATTACCAACAGTTAGTATATCTAATTTCCCATCTTTATCAAAATCTCTAATTTCCATATCATATATTGGAGATAACTGGGCACGCATTGGGAGTTCTTTTGACACAAATATTCCTTTTCCATCATTTAAAAATATCATATGGGCAAGTGTATTTGCCTTTAGCTTTGTACTTCCTGCCATTCTACCATCCAAAATATCCATAACTGTAGCCTTGCCAAAAGCATCATAATTTTCAAATTCTTTCTTAACAAATGGCATTTGCTCTGAAGAACATTGTCTACCTCTTACTGGATACAATTTACCATCTGATGTGTCATGATATCCAAGATATACATCATTGCTCCCATTATTATCAAAATCATTGACAAATAATTCTAAAGGATTTGATTGAGTAACTTTGTACTTATAATTAGTACCATAATTCCCTGCAATAATATCCTCATCACCATCGCCATCAATATCAATAATCTCTAATGTATTCCATAATCCTGTATACTGTTCCAAACTACTATTTCTCATTATTTTAAGCTCGCCTTCAGTCCATTGCAATACAGTAATCGCCATCCATTCTCCTGAGATAATCAGTTCTTTGACACCATCACCATCTATATCTGCCCACTTTGCTCCTGTGACCATTCCAAGATCTTTAATCTCGCTACTATTTACTGCTTCAAATTTACTACCATTGTTAATCAACAATTTGCTTTCGGCATTACGTCCATACTGACCAGCCACTAACCTACCTCCAACAAACAAATCCATCTTACCATCATTATTAACATCACAAGGAGCGACTACACTAGTACTTACATTCCATTTAGGTAGCATTTTAGATTTAGTAAATTTTCCATTATTATTAATATATAATCTATCTTGATAAAGATCACTTTCTCGATCTTCTTCATTACTCCCACTATTAACATACAAGTCTAAATCTCCATCATTGTCTATATCAAGAAAAAGTGCACCACCATCTTCATAGTTTTTGTCATTTACAAATACTTGTTGAGTCGATTTACGGAAATTTCCATCCTGTAATTGTATGTACAGCTGACCTCCATTTCCTGTAGATCCACCTAAATAAAAATCATCATTTCCGTCTTCATTTACATCTCCAACAGCCACAAATGGACCTAAATTAGACAATTTATATGGTATCAATATTTCCCTTTTATAATCGTTATAATTATTCTCTTCATATATGATATTGAGCATATCAGTTTTTGATGTAAACATTGTATTGTCAGTTGGACTGCTGTCTGATTTTGGAAGATTTGAGTCATACTTTATCGTAAGTGTTTGGTTTGCCTTTACATCATTAATAATTTTTGTTTTGCCACCAGGAAAGACTACATGTATTTTTGTTATTATAATATTAGCACCTAATCCAAAATGAGCTATTGGCTCTGATGATGATACATAACCACGATATGGTGTAATATCCATAACCTGATTATTGTCGTTATAAAAGATAGTAATTCTTGTACCAATTCCTTTTAAGTTATTAGAAGGTCCTACAATTTTCACTTTAAGATAATTTGCTTGAGCATCGGATATTTTATTCTCAAATAATCCTGCTTTCTGATTTGAATTATTTATTATTATATCAAGATCTCCATCATTATCAAGATCGGCATATGACATACCCTGAGACCAAGAAGGTAACCCAAAGCCCCATTCATCGGTAGTATCGTCAAAACTATAATTACCCGTATTTCTATATGACTTGTTCTTAATTTTAATCGAAGGGGCTTTTGATAATAATTCTATAGGGTCAAAACGTTTACCTTTTTGTTTAGCATTACTTCTATCTGACACTCGTTTTTTTAAGTAATTACTATAGTCCTTGTTTCTTATTTCCTTTAATATTCCATTTGTTACAAATAGATCTTTGTAACCATCATGATCCGCATCTATAAATAATGGTGCCCAACTCCAATCCGTTTTTGACACTCCCGACATTTGTGCGATTTCACTAAATGTTCCATTCCCATTATTGAGTTGTAAAGCATTAAACATATATTGAAAATGACCACCATTTTTGGTAAGATTCCAAAACTTATCAACTGCCATACTTGACATATTGGTTTTATTTCTATAATTGTCCTCTGCTACCATATCTGCAACAAAAATATCCATAAAACCATCGTTATCGATATCACAAATATCAACACCCATTCCAAAATTGCTCATATGCTTTAATGCATCATCAGCAACATTGGTAAATGTCCCATCTCCATTGTTTTTGTATATCAAATCTGGGTCATCAAAATCACAGGCTATATATATGTCTTGCCATCCATCATTATCAATATCACTTACTGTGGCACTTAAAGAAAAATATACATTGCTGAGTCCAGCGGTCTTTGAAACATCGACATATTTTCCGTTTTCATTCTTATACATTCGATCCGAATATTGGTACTCTCCAAGCTTTACAGTCATCCTTAAAGCTCGAGAGCTTGGAGGATGATTAACTACATATACATCAAGATCTCCATCATTATCAAAATCAAAAAAAGTAGCAGTTACACTATATCCACTATCATCCAATCCGTAAGCCGCTGCCTGTTCTGTAAAGGTCAAATCCTTGTTATTGACATACAATAAGTTTTTACGTTTTTCTGGATTATCATATAGATATTTGCATACATAAACATCATCAAATCCATCATTATTAATATCAACTATTGTTACTCCAAATGACCAGTTATTATCTTTATCAATTCCTGCTTTGGCAGAAACATCTTCAAATTTTAAATCTCCCTTATTCAAATATAACTTATCTGACACCATGTTGCCAGCAAAGTATAAGTCTTGAAGTCCGTCATTATCAATATCAAGAACACCTACCCCAGCACCTTGCAAAAAACCTTCATGGACCATTGCATTTAGCTGTTGGTTTTCTGTTATAGTATTTGAAAAATGAACCCCAGAGTGCTCTACTTTCTGATATAATTTTGAACTATATGCTCTACTTTGGTTTTTATCAATATCCTCAGAGCAACCGCCTAAAATAAGGCTAATAGTCAATATATAATAGCAATATTTTTTCATTATTGTTTATTTGTAACTAAAAGTAAAGATGCTAAAAATAATAAGATTTGAGATAAATTTTATCTGAGATTGAAATATTGTCACAATACCGATCCTAAACTTCGTAAAAATCGTCTTCTTTAGTTTCTTTAGGTAAGCTCTCC
>JAZGFO010000042.1:0-18603 GCA_036479655.1 Saprospiraceae bacterium
GTAAATGGATTGTTTAACGGAATCAGCATCGGTCTTAGATTATTATTTTGTGCGCTATCTTCTACTAAGCTTTGATCTAAAGTGATTGATATAGGTTCCATATTTATATATCCTTCTGCAAGTAGAGAATTGTTAAGCGAGAAGTTAATATCATCAGTATATGTTAGACTAAATAGTTCTAAATGAGTAATATCTAATTGATTAGGATTTGTCCATGCTATTTTAAGTTGATTGTTTGTTATTATATAATCTTCAGGGGATAGAATATCTGATTCAAATGTTGTATTGTCTGGAATATCTATACTTAATTGTATGCCATTCATTCTATTAAGAGATTGATTTTCATAATCTACTTTTGCGATTGTATTTATACTACCATTTGGATAATACTTTTTTTCTAATTTCAATTGGATAGATTCTATTTGCCTTGTTGTGTTTTTGGATGTATTTTTTGCATTTATTGGTTTGAATGATCCATTAATATCACCTCTTTTGATTGCTACAAAATTTACATTTTGGACGCTATCGATTAGTTTATTGAGTACAATTGAGTCAGGATAGTTAAATGGGTATTGCCAATCATAAAAAACATATGACGAATCTATAAATGTCCAAGCAGCTTGATTTTTTGGCCATTCAAGAATTATTCCAAGTATCATTTTTCGCATAATAATTAGGTCGCTTGAGGATACTTTTTTATTTCCTGAAACATCAGAGGCTATGATATCATACGGATTGTCAAATAGCTTGACCTCAAGGATGTGTTGTTGGATCATTACCAAGTCAAGCGTACTTACACCTGAGCTAAATGAAGATGAATATTCGGGTTTTAAGACATATTTGAGATATTCTGGAGTACTGTATATTGTATAGTTGCCTATGCTGTCCGTCATTTCAAATCCCGAATATTCGTCAATTATACAAGAATAATCGAGTTCTACATTTGGAATTGGCTTACCTTTTTGAGTTGCTATTTTACCAGATATTTTTCCGTTTATTTCACCATCGTCACAGACCATTCCATTATCTTGAACAGCAAATGTAATAAAGCATCTTTCTTGGTTATTTGATTGGTCTGTTACCCACATTTCAAGCTCTATTTCTGCTGCGATACCATTTGGGATATCTGCGCAGGTAATTATTTTACTTGAATCACTTGTATTCTTAGAAAATGAAAAAATTAAGTCTTCTGATAATGTACAATTGTCATAACTACCATAATTATAATCTTTTGCCCATATTTCGATTGATCCACTACTTGGCATTAGTGTTGAAGTTATTGAAGATTGACAGTAGGGTGTAGGGTTTTTGCAGTCTTTGATATAAATGTCATGTTCGCAAGTCGATTGATTACCACAACCATCTGCAACTGTCCAATATATATGGTGACTACCCAAAGAAAGTTCTTTGGTTACTTGATTGCCAGTGCCCGTAAAATCAATATTGTTATCATTGTCAATATCTAGTTTCCAACTATATTGCAACAATAATGAATCTGTACAATCATCTATAGCTTTAGTGGACAACGTTACATTTTCATATTCACAATTATTATTATAATTACAAATTTCTATTGCTTCACATCCTAAAAAAGTAGGGGCAATATTGTTGATTAGTTTTATCTCTTGTATGTAGGTCCAAAGTCCTGATTGTGTATTTGCATTAAATTGACACCAGTCTATAACTTGCCATGTTCTGATAATTTTTATACATGCTTCACCTGATATATTGAATACTTGATCTTCATAAGTACTGGCAATCATTGCACAATTATCAATATCTATATATGTTGGCACACCAGTAATAGATGGTTCTGCTTGTATGGTGTCACATCCTGAACTCATATAATTTATTGGCCATTGAATTTCAGATTGCGTAAATGGTGTATTGTTTTCTATAGTTATTATCTGAGTGCAAGATACCGATTGGCCATATGAATCTGTAACTGTAAATAATCGTGTAATTGTACCTACTCCACAATCTATGTTTTCAGTAATGTTTTCTACAACAGTTGCATTACAATTATCAAAATAATATCCATCTTGACCTACAATGTTTCCGTTATATATAATGGCATTAATATTTGCTTGGTTTTCTACTACTATACCAAACGGACTAAGGTCATTAATGTCATAATTGTAAGTACATGCTATAGTTATATCACTAGGACAGGTTATTTCTGGAGGAATATTGTCTTCTATATATACGGTGGACATACATATATTACTCAACCCTTGATCATCTGTTACTCTAAATGCTACTATGATAGAGTCTGCAAATTCATCACAACACAAATGTATTTTTGGTCCAAAATTCAAACCCCAACCACATTGATCTGTCATTTTTGCTATTTCTACTGTAATTGGGCTACAATTGTCAAAACTACCATCATCTAAAGAATTAGCAAATAGGGTTGCTACTCCATTACTACTTACTGACACACTTGTAAAACCATCACAAATTGCAAATGGAGGACTATCATCTATAACTGTTAATGTAACTGAACAATCTGAAGCGTTGCCACAGACATCTGTTGCTATATATTTGATAATGTATGTTCCTATGGTTAAGCCTGACAATACATTTTCGTCCAAGTTTTGAGCTGATATATTTTGCCCATTTATATTAAATATCTGAAAACCAAAATCATAATCTGAACAATCATTAACTTGACCTGAATAAGATAAAGTATAATCAAGAATAGTACATTCATATGCTTCTACAGATAATTCTATGTCTTCGGGACATAAAAATACTGGACCTTCATTATCACTCACCATTATTATCTGATTGTAACCAATACTTTGGGTTGTACACCAATCAATTACAGTCCATTGTCTTAATACTTTGAACCCCGCTCCACATAATTCAAATTCTATGTCATTAAAAGTTGATTGAATATTACTACATGTATTATCTGATGGATTTCCTGTAGATTCTGGAGATGGATGACCATCATCCAGTTCGATCCAATTACCTTCGCAACTTAGAACAGGGTTGTCAATGTCATTATAGTTACTTGGAGCTAAGACACTATCTAAAAGTAGCGGTCGTAATAATAATTCTTGGTTGCAAGATGAACTATTTCCAGACTGATCTATAGCTGTCCATATTCTTGTAGTTTTCTGTATATAACCTGTTGTACATTCCTGTTCTTCTTCTGTATCCAGATAACTAAGCGTCACATCACCACACGCGTCAAGCTGTGTTACTGTGTAAGTATTTATCCCAGAGCTTGTAGCAGTTGCATAAAATGGAATAGGGAAACCTGTATTTGTAGGATTCAAATCATCATTACATTCTAATTCTAGATTTGTGCAATTTAAAAATGGAGCTATATTATCAGAGACATAAATTGTCCCTTCACAAATATTACTTGTACAATCATGACCTATGCTAAATGTTATAGTTTGGTCTAAGTGATCAACAGTTAGTAAGTTGTCTATTACTATATTATCATTTTCATCTAATAATTCTATAATATATTTATCATAAGGTGCTGTTGGGTTAGCTACAAGCA
Organism: Saprospiraceae bacterium; assembly: GCA_036479655.1. Classification (GTDB taxonomy): domain Bacteria; phylum Bacteroidota; class Bacteroidia; order Chitinophagales; family Saprospiraceae; genus CAJXUU01. The sequence continues at coordinate 3,521 of JAZGFO010000042.1, forward strand.
TAAATATATCAACTGCCTGTGTACATGCATCGGCAAGAGACACATTAATACTTGAATTGCATACCAATGCTGGTGAGTTCATAAATGAAATGAGGACTTGATCTGAAATTTCTACCATAGGACCATTACCATCTGGGTCATCACTTACAAGGATTAAATTAAATTCTCCATCAGCAATTTCTTGTGGTCCTGGTTGATATTGCACAGTTGTAGAAAAAATACCAGTTGAAGTACCTGAAGGTAAAAACTGTCCATCTCCATAGCTAAACCATAATCCATCTATGACATCGCCAGATATTGAAGCATCTAAATCAGCCAATTGCAGTGTTTCTCCGTAGCACAATGTTGCAGAAGTTCCTGCATCAACAAATATGGTCATAGATGGACTATTTGCCATGCTATGAGACATTGTGAAACAAAACAACAATATGTTAATTATGTCTTTCAATCTATGTATTAAAATATTACTTAATATGTATTCGACTAAATATTAGACGGCAATAAAACATATTATGATTTTATTTAATACAATAACTATACCATTTAAGTAATGTTTTACTATTCTCATTGATCCACAACTTTAGACGGCATTATAGAATGTAAATTGTATGGTCAAAGTAGAAAAGCTTAAAGTCTAATCGTTGAATAATACAACATTTGTTGGAATAGAATGGTAATAAAAATTTAATTTCACTTTATATAGAAGTGCTATTAACTGAGTTTGAGCAGTGAGTATTTTATTATCTTTTTATTTTCAGGAGTTGATAGTTGTGAAGAAGTAAGTTAGGTTATAGTCCTTTATATTGGTATTGGTATAAAAAAAGCCCGCTCAAAAATTTGAGCAGGCTTTCATTTTTATTACTATAGAGATAGTTTTATATCTATTTAATTATCCTGTAATTATTTGTGACCCTCCATTACCAGCACCTGTTACTACAACAGCTGTAATGATACAAAGTACAAATAATACTATTGCTAATCCCCAAGTCAATTTTTCAATAAAATCTGTTGATTTAGCTGCTCCCATCATCTGGTTAGCTCCAGCTCCTCCAAATGTTGAATCTATTCCTCCTCCTTTTGGATTTTGAACTAATACAACTGCCATCAATAGTATACAGTTTAATGCAATTATTATCGTCAAAGTCGTAATCATAATATTATATTTTTTTTAATTTTTCTATTTGAGCCGCAAAGTAACTACTTTTTTCTGGAAATATCAAGCTTAACTGCTTATACATCTTCTTTGCCTTCTTTTTATGCCCTTGATTGGCTAATATTCCTGCTAAAGGTTCAGAAATAAGCATTTCTGACTTTTTTATAGAGTCTTTAGCAATTTTCAAAACCTTATTCTTTTTCTTTTTTGACTTTTTTGATTTTTTTTTCTTGTCTTTCATTTTGACAGGTTTATCATTGATAGGTTCTTTATCAAGAAGCCAATTGCTAAACGAAGAAACACCTTCAATGTCATTGTTTTCTGTAAGCTGATTTACAGCGGTCTCAACGTATACTACTTTTACTTGGTGCTCCTTTTTCTTTTTTCCTTTTCTTTTATTCTTTTCTTTAGATTTTCTTTTAGATTTCTTCTCTCCTTTTACTTTCTTTTTATTCTTTTTACGTTTTTTCTTTGTTGCCTTTTCTAATTCCTTAACCTTATTCTTTTTTACTTTTGAATTTACTGTACTTTCGAGTACATCATCAAATTTTACTTCAGCTTCGTCAATTTTAATAATAAATCCCGTTTTTATTCCAGAAAGATTGACTCTATTTGGTTTTATGTTTTTTATTACAAGCAAAGGTTTGTCCTCTTTAACAATCTTTTTTAAAGATGTTGCGATAACAATATCTTCAACACTAAAATCCATATCTTCTGTGAGATCTACATCTAATTTTATTTTTGTATCCTCAATATCAATTGACACATCTGTGATTAATAATTCTGGTTCTGTTTCAAGAATTTCTATTATTTTAACTTCAGATATTTCATCTTCTATTAAGTCTTCCTTTAAGTCATCTCCACTTTCGTGAAATATTTCTTTTTCAATAATTGCTAATTCCTCGATGGCTACAACTTCTTGTACTTGCTCTACCTTTTGCTTTGCAACCTCTGGAATGACTTTTACTTCTTGTTCTATTTTGACCTCTTGTGGTGTCACGACATTTATTATACTTGTTGCTGCTAAAGGAATAGCTGTAACTATTTCTTTTGCTTTAGGTGTTTTTGAGGTAAGAACTATTGTTTCTTCTTTTTTTGTTTTTGTACGAGACGCTTTTGGCGTATTATATTCGTAGTCATTAACAAAATATGCTCCAAAATTAATCTCTGAACCATGTATTCCTTCTTGCTTGTTCTTTATGCTTAGCAATAAGTGCAACGGCTGATAATAGGGCTGCTTCTCAATCCGTTTCAATATTTGATCAGATGTAATTTCTGATAATCTTGATGGGTTTTCTAAATAATATTTTACGTCTTTCTTCATTTCAACATCGAATATAATAGTATCTATTTAAATGATAACACATAATAGTAATGATTTTAATAACAATCTAAAAAAACTATGCTTTTTTTGACTAATATGCGTCCAAATTTATAGTATTTTTGTGTAAACAATCAAATATATGACAAAGCTTAGTATAAATATTAATAAAATAGCATTAATTAGAAATTCGAGAGGTGCTAACTTTCCTGATTTAGTAAAAGTTGCACAGGATATTGAGGCTTTTGGTGCTGATGGTATTACTGTACACCCAAGACCTGACGAACGACATGTAAAATTTAGTGATGTGCCAATTCTTAAAAAAATTGTAACTACCGAATTCAATATTGAAGGATATCCTTCAAGGAAGTTTTTAGATATGGTACTTGCAAGTCCTCCCCATCAATGCACATTAGTACCAGATCTTCCAGGAGCATTAACCTCGGATAATGGATGGGATACGATCAAAAACAAATCTATGTTGACTGATATTGTTGCAGAACTACAACAATCTGGAATCAGAGTAAGCTTATTTATTGATCCTGATCCTATAATGTTGGATGGCGCAAAAGAAATAAATACTGAAAGGATTGAATTCTATACTGGTCCCTATGCTCATGATTTTGATGCTAATAAAGAAAATGCAATAAAGAAATATACAGATGCAGCAAAATATTGCAATCAGATAAATCTTGGAATAAATGCCGGGCATGATTTGAATTTAAAGAATCTCAATTATTTTAAAAACAACATCCCGGGATTATTAGAAGTATCCATTGGACACGCATTAGTTGTTGATGCGTTATATTTTGGACTCAAAAATACTGTATTAATGTATCAAAATGAATTAGATAGAGACTGATCTAAGATTGGGTTGAGTTTTTTATATTTTTATCAATTTTATTAAATCAAATTTCAATATGCGATATTTTGCATTGTGTAAATATAATGGAACAGAATATTTTGGATGGCAAGCCCAAAAGACTACAGATAACACCATTCAGGGTATTATTGAAAAAACATTAAGTACGATTACAAGAGAATTTGTTCCTATTACTGGTTGTGGCAGGACTGATGCTGGGGTACATGCTTCACAATATTATTTTCATTTTGATACAAATTTTGAAAATATTGATAATCTAAAATATAAATTAAATAGTATTTTACCTTTTTCAATAAATATTGACAATATTCGGAAAGTACCAAATGATGCTCATGCAAGATATAATGCGTATCGTAGAGCGTATGATTATTATATAGCTTACGAGCGAGATCCTTTTAGGGAATTTACAACGTTTTATTATCCCAATTATAAAAAACTTGATCTTAATTTATTGCAAGAAGCAGCTAAACTATTATTAGGTTATCAAGAATTTGTTCCTTTCTGCAAAACAGGATCTAATGTAGATGTCAAAAAATGCGAAATATTTGTAAGTGAGTGGAAATTTACAGATTATGGATTGCATTATCATATCGAAGCTAATCGGTTTTTAAGAGGAATGATAAGACTAATCGTTGGTATGTGTCTCAATGTTGCAAGAGGTCAATTAAACATAGAGCAGGTGAAAAAATCTTTGGATAATCAAGTTAGACTTAAAACGGATTGGAGTGTACCTGCAAGAGGACTTTTTTTAAGTGATATCAAGTACCCATTTATTGATTGAGCATTGGTTAGAATCGTGCAACTAACCAAAAAAATAATAGCTCAATTATATTATCTAACCACCGTAACATCTCCAAATACAGTCTCAATAATTCCATCGAGTGCAACTAATTTGGCAACAAAGACATATACACCAGGCACAACAGCTTGGTTTTTGTATCTACCATCCCATCCTACCATTTCATGAATATTGGCAACAGAGTATTCGTTATATACAAGGTTTCCCCATCTATCATACAATTTAATATCTTGAAGACCAGCTATAGACTTGTTAGCGGTTATCTTGAAAACATCATTTACATTATCATCATTAGGACTAAATATATTAGGATAAAAAATACCAATATTTCTAGCTATTCTTATTGTAATTAGAGTTTCATCATAACATCCATTTACATCATAGCCTCTGAGAATAACTGTTGATTCTACAAGAGGAAGGTAATCTAATAATTCTAAAGTATTACTTAGTACTTGATTATTTACATTAAGCCATTCAAAGTCAACAAAAAGTGGATTTACAAAAGTAGGTTTTAAATCGATTTTATCTCCTAGGTTTATTATTGTATCACTAGGCAAGACCAATCCATCTACAGGATCAAAAACATCCAAAGTTAATGTGATTGTACTATCACAATTGTTTGCCGATGGTATCACAACTTCATAGATACCTGACTCCTTGAAATCTTCATTGTTTAATGTATAACTATCTCCTTCACAGATTATAGCCTCAATTTGAGCAGAAGAGTTGGGTAAAAGGGATAAAGAAAGATTGACAGTGCTATCACATCCTTGTACACTGGTAAGTTGATACACATAGGCTCCTTCTTCTGTAAGTACATCACCTCCAATTTTAAATTCTTGCCCCTCACAAATCGTTTCTGAAGTAGTTGTAAAATACTCAGGGATAATTAGATTGTACTTTTCACTTAGAAAACATCCACCATCGAATGAAACCATCACGCTGTATTCTCCCTCATTGGATTCATCAACAACGATATCAATTTGTTCATTTTCGAACCCAACTAATGCTATTCCATTCTTAAACCATTGATAGGTATAATTTATATCTTGAGAAGCAGTTAAAGACAATACCTCTGAGCATGGATTTCCATTAATTTCTGCAAAAGGAAATTCAAAATCAGAACTTTTAGCAAGTGCTAATCTATCCATATAAAAATAAGGATCAGAGGAAAAATCATCATGTACATCACAGCCAGATCCAAGTATTATCGCTTGATAAGGAGCATCTGCGGTAAACTCAAAAACAACATTGACCCATTCATTATTTCCTGTAACTTTCTTTTGAGCTATCTGTACCCATCCATTACTATTGGTAGGGCAACCTATACTGCTATTACTCCCTCCAAATGGCAAGTTGTTGCAATTAGTTGTTGCATAAATGCTCATGTCCAAATAATTGAAGTCATTGCTTGATGGGAAACCAAGAAAGAAATCTAAAGTGTAATCTACTCCAACCTCCATCGTAGCATTAAGACAAGCACCAACATATTCTTTAAACTGTGAATTGAAAGGCTTACCATCTCTAAATCCTATAAATCCTTCTCCATCTGGTATTGGTAATGGAGTATTGTAACCAAGATATGGATGACTAAGTATTCCACAAGAATGCAAATAATCAGAAGTGGCAGCAGATGCTTGTATCCAAGAAACTGCACATTCAAGTTGGTTTTCGTCAGTAGGGCAACATGTCATGTCTTCAAATGAAGGATTGGGAATCAAACTTGTAGGAATAGTACCTAAACATTCACAATCCTCATCGTTAAGATCAATCAATCCATCATTATCATCATCTATTCCATTGTTACATATTTCGTCAACAACCATTTTGCTCGAAAAAGCTAATAAATTTATATTCAATATTAGATTACTGAATATAATAGTTGAAAAAAATAAAATAGCGAATTTGTATAACACCTTCATGTGTTGATGGTTTGTTTGTTCAATTATATTGACGTAAGTTAATTATATTTTGTTGGCAAGTTTGAAGTTTTATTTTAATGTTTATACTTTTCACGACAAATAGTAAAAATATATAGGTTGTATTGTTTTCTTAAATTACATCAATGTAAAAAATATCCTAAAATCGACCCTCCCAATACAATCCATACACTATTTAGTTTTTTGTATCCAAATACTAATGAAATACTAATGACAGCAATTAATGCAGTTTTCCAATCCGTAATAGATTCAAGTCCCATGTCAATACATACTGCTAATATCACTGCCACAGCAGCTACATTGACAGCATCGAGGAATGCTGAAAGTAAAGCATGTTTTCTTAGCTTAGGTACTAATGGATTTAATATTGTTACAAAGATAAACGATGGTAAGAATATTCCCAAAGTAGCCATTATTGCACCTGAGAACCCACCTAATTGATACCCGATAAATGTAGCCGTTGAGAGTACTGGTCCTGGAGTAATCTGCCCTACAGCAATAGCGTCCATCAATTCAGGACGAGATAGTAAGCCTGTAGCGACCAACTCTGCATCTAAAAATGCAAATAACACATATCCACTCCCACAAAGAATAGCTCCAACTTTGAGAAATGTTAAAAATATCTTGATTGCTGCTGCTGAAAATAATGGATTACTTGCTTTGAGTATAAAAAAAGGTATTAAACTTTTAGTTACAGAATTAAAGTTTTTAGTATAATGCCACAATATTCCGAGCATCCCACACCCTAGTAAAGCAAGAATCTCATGGACTCCACACAAGGTTACAATCAGTGTGATAATGCCAAGAATATATAATTCTTTATTCTTTAAAGCTTTTTTTCCCAATCTATACAGTGCAGAAAGTATAATAGCGATAACAGCAGGCTTGATTCCATAGATGAATGGGGCTACTTCTGGCAATTGTCCGTATTTGACATACAAGTATGATATTAATAAAGTAATCAACACGGCTGGAAAAATAAATAATCCCCCAGCGACAAATACACCTTTCCATCCCGCACGTTCATATCCACAATGCATTGTCATTTCTGTTGAGTTTGGTCCAGGAATAAGGTTGGTTGCACCAATAAGATCAAGGAAGTGCTGCTCAGACATCCACTTTCTTTTTTTTACAATTTCTTCTTCCATCATAGCAATATGCGCTGCGGGGCCACCAAAAGCAATACAACCTAATTTGAAAAACACCTTTGCTACTTCTTTTAGATTTTTATTCATGATGTAAATATCATTTTTTTTATAAAAATATTAATGATTTTAAGAATTGAATTGTGAATTGCTACTTTTACATAAAAAATCAAATGGCTTCAATTAGAGAACTATTTATAAAACATGTCGCACAAACAAGTGACATGCCGATGCTACTTGAAGTAGCAAGAGCGGAAGGAATGTATATCTATGATACTAAAGGTAAAAAATATTTAGATCTCAATTCTGGAATATCTGTAAGCTCTTTAGGTCATCGACACCCAAAGGTCATAGCAGCAATAAAGCAGCAATTGGATCTGTATCTTCATACAATGGTCTACGGAGAACATATACATGCCCCACAAGTAGAATATGCAAATCTACTTACTTCTTGTCTTAATAATGGTCTTGATGCAGTTTACTACCTCAATAGTGGAAGTGAAGCAGTAGAAGGAGCAATGAAATTAGCAAGAAAATACACTGGGAGATATAATATTATATCATGCACAAATGCCTATCACGGAAGTACTTTGGGTAGCGAAAGCCTAAGAAGCGATACTGATTTTACAAAGCGTTTTATGCCAAGTATTCCAGGAATATCTCATATTGACTTTAATGATAAATCTCAACTACATCATATAACAAACGAGACAGCTTGTATAATATTAGAACCTATTCAAGCGGAAAACGGTGTAATACTACCTACTGACAATTATCTTCAAAAAGTAAAAGAAAGATGTGATGAAGTTGGAGCATTAATGGTTTTAGACGAAATTCAAACTGGATTTGGAAGAACGGGACACTTATTCGCACATCAAAAATATAATGTTATACCTGATATATTATTAATTGCAAAATCGATGGGTGGCGGCATGCCAATTAGTGCCTTTGTAGCACCTAAACATATGATGATGGCAATCGCACAAAAACCAATGCTTGGACACATCACTACATTTGGTGGGCACCCGGTCAATGTGGCATCTGCATTAGCCACTTTAAAAGTTATAAATGAAGAAAAAATTGCATCACAAGTAAAAGCTAAAGAAATACTATTTAATCAATTACTTAAGCATCCAATTATCCAAGAAGTAAGATCATCAGGACTAATGATGGCAGTAGAATTAACCAAAAGAAAATACCTCAAACATGTAGTAAGTCAAGCAATCAAGAACGGTGCTATTGTTGACTTCTTTTTATTTAACAATAAATCATTTAGATTGGCACCACCTCTTATTATTTCTGAAGAAGAAATAAAAAAAGGATGTAACATCCTTCTAACGGCAATGGATTATGCAAAAGCTCAATACACTTAGCTACACTAAATACGGAAAGCCTGTGCGAAAACGAGGTCGCGGGAGCAGCATTACAGAATAGCAATTTTTCGAACTAGATTATTTTTGTTTTCGTTTTTTTACCAATGAAAAAACAGGTCACTAAATTTTAACGAAACCTTAATACTTACACTTGTAACTGACTGTCAATTATTTATGCGAATTATTGCATTACAAAAGACCGTCTGCCGACAATTTGTTTAACTAAATTTTCATTTTGTTTAAGAAGGTCGTATATTTGAATTGTAATTTAAAAATTGCACCCCAGTTTTTAACTTAATTTGGAAATCATTCTCAAAATGAGAAATGAACCATTTAAAACTAAAAAAAGAACAAGATGTCAACAATAGAATTTGATTCAAAATTTAACTTTCTAACTACAGCCTTAAATTCATTTGCTTATAATCTTACCAAGAATCGGGAGGATGCAAAAGATTTGTATCAAGAGACTGCTTTTAGAGCTATGAAAAATAAAGAAAAGTTTAAAACAGGCACTAACTTTAAAGCTTGGACATTCACAATAATGAAAAATATCTTTATCAATAATTATAGAAAAAAGATGAAGAGAAATACTATAATAGATACTACGGAAAATCAATTTTTTCTCAATTCTGGAAGTGCCGTTGTCAATAATGATGCAGGTAAAAACATACTTATGAAAGAGTTAAAAAAAATGATTAATGCTTTAGATGAAAGCATTAAAACTCCTTTTATGAAGCATTATGCTGGTTATAAATACCAAGAAATAGCTGATGAATTAGAATTGCCTTTAGGAACAGTAAAAAGTAGAATATTCTTTGCAAGAAAAGCATTAAAATCAATGATTCAAAATCATTATGGAGATGCAAATGTATTAAGAGCAAGTTTGGCATATTCGTAATAGCCAAAGCAAACATAGAATAAAAAGAGCTATCTAATTTTTAGGTGGCTTTTTTTGGATATAGAAGTTAAAAACTACATCACTATTCTACTTTAACAAACAAGTATTCAACACTACCAAAAATAGGATAAAATCTTGACAAAACCAAACTTAACACCAACTATATCAACACATTGCAGCAATTTTATATATGTCTACTATAAAAAAGCACAGTTACAAAATCAAAATAAATAAACAATCGAAATTATCAAAATGCTATTTGTAATTGATAAATAAGACTATACCAAACTTTTGAAAATAGCAAGATTATTCTCAAATCAAATTGAAAGCACCTTTAAAATATACTGAGCGAGAAAACCTTTTTAAAACTGCCATTATCTATTCACCCATCGCAGGTGAAGTGCAAACATTGGTCTAAATTTTAATACATCATCAAAAAAGTAAGTTGGATAAGCATCCAATCCAATATCAATTTTTTTGAAAATATACATAATTCCTAAATCACCATTAACACCAAGGCTTGTTTCGTCACCTGTAACACCTGTTATTCCGGCTCCTATATATGCTTGAAATGTTTGTTGCTCATTTAGTAAAAAATGTCGATGATAAGCAACACTAGCACCAATCGTAAAATCTGGTTGTGGTGTAAACTGTCCTATACTACCTGCCAGTACGTGTCTTTTATTCAACGGTATTATAGCTGATAATGCTACTTCTTTTTCAGGAGATACCCTTACCCCAACTGATGAATTAAATATTTGACTATTGCCTAATTGAGCAAGTAAAATAAGACAAAGAACAATTGTTAATTTTGAATATTTAGATAGCATATAATTTTTTGTAATAAGAATTAAGAAGAAATGTAAACTGTCTAATTTTTTAGGAGTATTAACCAGTGACTACGTTATAACCACGCCTAATATATAATCTAACATTAAGCCAAAAAGCGATAAACAGATAGATAATTATAGGAGAACCAAAAGTACCAAAACTTAAATAAATAAAATATAATCTAACTTGTGAGATTTTGACACCCATCTTCTGTCCAATGTACTGACATACACCAAAACCTTGCTTCTCGATTTTATCTAAAATACTTTTCATAAATCTAATATCGTAAAATAAAAATAGATTTAAAAGAATAATGTATATTAATTGCGCTTTAGCAAAAGAACTACTTGATTTTTATTTCTTTAGTCGCAATTGTTGTTATTAAACCTCGCTTTATAGTCTTGAGTTCTAAGAGGTACTTACCTGGGGTATTATATTTGTAAGGAAATATATTTGAAGTAATAATCATTCTCTCTCCATTGCCCATTTCTAATACATATCTAGTTTCTTTTCTATCTTTCAAAAAAGTGAAATTGAGCACACTTCCAGTTTTTTTATCCCCTTTAATCTTGATATATCTTTTGAATTTCTTTTTGCCAGCCAATTCATCAAAAACATTATCCGTAGATGCTGCCGCAACGAAGGACAAATTATTATAATTAGGAGAATTATTGCTATTTGAGCTAATGCTGAATACATACAACGATCCTACTATTCCTAAGAATGCAATAAGAAACAAAAGTATCTTTTCAATAAATTTTGCAGATAATACCTCTTGAGGTAGAATTACAGATTTGACAAAATCTAAGCGAGAGTAAACATCTACTTTCATAAATATTGGGTTTTATTTTAAATCGGTTATATCACTTAGCTTGGGACCAAATGATTATACAAATGTAATGTAAAATTAATACAAAAAAAAGTTTTCATGTTAAAAATATCATAAAATCATAATACATAATAGTCTATAAATTACTGATTAACAAATATTTAAATAGAACTAATTGATAATATGTTCAATATATAACCACTAATTATATATATATATTTATTACATTTGTATTTCAGAATTATAATTTTCACTAATCTTTGCAACATTATGGCTGATAATCCCAAAATAGATGATTTTTTTGCATCTAACAAGCAACTTTGGAATAATAAAACAGAAGTACACATCAAATCTGATTTTTATGATAATGAATCTTTCTTGAAAGGAAGAAACACACTCAATCCAATAGAACTTGAGTATCTAAAGGATATAAAAGATAAAACGATTCTCCATATTCAATGTCATTTTGGTCAAGATAGTATTTCTTTGGCCAGAATGGGGGCTAAGGTTACTGCCACAGATATTTCAAATGTAGCGTTACAATACGCCAATGAATTTAATAAAACACTAAATACTGATGTCAAATTTGTAGAAACTGACACCTATAGAATTAATGAGTACATAGATGAAAAATTTGACTTAGTGCTCTTGAGTTATGGTGCAATTCCATGGCTCCCTGATATAAATAAGCTTGCCGAAATAGTAAAGTCAAGACTAAATCCAGGAGGAAGAGTACTCATTGTTGAATTTCATCCTATGTTTTTTTCTTTTGATCATGATTCAGGAGCAATATCTTTTGGATATAATAATGTACATATGTATGCTGAAGATGTTGAAGGAACTTATGCGGACAAGAATTCATCTGTTAAAGGTAAGGAATACTTCTGGCAACACAGTTTAGAAGAAATTATGATGCCATTTATCAATAATAAAATGAAGCTCAATGTATTTAGAGAATACTACTATTCACCTTATAATGCTGTCAGCAATATGAAACAAATAGATGACAACAAATACGTATATGGCGATTTTCCATATCCGATTCCACATGTATTCTTAATGGAATTTATAAATAATTAAAAGCAATTTTACTCCAAATGGATACAACTATAAAATTTAGATTCTAAGCTTTTATTATTTTATCAAAATCAACATTTTCCTCAACAAGTTGTATTGCTTTTAAAACTTTCCAGGGTGTTTTACGATTGATTTTTACCTCCATTTTTGATATTTTCACGACACATCCATAAGTATCGAGATGCGTTCTGATCAATGGGATATTATGCTCATCAATAAATTTTAATGTTTCACCATCTATAGTACCTTGTCCTGCTGCTACAATACCAACAAGAGGCATCTCCATAGGATGGGTTTCCATAAGTGATCTTATTATTTCGATGGTGACATTTAGAGCCTTTGTGGATACAACTAGTAATTGATCATTTGATTTTTTTAACTTTTTCAAATCTATAAGTGACCCCGCTAATATTGAAGCTACTTTGTTAGTATCAAAATCAGAATTATAGGTAATCGTACCATTAATTGACTTTGCAATAGTCCTAATCAATGGATAAGCTAATGTCTGATCATATGGTATAACACCCAACAATGGTAAATCAGTTTTTTTCAGCCATTTACCTACATATTTTTTTACTTTTTGTAGCTTATCTTCTCTTACTTTATTGATAATAACTCCAATTATTGGAACTTCATTTTCTCTAAATAATGCTAAACACATATTCAGCATATCTATTGTACTTCCTATTCCTCCCTCAACTACCATGACCACCCCAGCATCCAGTAATTTTGCAACTCTAGCATTGGACAGCCCAGCTACACTACCTACCCCTGGATGACCTGTACCTTCATATACTGTGACATCATGGTGCTTTGCCATGTAAGCCTTAGACTTTAATATTAAACTATCTAAATCAAATTGATCAGGATTATCAAGGTATTTTTCTGTAGCACCTTTACCCAAAATTACTGGGCTATGAAACTCTGGCACCAAATCAAAATGTATCAAATCTGCAAACAGGACTGTATCTTTATCGACTATAACATCATTAATATCAACAAATTTTTGACCCACTGGCTTACTGTACCCTACATTATGCCCCATCTTCATAAAACCTGAAACAAGACCCAAAGTAGAAGTTGTCTTTCCTACATGTTGGCTTGTTGCTGCTACATATATATTTTTATATTTCATATTTATTTTTAATCCTAAAAAACAATAAACAACAACAATATACTACTTCATAAGATATTTTATTCTATTGAGACCAGATTTTGCTTTTTGATGAAGACTAGCTTTATACTCTTTAGGAGAGATGTCCGTACATTGATCAAAATAATGCTTAGCCAATTTAATATTTCCTTGCTTTTCATATATCAATGCAACTTGTAATGCACTATTACATGCCATATATGAATCTTGCTTTTTACCGTTTTCTATTGTTTTCTTGTAATATTTTATTGCATCAGTATAACTTTTCAATTCATGAGTAAGTCTTCCCATTCTATAATTAAACTCTAACTGATATTCACTTGATTCTATAAATAAATAAGATTTTCTTATCAATAAATTATAGCCTTTTGCAAAATATCCACCATCAAATAACAATCTTGCTTTAAGCAAGGTCATGTTTGGTATTTCTTTTTCTTTACTTTCTTTTAGAGCTTGTTTGTCTTCATCGACCAATGCATACCCTTGGGTTTGACACAATTCCATATATTTTTTATAGGATACTATATCTTCATTCGTTACTAATTCGTACCATGCTAATTTTTGATAAGCTTCCTTAATAAAATGTCTCCCATTAAATTCTTCGACAAACTTAAGCATATAAGTTTTTGCCTCTGGATTTAGATTATAAAGCATAAACTTGCCATACATAAAATCTAAATAAGGAAAATCAAAATACTGATCTCCTCTTGGTCTCTCATTTAATATCTTGATTGCCTCTTTGGTACGACCAGTTTTCTGAGCAATATTTGCTTTCAAAAAACATAACAAAGGACTTTTAGAATGATCTAAATTTGCCTCTTTCAAAAGATTATATGCTTCTTCTCTTTTATTATTCTGAAAAAATAAAATGTAAGCATAAATAGCATAACTTTCATCATTAAATACAAAATCATTCGTATTGCTATAATCGATTACGGCTTTTATTTCGCTCGTTCCCAGTTCAATAGATCCAGTAACACCCATGATCGTCTTAAGAAGTCCAGGCATACTCTCCCCTAATGCGTGAATGATACACAAACTCTTCTTATTGGCAATAAAATTTGGAAAACGTTTTTGATTTTCTTCTAATAATTTGTAAGCTCGGTAAATCTCTCGAAGTGGTTTAAATTTTTCACCAAATTTCCCCCTTGCTGTTGCCCATTGCAAGTTTATCTCGGCTTCAACAAATAAATAATAAGGACTATTCTTATTTCCCGTTCTTAATTTTTTGAGCCTTATTTTTTTATTCTTTTCAAGTCTATTATATTCGTCTTCATCCTCATTGATAAATATTGTAAAAAAATCAATATAGTTTTCAGCATGATAAACTAAAAGATTATCTGGTTCTGAGATTTTTATTTCTGCAATTTTTTTTCTTGCTAAGTCAAATTGCAATGTAGAAGACAGTCTATACGCTTCTGCTACATCTTCAGTGATTTCAAAATACCCTTGTGCAAAGCTACTTATAGACAGAAAAAAAAACCAACATGTGATAGAATATCTCAATATAATCATTGTGCATTTGATGCGATAAAAATAGTGTTTTAAATTTATATCTTTCTACATTTCAATCAATTACTTCCTGGTAAGCTTTATTTTGTCACCTAAGTTTAAAGTTTTAGTTATTCAAAATTAAATACTTTAATTTTTATATACAAAAAAATGTCTTGTGATTTCCACT
>JAZGFO010000043.1:0-2158 GCA_036479655.1 Saprospiraceae bacterium
TATTGAAGGTGATATACGAAAAATTTATACGTATATAAAATACATATCATTATGAAGAATGCACTATTTTCATTTCCATTGTTATTATTAGTTCTCTTAGGCGGCATTACAAATTCAAGTAATGCACAAGACGTATCAGCACTATACACATATTCAACAGGTGGAGACTTACCTTTAGAGCCTGTTATGGCTTGTCAGGATAGTGTGTTTTACAATTCTGTAAGGGTTTCTATTCTAAGTGATGATGCTGACAATTTATATGTGTCACTCACTCTTCCTGATGGTATGACATATGTGCAAGGTAGTATACAAGTACTAGAAGCATCTGCTGGCCTGTCTATTATCGAAGATGATGTAACAGGACCTTTTTATTATGATTTTTTAGTAACACCTAGCAATCTTTTTGTAGGTGATTATATTACCATCCAATATGGCAGACAAGCAGATTGTGAAGCTGTATCTGAGCAGTTAGCCGGAACGATTTTTAAAGATAAAATTGTTTTTATCCATAATAATGGCTTCGATTTAGAAATTGATGCCGATGTTAGATCATATGACCTATTAGTACCTTCTCTCAGTTTGGCTGGAGAAGGAGCCATAGTAACGAGTTTGGGATCAAGTGTGATGCGTACATTGACCATTACCAATGGTGGACAAGGTGAGTTGGATGAATTTGTGTTTTATATAGATGATGGATTTGGGACAACTACTACTCAGCTAGAAACTGTCGGAGGGACTGTTATTAATCCATCTAGTACGAATGGAGATACATTATTTTATACCTTGTCCAGTGTCGAAATTGCTGAATTTGGTGACCTTGATGTTCATTTAGAAAATGGGGAACAAATTATTGTCAAGAGAACATATACTGTTACAGAATGTAATAATGACTCAGGCTATCAAGCTCACTGGGGATGTGGAGGAGAAATATGTCAGACTACTACAAAATTAGAGCAATCAACCGTAATAGAGAATATTGTTCCCAATATAGAAGTGAGCTTACCCAACCCTAATGATGGTTACTGCTATAATGGAACCAATTCCATTGATGGAGGAACTGAAGTAACTCAAATATTTGAAGTAAAAAATTCAGGTAATGGTCCAGCTACAAATTTTGAACTAACTTTAAAGAGTTTTCAGCCAGGGAGTAATACCGGTGCCAATTATTTTAGTACAGCTCCGTGGGTAGTGAAAGATGCACTAGGCACAACACTAGGAATGACTACCAACCCTCTGACATTGCAAGTGAGAGGAGGTCTAGGTTCTTCATGTACTTGGGCCGATCAGCCTACTCGTATTTCGCAGGATCTCACCGGGATCACTATTCCCCCAGGAGAATCTGTATTCATAGAAGTAGCAACCTTTGTACCTAACTACGAATGTAGTAATGACTGCGAGACATATTATCATTCTTCTTGGTGGTCATTTTCAGGTGAATGGGCTTACCAAGACCAATGCGAGATGAATGACTATGGAGTAACCGACAGATCATTTGACAATAGAGCTCATAATTTTGCAGACTTCACAGTAGAAATGCCTACCGATCTTATCGATATGCAAGAATTTTCGGCTGATGTATATTATAGTAAAATGTACACCAGAGTAAAAAGTAGCGTAGATGGTTATTTTGAGTTGATAATGGACTTAAGTAATTCTAATTTAATGTATAATGGTGGACCTTTTATTACAGCACCTTGGGGTGGGCAACTGCCAGTTACTGTAGTAGGAGATTCTATTTTTATTCGAATGCAAAATAATTTATCAAATAAATCTGGAAAAGTACCTATTGAATTAATAGCTTCTTGTGCTACTGCTGGTGGTGGTCAGACCGTTGGCTTTTCTCACCATACAAAATATGATAATGATGGCGACTGTTCAGGTGATGGATTGTATAAAAATTGCTTGGAATCTGGATTTCAGATGCATTGTCCCAATCCTTGTCCAAGAGGAGGAGCTACACCAGAATTGTTTGCTCTCGAAAGAATAACAAGAGGGAATCCCGATTACAATGAAAATCATTTGGCAGATAACAATACTTTGGCGCATCCAGACTCTATCAACCTTCATAGAGTCGTCAATGGAGATACTCTAATGGGCACCTGGAATATTTTAGTCCACCCAAATATAGAGCCTTTGGATGCCAATAATGGGATGCCTT
>JAZGFO010000044.1:0-7613 GCA_036479655.1 Saprospiraceae bacterium
AAAACTTTCATCAAAAGATGAAGTCTTAATTAAAGTACTTATAAATAAACTTACAACAGCATATCCTGAATTTAGTGATAGATTCATTTTTACAGACAGGCTTAGTAATTTTGATGGCATCATAGCTACAGGAAGCAATAATTCAAGTCGATATTTTGAAGAATATTTTGGTAAGTATGCTAATATTATTCGTAAAAACAGAAATTCAGTAGCAATACTCAACGGTAGTGAATCAAAAGCTGACATTATCGTATTAGGGCATGATATATTCAATTATTTTGGACTTGGTTGTCGAAACGTTTCAAAATTATACATACATAAGGACTATGATATCAAAATTGTATTAGAAATTTTACATGACGAATATAAAGAAATTATTCATCATAATAAATACAAGAATAATTTTGACTATAATAATGCACTCTTCCTATTAAATAAGGAGCCATTCTTAATGAATGGATGTATAATGGTCAAAGAATCTGATCAGATAGCATCACGTATAGCTTGTTTACATTATTCATACTACGATGATGAGATTGCACTTATTGAAATATTAAATTCAGAAAAAGAAAAAATTCAGTGTATTGTGGCAAAAACTCAATTTAGTGAAATACCTACAGTAAATTTTGGTAATGCTCAGAGCCCTGCAATTGATGATTATGCTGATAATGTTGATACCTTACAGTTTTTGGTCTCGCTTTAAATGCGTGGTGTTTTTATTTTTTTTAACTACTACAAAACTCTGGTATTCCTTCATCTACCATACAGTACAACCATACAAATAATCGTGCTGTCAGAACCCCTAAAATAGCACCAGAAATAACATCTAAAGGAAAATGAACACCAACATAAACTTGACTATAGGCAATAGATATAGCCCAAAGTATTAATGGCCATTTCAACTTTTTAAATTGATTTGCCAATGTCAGTAGCAAAAAAAAACTAATCGCAAAATGATTAGCAGAATGATTACTAGTAAAAGAATACCCACTACCACAATGTACTAAATTACGAACATCATTAATACTTTCATTGTTACATGGGCGTACTCTTTGAACGTATTCTTTTACTATCTTACTACTAAGCAGATCAGCAGACCCAACACAGGCAATAAGACAAATAATAAACCAATAGGCTTTTTGTTTGTAATTATAAAATATAAAAAAAAGAATAAAACTATATAATGGCAACCAAAAGTATTTATTTCTCCAAAACGGAATAATTACATCAAAAAAGTCATTGGTCCATACCGCATTAAGCAAATGAAAAAGACTTTGGTCCAACTCTAATATATTTTGAAACAATATCATAATCGATTATAGTATTGAATAATGATGTTACATATATTCCTTGTTATCATCCCAATTTTTTACATTAGGTTCTCCCAATTTACCAAGAGAATTACCGACAATCATTGCCACAGTTGCATCACCTGTCACATTTATCACTGTTCTACACATGTCTAAAGGTCTATCAACTGCAAATATGAGTGCCAATCCAATAGCCAATTTTTCAGCAGGCAGTCCTAATGATTCTAAGACAATTACTAACATGACCATACCTGCACCTGGTACTGCAGCAGACCCAATAGAAGCCATCGTAGCGGTAAGAATAATCGTCAATTGATCACCAAATGTAAGATCAAAATCTAATGCTTGACAAATAAATACTGCAGCTACTGCTTGGTAAAGACTTGTTCCGTCCATATTGATAGTAGCACCTACAGGCAAAACAAAACTTGTTACTTCTTTTTCTACACCTAAATGTTCTTCTACTCGCTCCATAGTTACTGGCAATGTCGCAGCACTCGAAGAAGTAGAAAATGCTAATAATTGTGCAGGACTTATTGCTTTTATAAAAAAAAATGGGCTTCTACCAGTAAACAAATATACTGCAGTAAGATACATTGCAATCATTATCAATAATCCAATAACTACACTAGCCGCATACCATCCCAAAGCAGCAAATAGATCTGGATTAGTAGTTTCGGCTACCAAGGAAGCTAAAAGCGCGAATACTGCATATGGAGCCATTAGCATTATCAGATCAACCATCTTCAATATAACATCATTTACACCATCAAAAAAGTCTTTGACAGGCTTTGCTCTCTTAGGATCAATAAGCAATAAGGCGATTCCAAAGAAAATTACAAATACAATTACTTGTAACATCTTACCATTATTAGACGCTGCCGAAAATATATTAGATGGAACCATCTCAACAACAAATTGAAGTGGTCCTGTTTTTTGTTGATTATTAGCTGCCTCTATTTTATTCTGGACAGCACCTTCAAATGATTTTGTCAATTGTGAAACTGTTTCTGTAGATACGTATTCTCCAGGCTGTATTATATTAACAACCGCTAATCCAATAGAAATAGCAATCATTGTTGTAACTACATATATGATCATCGTCCTCAAACCCATCTTAGAAAACTGAGATATATCTTTAAGATCCGATATTCCTTTTATAAGAGAACCAATAATTAATGGAATCGCTATCAACTTCAAAAGACTAATAAATATAGTACCAATCGGTTTTATCCAATCTGCCGTAAAGTCTTGAAAGCCATACTTAGAAGCCATAATACCAAATACTATTCCTAGTACCATGCCTATCATTATCTTCCAGTGGAGTGCTAATTTTTTCATCTTATTGTTTTTTGTGCCACAAAGAAAAATCATGAATTATTATATAATTCATAATGTATAACTGTTACTTATAATTAATGCTTGCAAAATAGTAAAGCATCTTGTGGTATTGTTATAATAAGTCCATTATTTTTGGAATAAAAATAATTACCCCTATTAAAAAGGCAGATAATGCAGCTATAAAAACTCCTGCAGCCCCAAGATCTTTAATAATCTCAATCTTAGTATCCTGATTCGGTTGAATGTAATTTGCTATATGTTCGATAGAAGTGTTAAATATTTCTGCCATTATCACCATGCCAATACAACTGATAATCATCATCCACTCAACAATAGAAATATTAAAATACCAACCTCCAAAAATTGAGGTTATCGCAAAACCAAGATGAATCAAGACATTATGCTCTTCTTTTAATAGTATTCCTAATCCTTTGAAAGCATATTTAAAACTTAGAAGGCGTGATTTAAGGCTAAATTTAGGCATTTCCTATACTTTAAAATATCTCCAATCTTGTCCACCTTCTATACTTAATAATGTATGATAAATCAATTTAATTACATTTTCAACATCATCTTTATGTGCCATTTCTACCGTTGTGTGCATGTATCGCAATGGCAATGAAATTAAAGCAGAAGGACATCCACCATTAGCATAAGCAAAAGCATCAGTATCTGTACCAGTCCCTCTACTACTTGCTGATCTTTGAAAAGGTATCTTATTTTGATCAGCTACTTCTATTATCTGATTAAGTAATCCAGTATGCACAGCAGGTGCATAAGTCAATGAAGGACCTTTGCCTGATTTTGTATCTCCTTGAATTTGCACTTTCACAAGTGGTGTATTAGTATCGTGACAGACATCCGTTACAATAGCTACATCGGGTTTTATTGTATGGGCGATCATCTCTGCACCTCTTAATCCTATCTCCTCTTGGACTGCATTAACGATATATAAAGAATACGGTAATTCATCTTTATTCTCTTTCAACATTCTAGCAACTTCAGCTATACAGAAGCCCCCTATTCTATTATCAAGCGCTCTTCCTACATAATATTTATTATTCAATATTTCCATAGGGTCATCATAAGTAACAACACATCCTACATGAACACCCATTTCTTCAACTTCTTTTTTGTCATTAGCTCCTAAATCAATAAATATATTATCTAATTTTGGAGTCAATTTAGCAGCATCACCTTTTCGTGTATGAATAGCTGGCCATCCAAAAACACCTCTTATCATTCCATTCTTAGTATGAATATTTACTCTTTTACCTGGTGCAATATGGTGATCGGCACCACCATTTCTAATTACATTAATAAATCCTTTATCAGAAATATAATTTACAAACCAAGAAATTTCATCTGCATGACCTTCAATTACTACTTTATATTCCTTTCCTGGATTAACAACAGCATAAGCTGTCCCGTAATTATCCAATTCGATTTTATCAACGAATGGTCTGATATACTCTATCCATAATTTTTGACCAGTAGACTCAAATCCCGTTGGAGAAGGATTACTGAGGTACTCACCTAAAAATTTTTCTGCTTTTTTTGATATAATTGACATCTATTTGTTTTGTTTTTTTTTAAAATTATTATCGTACCACTCACTTGGACTACTACTCCATTCTAACAATGTTTTGGCCTCATCATCAGAAATATAACCACTACTTTTAGCCTCTGTAAGTAATGTTGCATAATTAGAAAGTGTCGCATATTTTGTTTTTATGGATTTAAAATTCTGCTTTGCTTTTTCAAATCCGTAAGTAAATATAGCCATAACACCAACAACTTCAAAACCTTCTTTTTGTAAATCCTGTATCGCTAATATACTACTGCCTCCTGTCGAAAAAAGATCTTCCACAACAAGAATTTTACTTCCAGGTTTGATATATCCTTCAATTTTATTCTTTTTACCATGCCCCTTAGCTTTTGCTCTTACATAAGAAAACGGTAACTCTAAATGATCAGCCAATAGTGCTCCATGTGCAATGCCGGCAGTAGCAACACCAGAAATATGATCAAATTCTTCAAATTGTTTTGACAACTCACAGAATCCTAATTTAATTGATTTTCTAACTTCAGTATGCGACAATGCTATTCTATTGTCACAGTAAATTGGTGACTTGATTCCCGATGCCCAAGTAAATGGGTTTTGCGGACTTAGTTTAATTGCTTTTATTTGCAACAAATTTTTAGCAATTTCTCTTTCTGTATTCATCAATTTAATTAAAAGTATTATGAAAGGTGGACAAATGTACAAAATCTATATAAATGAAACGAAGGTTGTTTTACTTCCTTCAAAAAAATTTAATAAAGATGATTATATAAAGGATGATAATAACCTTGTATGCCGATACACTAACAAGACTAGGCACATTTTAAATTATATCGACATGTTTGAAAAATCAAATAGAATAAAGTCACTTACTTTGTTTCATGATGATTTTCCCAAATTAAAATCAGATTTTCTAAGCTTGTTCAAAATTGTAGAAGCAGGTGGTGGATTAGTCTTAAATGAAAAAAATGAAATTTTATTTATCTATAGAAAAGGCAATTGGGATTTACCAAAAGGTAAGTTGGAATCAAAAGAGACAAGAAAAAAAGCCGCGGTAAGAGAAGTGATGGAAGAAACAGGAATTACAGGTATTCAAATCGGAAAAAAGCTGTTAATCACAAACCATACTTACAAAAACAAAAGTAACAAACGGTGCATTAAAAAATCACATTGGTACCTGATGTATGCACCTAATCAAAAATTAACACCACAAACAGAAGAAGATATAGAACTTACGGAATGGATGACTTTAGAACAATTTAGCAATACACCTAGAAAAGTGTATCCTAATATCTTAGACATTTTAAAAAAGATAAAAACTAATAAAAAATAATATGATACAAAAAAAATTACCATTGGCATTAAAGGGAATGGCTATGGGAATAGCGGAAGTAATTCCAGGAGTTTCAGGAGGCACTATAGCATTTATCACAGGCATCTATGAAGAATTGATAAATACTATAACTGCTTTTGGTCCTGAAGGATATGCAGCTTATAAAGAAGGAGGTATTAGTAATTTATGGAAAACTATCAATGGAGAATTCTTAGTCTATCTTATGGGTGGAATGGTTTTTGGAGCAATTATCGGAGTTTTTGGTATTACATATCTTTTAGATCATTATCCAGAACCATTATGGGGATTTTTCTTTGGTTTAATTATAGCATCTTCCATATATATGGCAAAGCAAATTGAAAAGTGGGATATTATGAAAATACTGGCAATAATAATAGGTGCTATTGTCGCTTATGGCATTACTATTATCTCTCCAGCGGAAGGTAGCACTAGTCCTTTATATATATTTATCTCAGGAGTGATAGCAATTTCTGCTTTGATACTACCAGGAATATCAGGGAGTTTTATATTATTATTAATGGGTATGTATACAATAATAATTCCTACAATAAAGCAATTTTTAAAAACACAAGATACAGCAAGCTTTATAGTTTTAGCAATATTTGGCTCGGGATGTTTAGTCGGGATATTAGGATTTTCAAGGGTACTAAAATGGTTGTTTTCAAAGTATAAAGAGGTAAGCTTTGCACTTTTAACAGGTTTTTTAATAGGTGCATTGAATAAAATTTGGCCTTGGAGAAATGTTTCTCAAATATTAGATAAAGAATCTGGGAATATAATGATAGTAAAAGACTTGACTAATTTTCATAGCTTAGACCCCGAAAACATTAAGATATTACAAGAAATAAATGTAATGCCTACAGCGTATTTGATGGCAGCGCCAAACACAATTGTTACAATAATTAGTATTATTATAGGTTTTTGTGCAGTGTTTTTGCTTGAAAGGTTACAAATTAAAAAATAATTTGTACTTTTGCGCCCTCAATTACTTTAAAAGTAAAAGAAGGAACTAAAAATAGCTAACTATAGTTATATCAGAGTACCATCATTTTTTTATAAGGTGTTGAAAAATATATTAATACAAATCGTTAAAAAATATTTATGATTATTATCCATGTAAAAGATGAAGAATCCATTGACAGAGCGTTGAAAAGATACAAACGTAAGCATAGAGATGTAGGTACAATCAAACAATTAAGAAAGCGTAAGCATTATCTTAAACCTTCAGTTGTAAGAAGAGGTGAGGTACTAAGTGCCGCTTATAGGCTGAAAAAATTTGGACCTAAATAATTTAAAATTTTAATTTATGGCAAAGAAATTTGACTACGGAAAAGACATATATTACTTCAATATCCGTAATGGTGGACACTCTAGTATCACTATTAAAAGGAAGGATAAAAATGATGCAATTAATAGATTTATTTCTTACAAAAAATTAGGCAAAGACTGTGAATGGTTGGGTAAATGGGATGGAAAGAAATTTCAAGAATCTGCACAACCAAAAGAAAAAGTTGCTTAGTGTAATCATAAAAAAATAAACAAGCTCGATAGTTTTTACTGTCGGGCTTTTTTTTGCTCAATGAATTTAATATCTTCACTAAAATTAAAATACTTAATTATGTCAATGTTTTCCAAACTAAAAAATATTTTTGTCCTTGAAGATGAAAATGACACTAAAAAAGCTGTCAAGGTAAGTCAAGAAAAAACCAAAGAAGAAGTTAAAAAAAACACGTATAGTCCTCCTGATATAACTATCTCTACTGACTCTTCTAAAGTTTCTCCACCTCCATCTGGAAAACCGAATAGTAAATTCATCAATATTCTTTTAAAAGCTGTCGAAGAAGGCAATTTAGATGGTTTTGATTATATAGAGTATAAGACATCTCTTCAATCACTTTCAAAAATGGAAATGGATGAAGAGACAAAATTCAAAAGTGCTTTAGCTATGGCAAAAACTATGGGCGCAACAAAAGAAAAATTAATTAGTTCTTCCAACCATTACATCAATATTCTAAAATCTGAGCGGACTAAATTTGGTAGAACT
>JAZGFO010000045.1:0-3932 GCA_036479655.1 Saprospiraceae bacterium
TCTTCGATACAGGGACTGTTTGAACTACTAGTAAAATCTGAAAACATAAATGTTGCCATTCCATTCAATCTATTCAGTCGTACAAATGATTGAAAATCTGGATTGTGGTTGTTAATGAAATTTGTTGAAGTTACTAATATAATTGACCAATTTTGTATAGGAGCTGCATCTATGGAAATATTACAGTTGTCAAAAGTCATATTATAAGTATATACAATAGCTCCTGATTGAAATTGTGATGGACCATACGTTCTGACACCTATCGTTGCATTTTCGATCAATGCATTGTTTGTTCCTGTAAATGATGCTGCGCTTGAGAAAGATGGATCACCATACAATTCGACACCATCCCATTTGTCGTCTCCTATGGAAGTGAGTGTCCCTCGAAGATTTAGTTCACCGCCTTTTTTTACAATCAGTCTACCACCTTCGCAAAATCTAAGTGTCATCCCATTTTCAATTGTAAATGTCACATTTGCCTCTACTGTAAGGTCTCCAATTATATCCATAATGACTGGTGTATTATTATTTGACCATACTGTATTTGAAGAAATCACGGGGTTTTCGACCATTCCACCTAGAGGAGTTAGACCTGTTTCAGTTAAATTAGTTAATGTAGAAATATTTGTCCTGATATTCTGCATACAATCATTCATCCTTGACAATTGATCAGGAGTGAGATAGCTACTTATATCTATTGCACCTGTCTGAATAGTCATCAAATTATCATTGTCATCATTTAGATCAGGAACATCTAATGTGCAAGTATTAGATGTGGTTCCTACAAGTGCGTAATCTACTGGAGGCGTATCCCCACAAAAATCGCCTTGGGTAAAATTTTCTGAAGGTCCATGACAACCTACCCAATTACTATTGCTTGAAATTTCATCAGGTCCATTGGTATGGAAGACATTTAACCAATGAGCTATTTCATGGGCAAGATATTCTAATGGTTCATCATATTTAAAGACAACACCATCTCTTTGACTTTCATTCGAATTTTGATTTGCAGGATTCATGCAAGCAAAGGATGGCGGGTCAGTTGTGGTAATAACTGAACATGGTGTATATGCGTATCCAGCTGACGCTCCATTATCAATATCTACCACAGTCCAGATATTAAGATATTGGTTAGAAGGCCATTTTATTTGGCTCTTTAGTTGAAGGTCAGTAATTGCATTGAAAGCACTACCATAAGGTTCAGATGTGTATACATCATTTATTGCAATTCCACAATAACCGTCAGGTGATAATCTTGCCAATTCAAAATTAAACCTTGGGGTAAATTGATCATAATAATCGTCCAAATCTGAAATCATATCATCAATTTCTTGATTTGTTAATTGTCCTTGGCTTCCATTGTGCATATTATGCACTACCACGGGTATTGTATATGTTTGAGCATATGAAATAGTTCCTATGAAACTAAGACATAGCAAACTTAAATAAAAATAATACTTCTTCATTTTTAAAAATTTAATTATTAAAAAATAATTTCAAAAAGGGTGTTTTGAAAATTAGGTTTCAACTCTTAAAATCTAATTGGTTTGTCTCTATCTCCTTTTACTTACTTTTCGCAACTTTGGCAATATTGTGCTTTGTTTACCTTCCAAGATAATTGTTTTTGGTTACCGTTTTAGATCTTAATCGATGATAACGCTAAGGCTACCCACTGTGGCGTCCCGATAGGGCGACATGGTGTGGTCAGCCATTGTTAATTGCTTTTTCCTATTCTCTCGAATTTATATTGATAGTCCCCAATCTTGTTCACAAAATCACAAAACTTATGCATACCTCCAACCTTTGATGTCATTAAGACTTCATTAATTCCATTGTTACAGACAATATTGTATTCATAGTAGTTGCAAATTGGAATTTGACGATTACCATTAAACCTCTTATCTGGACCACCTTTTTTGTTTACAAACTTCCATGTATAGTCAATAATAGAAGCGTCTTTAGGTACTTTTTCATCTTCTATAAATTTTATTGATGATTCATTAATTTTCATGTTTTTATAAAAAATTGCTGCAAACTTACCTTTCTGTTTTAGAACAAGACGTTCTGGAAAAAAATACAAATCAATGTTAGAAAGTGAAATGTGTGGAATTTCAACGTTTGTCCTAATAAGTGGCGTTGGTAAACTATCGGATTCAGTAAGTTTAACAGCTATTCTTTTAATAAGACTTCCCGCTCCTCCATGATATTTAGAATTAGTTACTCGTTTTGATGTTTTCTTTTGCCATATTTTTCTATTTGCTTGAAACTCTTTAAAGAAATCTTTTTGATAATTATGTAACTCAATAAATTCTTCGTCCATACTATAGATAATATCAATTCTCTTTCTTTTTTTATCGTAAATGAATAAACCGATTATTATTGGAATAAATCCTAATAGAGGATAAAACGGTATACTATTAGAGCTATTTTGTAAAAATATTGGTTGGTCATTATTCTCTATTTCAACTGTTCCGACTGAATTATGAATAAATCCAATATCCTTAGCGACTTTAATCTCAAACCACTTTGTAGATTTACTTTTAATTAAGAATTCTTCGTTATTTTGCCCAATTAGAATTACGTCACTTTTGGTGCTTGGCTCAGTTCTTATATTCGCACCTTCCGCAGTTATTCTAAAATATTCTTCAGTCGTATTAGAAACTGCATTAGAATTTGCATTAGAATAATAAATATAAAAAGCACAAGCAAGTAATGGCAAAATTCCCAGCCATTTATATAGGAATAGTTTTTTATCTTGATTTTCAAGAGAATGAATAAAATCCTGAGAATCTATATCAGTTACACCATCAAAATTTTTTGTCTCAATTTTGGTTTCTCCTTCTTCAATTGAAAATATTTCCTGCAGATTTACTTCTTCAATTGTATTTTTCTTTTTACTGGAGGTGTTAAGTTTCTTTCTATAATACAAACCATGCCTACCCAAATGAACAAAAGTGCCATTTGGTCCAACACTTACTCTTGCACCAGTAATTCCTGTAGATATCCCTAAGCCTGATTTTGATAAATTGAGCCTAAATGGTCCGATTTTTTTCGATTTCCTTATGAATAAGCCCATATTTTATTTTTTTCTAATTGCAATTAACGTCAAGGCTACCCAGCGGAGACGACGATAGGAGTCTCTGATGTGGTCAGCCATTGTTCTCTACTGGCTTTTTTATCACACTCGTTTTTTATTCACAAATGAAGGGATACTCTTTGTAAAGTGCCTTTGTGTTATGCTCTGTACTAAGGCTTTTAGTATAAAAAATCTATTTCCGTTAGCAAATCTCAAATAGCTTCATATCTTTATGTTCTAAAAACTATACCCAACACTCAAGCCAAAATAACTAGTAAAATGCTCACTTACCTTTGGTGCTTTACTCCAAGAAATAATTGGAGTAAATTGTGCTTTAAATACTATTCTTTTGTAATTGAGTCTATAGCCAATTAATGGCGCTAAATAATATTCTATATTGGGTTTCCTAGTGCTGTTTTCTGCTAGGTTCTCGTTCCAAAATATACCTGTCAATCCAATTTCAAAAAAAAGCATTTTTCTTTCCGAAATTTATACTTAATTGATGAGGAATCGATGTTCCACCTTCACTATCAGAGTATCCTTGATAATCTGTAAACAATGTGGTTCCTACTCCAATTAAACCAGAGATAAAATATTTTTTTTCAATTTTCAGAACTCTAGTGTAATTTAGTGACAAAAACTGCCCTGAACCTCCAAAAGAAAGGTCAACAACATTCTTTTTCATATCTACCGATAATTCTTCTGCTATTTTTAACCTTTGTCCATATAAACTTGTAATGGATACAATTAAAAGGGTAAGTAGTAGACTTTTTTTCATTTAATATTATTTCTTATGTTTAGGATTTTATGCACTTCAATTTCAAATTCTCAGAATCATCGATGGTCCAATTGTACA
>JAZGFO010000046.1:0-5664 GCA_036479655.1 Saprospiraceae bacterium
CAATAATTCAAAATTCTATTACCTTTACTCTAAGTCTAATAATAAAAATAACAATGAAGAAAAAACCATTTGATATTGTTTTAATTGGTGCAGGTATTATGAGTGCTACCTTAGGTGTGTTACTTAAACATCTTATGCCAAAAGCCACTATTACAATTTATGAACGTATGGATGAAATAGGTGCAGAAAGCTCTGATGCATGGAATAATGCCGGTACAGGACATTCAGCATTTTGCGAATTAAACTATACTCCCGAGTTAGAAAATGGGACGATAGATATTACAAAGGCCACTAAAATTGGGGAATGGTTTGAAATGTCAAAACAATTATGGGCATATTTAGTAGAGAATAATCTGATCAAAACAAAACATCCATTTATCAACGATATTGACCATATGAGTTTTGTATGGGGTCAAGATAATGTCAATTTTTTGAAGAAGAGATATGCAGCAATGAATAAATATCCATTATTTGAAGATATGGTATACTCAGATGACATGGGACAGATCAAAGAATGGCTTCCGTTAATGATGTATAATAGAGAAATCAACGATCCGTTGGCAGTAACAAGAATGGATATCGGTACTGATGTAAATTTTGGGGCGATTACTCGTGGGATGATAAATTATTTGAAAACTTGTGATGGGGTAGAAGTAAAACTTGCTCACGAAATTCAAGATATCGAAAGCGTTTATGATGGTTCTTGGAAAATTGAAATTGAAAATTTAGATACGGAAGAAGAATTCAGTGATTACTGTGATTTTGTTTTTATAGGTGCTGGTGGGGCATCACTATTATTGTTGGAAAAATCTGATATTCCTGAGGGGCGCGGTTATGGTGGATTTCCAGTGTCAGGACAATGGCTTAAATGCGATAACCCAGATGTCATAGCTCAGCATGAAGCCAAAGTTTATGGAAAAGCTGCGACAGGTTCTCCGCCAATGTCAGTACCACATCTCGATACTAGAATGATGGGAGGAAAAAAATCATTGTTATTTGGTCCTTATGCAGGGTTTTCTACCAAGTTTCTAAAAAATGGCTCTTATTTCGATTTGCCTTTATCTATAGAAATGCACAATATATGGCCTATGCTTGCTGCGGGATACCATAATTTAGATTTGACAAAGTACTTGGTCGAACAAGTATTTCAATCAATGGATGACAGGTTTGATTTTTTAAAACTTTACTATCCAGATGCTAAGATAGAAGATTGGGAATTAGCTATTGCTGGTCAAAGAGTTCAGATTATCAAAAAAGATAAAAAAGATGGTGGAGCATTAAAATTTGGAACAGAAGTAGTGACAAGTGCTGATGGCTCTCTTGCTGCTTTATTAGGTGCATCTCCTGGAGCTTCAACTTCTGTTAATATCATGATAGATGTCTTGGCTAAGTGTTTTCCTGATCAAATGGCTTCTGTCGAATGGAAAAATAAAATAAAAGAAATGATTCCTACTTTTGGCGAATCTCTAAAAACAAATGGTGAATTGTTACACAAAACTAGGGATAGAACAACAAAAATATTGAAACTAGAATCTTGGGTTTGATGTTGCATATATGAATACTAATATAATTTTACCATCATTATGATTAAAAAATACAGTGCAACATTATTATTTGTTCTTTTCTTAATGACTTCTTATAGTCAGATGACAATAACAGATTTTCCGGAAAAATTACAATCAATAATTAAAGAAAAATTTGATAATTTTCCTGATTCTACTCAAGTCTCTATCGCATTGATTGATAATAATGTTGTAAAATATTATGGTGTTGAAAAATTGAATAACCAAATCATTGCAGTAGAGAATAAAAATTCAGTATTCGAAATTGGATCAATTACTAAAGTTTTTACTTCTGCCTTGCTTTCTAATTCTATCATGAAAGGAGACTTGTTGGCAGAAACCAAAGTTGATAAAATCCTCGGCTATTCACTAAAAGATAGTTTTGATATTAATCTCTTGCAATTAAGTAATCATACTGCTGGATTGGCAAGAATACCAGGTAATATGATGATGTTTGCAGCTATTAATCCGGATAATCCTTACCAGCAATACAATAAAGAATTATTGATAGAATATCTGCAAAAATATATAGAACAAGGGGAGCAAAATACAACAAGTAATTATTCTAACCTTGGTGCCGGATTACTTGCTTACTGTCTTACCATTCATTACCAAAAGACATTTGAAGAGTTATTACAAGAAAACATATTTACTCCATTTAATATGATACAGTCTTCGACTGATATCAATAAAGTAAAGAAAAACTTAGTCAGGGGGTTTAAAGAAAACGGCAGTCATGCTCATAATTGGGATATGAATGTGCTCGAAGGTGCAGGAGC
This sequence comes from Saprospiraceae bacterium, assembly GCA_036479655.1. Taxonomy (GTDB): domain Bacteria; phylum Bacteroidota; class Bacteroidia; order Chitinophagales; family Saprospiraceae; genus CAJXUU01. The sequence continues at coordinate 2,342 of JAZGFO010000046.1, forward strand.
AATTTTATCTACTAGTAATGACTTAGTATTGTTTTTAGATCAATTAATAAGTAAAAATCACGATTGGTTAAATAAGCAGTTAGAAGCTACCGCCATAGTAAATGATAATATGAAAATTGGTATGGCTTGGCACATTATCAAACAATCAAATGGAGCTAATCTATATTGGCATAATGGGGGTACTGGTGGTTATACATCTTCATTTATGGTAGATGTCAAAAACAAAAGAGGTATGATAATTCTAAGTAACGTTTCTGCATTTAGTCAATATAGTAAAGACATAGAAACAATAGGACTGTCAGTATTTAATAGATAAATATTCCCCATCCCCTCACTCAATCATTCCCCTCACTCAATCATTCCCTCATTCAATCATTCATCCATTCCCTCATTCTAACTAAAACAACCCACCTCTCTGTTGATTTACTAATTTGTGTATAGCTGAAGCATATTGATGGTTAAATTTCTTTAAATCTTCATAATACTTTTGTTGGATCTGTTGTAAAGCTTGACGAGGTAACCCACTCACATCTAAATTGTAATCTTGCAGTACTTTAACTAATCCAGTGCTTGCCTGTTTTTGAGGTTTTTTCTCAATTTTTTTCAACAATTGATCGAATATAGATTTAGGTGCGGTTTTGACATTTGGATCTTTTCTATTTTTCTTTTGTACCCCTTCAATACCATCTCTAATCATATCAAAAATACTCTTTGGATTCTTTCCTTTCCTAGATTGGTTATTCTGTACTTTCTTATCAATTTTATTGACTTCTTTTCGCAACAAATCAAAAATTGATGGGTCAGCAGTTTCTACGTTGGGATCATTATTGTTTTTTCGTTGTACATCTTCGATAGTTTTAGAGAGAATGTCAAGTATATTAGCCATAGCGTTTGTTGTTAGTAGTTAGTTAATGACGCTAATATAAGGTTTTGAAAATGTAATTCAAAATGAATAGATTTTTTTTCTTTTTAATTTATTAATATTGCATAACAATATAAGCAAATTACAATGTTTAAAGCTAGAATAATAGTCAAGAATAAATATTATCAACTCAAACAAATTCTCGTTGTACTCTCTTGGAGCTTCATTGTGATACAGTTGTGGCTACTTCATTGTGAAGGATGGTAAAGAGCTATTTTTATTGAATTATATATCGCAGGTTTGTATTTAGTGTATAAATATACCAAGCATTTAAAAAGTGCTATTGGAAACCAATACCTTGAAATCGATGAAAACAGTATTAGAGTATTGACAAAGGAAAAGGAAGAAATTAAATATATTGATATAAAAAATGTCTACAAAATCAAGGTTAAAGAAGAGTATCTTGTTCATGATAGTCCCAAAGAAGGAAAAAGGAACTACTTAAAAATTTTACAGAATAACGAAAAAATTAATTTAGCTTTATTCTTGATTCTCATTATATGATTGTTCAATTAAAAAAAAACTATTGAATCTTGGCAACAGAATAATATTGAAATAGAAATTGTTTGAGGTTTTATTAAAAAGATGCGTTACGAAATACTACATTTGCGCTCGTTATTGATATATATGATGAATATCAAATTTTTCACCTTCCAACCTTTGTTAAATAATGGCTGATATAAAGATAAAATCTGCTTTGATATCTGTTTTTCATAAAAACGGATTAGAAACTATAATTAATAAATTAATCTCCCAGAATGTTACAATATACAGTACGGGAGGTACTCAAAAGTTTATTGAAGGATTAGGAGGTAAAGTGCACAGAGTTGAAGATTTAACTTCCTATCCATCTATTTTAGATGGAAGAGTAAAAACACTTCACCCAAAAGTTTTTGGAGGAATATTAGCTAAGAGAGAAGTAGATCATCAAGATCAATTACAAAAATATCAGATTCCAGAAATTGACCTTGTTGTAGTTGACTTATACCCTTTTGAAGAGACGGTTGCTAATACAGATAATGAAGACGAAATAATCGAAAAAATTGATATTGGTGGAATAGCACTTATTAGAGCAGCAGCTAAAAATTTTAATGATGTAATTGTAATCCCATCTCAAGATGAATATTCGAATTTGGAATTAATACTTGATGCACAAAATGGAGTTTCTACCTTATCGGATAGAAAATCATTGGCAAGAAAATCATTCAAAGTATCTTCTAATTATGATACGGCTATATTTAGTTATTTTAATGATTTAGAAGATGAAGTAGAACCAACTTTTAAACAATCAATACACAATAGTAAAATCCTTAGATATGGTGAAAATCCACATCAACAAGGTATATATTTTGGAGAGATGGATGCCATGTTTAATAAAATGAGTGGAAAAGAGTTGTCATTTAATAATCTTGTTGATGTAGATGCAGCAGTAAACTTAATGGCAGAGTTTCAAAATGATGCACCTACTTTTGCAGTTTTAAAACATACTAACCCTTGTGGATTAGCTACTAGGCCTACTGTCTTAGAAGCTTGGAAAGCAGCATTGGCAGGTGACCCTACGAGTGCATTCGGTGGTATTTTGATTTCTAATACAAAGGTTGATTTAGCAACAGCTGAAGAAATAAATAAATTATTTTATGAAGTATTAATTGCACCAGCATTTGATGATGATGCAAAGGCTCTTTTAACCCAAAAGAAAAAAAGAATACTCCTCGAAATCAAACATTTTCATGTAAGTGACAAAAGCTTTAAAAGCCTACTAAATGGAGTAATTCAACAAGATACTGACAAAAAATCTGAAACAATTGTCAATCTTGAAGCAAAGACGATTAGAGTGCCAACCGAACAAGAAAAATTAGATCTATTATTTGCCAATAAATTAGCAAAACATCTTAAGTCCAACACAATAGTATTGGCAAAAAACAATCAATTATTGGGTATGGGTTGTGGTCAGACAAGTAGGGTAGATGCTTGTAATCAAGCAATTGCTAAAGCCAAAAACTTTGGTTTCGATTTGAAAGGTGCTGCAATGGCGTCTGATGCTTTTTTTCCTTTTCCTGATTGTGTAGAGATTGCTGACATTGCCGGTATTACGTGTGTTGTGCAACCTGGTGGATCAATCAAAGACCAATTAAGTATAGACTATTGTAATGCACATAATATTGCAATGGTATTTACTGGAACTAGACATTTCAAACATTAATAACTTTATGATGTCGTGATCTAGAAAAACAAAAACCTATAAAACACACAACACCAAAGTCAATACTTAAGAAAAAACCTAAAAGGGGCAGCCCGTGAGAAAACGCGAGTGCGGGAGCGGCATTGCAGCATAGCATTTTTTCGTACTCGGTTTTTTTGTTTATTTATTTAGCTCCTATTTTCTTTATGGTATTCATGA
>JAZGFO010000047.1:0-2197 GCA_036479655.1 Saprospiraceae bacterium
CTGGCTATACTTCAACAGGAAATTGGAATAATGTTACAGTTAATACTGGTGACCAATCAGGACTCATTGTTAACTTAATAAACGACCTTGGCAACTCAACAGGTGCTATACTTACTTTAGATGATTCTTTTGATTTTTACAATACAGTTGGAACAACAAATCCTAATAGTAATTTACCCTTTTTAGAGCCTGCGACAAAAGATAGTTTTTTTGGTGAAACAGCTCCATTTAATGGAGTCACTAATCCTACAGGAGGCTTTACATTAAGCAATTTAGATCCTACAAAATATTATTCGTTTTCTGTTTTTGCATCTAGAATAAGTGTTTCAGATAATCGTGAAACTCAATATACAGCATCAGGGCAAAACGTTGTATCAAACACATTAAATGCATCTAACAATACCTCAAACACTACTAATATTCTTAATATTAACCCACTAAGTAATGGTACAATTTCTTTTGTTGTCACAGCTGGTTCAAATAACACTAACCCTTTCGGTTTTTATTACTTAGGTGCTATTCAAATGATAACCTCTTCTACTCCAATAACAAATATTGGTTCAACAAGTTTATCACTTGTTTATCCTAATGGTGGTGAATTCTGGGAGGTTGGTAAAACACCTTATATTTCTTGGGATAGTCAAAACATTACTGATGTAACAATAGAATATACAATAGATAATGGAAGTACATGGACAACTTTAGCAGTAGTACCAGCAAATACTGATAAATACAATTGGACAATACCAAACAGTGTTTCTTCACAATGTAAAATAAAAATTTCTGAAGGGTTAAATACCGATATAAGCGATACAACTTTTTCTATTATCGAAAATATTGGAACAACCTATAAGATTGTAATTTTAGGTTCTTCTACAGCAGCAGGCACAGGACCATCTGATATTAATAATGCTTGGGTTTGGAGATATCGTGAATTTTTAACACAAGTAGATACTAGGTATCAAATAGAAAATTTAGCTGTAGGCGGCTTTGCAACTTATAATATATTACCCACTGGTACAACAATTCCTGCTGGAATTAGTAGAACTATTGATACAGAAAAAAATGTTACAAAAGCAATAGCCTTAAATGCTGACGGTATAATAATTAATTTACCTTCTAATGATGCAGCTAGCGGTTATTCAGCAGTAGATCAAATTGCAAATTATCATTTAATTAGAAATACAGCACTCACACAAAACATTCCTGTTTGGATAAGTTCTCCTCAACCAAGAAATTTTGGAGCAAACACAACTGCTGTAAATATCCAATTAGAAATGGTAACAGCAACTCCAGTTGAGTTTGGTGAATATGCTTTCGATTTTTGGACAAACTTAGGAATCCCACCCAACGGAAATGGAATTATCCCACCATATAATGCAGATGGAGTGCATATGAATGATGCAGGACATCTAATTTTATTCGAACGTGTTATTGCAAAAAACATACATTCAATAGTAAAAAATAACGTAGATGAATCTTTAAGTGTTGATTTATATAATTTTGATTCTTTTTTAAAAATCTATCCAAATCCGTTTAAAGAGGAGGTCTCTATAAAGTTTAATCAAAGCTCTGGTTTAGATATAAAAGTCTCTATATTTGATAGTTACGGAAGGCTTGTTACAAAAATATTAAATAACGAAAGCATTACTGGAGATAATATTATTAAATGGAATCCAGCTAAAAGTAGAATTGCAAAAGGCATCTACTTGTGTGAAATAAAAGTAGGCGAAAAAACAATTACTAAAAAAATAATCTTTAATTAATATTAATCTTTAAATACAATAATTATGAAAACAAATTACAAAAATCTTTTTTTATTACTATGCTTTGTAAGTACAATGGCATATTCGCAGCAAACAGTGTTTTTTGACTTTGGAGATTCTGGAGCACCTACTTCGGGAAATTATAATAATCCTCCTCTCGCTCCTAACAATTTAGCAAATGAAATAACTGATTTAGTAAATGATGCAGGTAGTCTTACTGGTTTTGGTTGGACAATCCATGATGCTTTTGAATGGCGTAACACATCTGGTATAAGTATGCCAACAGGAGATGCTGCTATATTTGATTCTGAAGCAACAAATGATAGTTATTTTGGAAGTACTACTGCGACAGAAAATGAAAATGGTGGATTTACCTTAACAGGATTAAATGATAGTTATTATTACTCTTTTGAGATTTTCGCATCACGTGA
>JAZGFO010000048.1:0-5573 GCA_036479655.1 Saprospiraceae bacterium
TCTTAGCCAAACACTTGTCCACTACTGCAAAGGAACCTCATGCTTGGGAATATAGTCATGATTTGGTAGGTTACAATTACAGACTACCCAATTTAAACGCTGCGTTATTGTGCGCCCAAATGGAACAGTTAGATTCCTTTATTGCTAAAAAACGTATAACTGCTACGCTTTACCAAGCCTTTTTTAAAAACCGAGGTAATCCTAAGTTTAAAACTGCACCAAGCTATTGCAAATCTAATCATTGGTTGAACGCTATTGAGTTTAAAAATCTTGGAGAACGTGACAATTTTCTCCAAACGTCCAATGAGAATGGCATCATGACAAGACCTATCTGGAAACTGTTAAACAATCTTAGCATGTATAAAAAATCTCCTTCTGGGAATTTGAAGAATGCCATTTATTTAGAAGAAAGAATTGTTAATATTCCTAGTAGCGTTATCAGATGAAACGAACCATTATTATAGCAGAAGCTGGAGTTAATCACAATGGCGATTTAAGTATTGCGAAACAACTCATTGATGTGGCAGCAGAAGCTGGAGCCGATTATGTAAAGTTCCAAACCTTCAAAGCCGAAAATATTGTTGCCAAAACTGCACAAACTGCAGACTATCAAAAAAAAAATCTCAATGATTTCCAAGTTGGGCAATTTGAAATGATAAAGAAGTTAGAGTTAGATCTCAAAACTCATTATATATTAAAAGAATACTGTAAGGGAAAAAATATTAAATTTCTTTCAACTGCCTTTGATGAAGACAGCATAGACTTACTTATAAAGCTTGAAATGGATTTTTTTAAAATTCCATCTGGAGAAATTACGAATAAACCATTCATTGAAAAAATCGCTTTAACATCTAAACCCGTAGTTCTATCTACAGGAATGTCTAATTTAAAAGATATTGAAAATGCTCTTACAATACTATATGACGGTGGTCTTAAGAAAAATGATATCACCATCCTCCATTGTAACACAGAATACCCAAGCCCATTAAGTGACATTCACCTTCTTGCTATGAATACTATTGCTCAAACTTTTAATACCAAAGTAGGTTACTCAGATCATTCTCTTGGCATTGAAGTTTCATTGGCGGCTGTAGCTCTAGGAGCAACAATAATTGAAAAACATTTCACCATGAGTCGTAACTTGGACGGGCCTGATCATAACGCTTCATTGGAACCAGACGAACTCAAACTATTAATTAAACTAACAAGAAACATAGACATCGCACTAGGAGGGACAATAAAGAAACCTAGTCCCTCTGAAATTAAAAATATGTCTATAGCCAGAAAGAGCATTCACACTTCACATCCTCTTCCCAAAGGCCATGTAATAACAAAGAAGGATTTAGTAATGAAGAGACCAGGAACGGGGTTGAGCCCGATGTTATATCAAAGCATCGTAGGTAAAATCTTAGCCCATGACGTAAAAACTGAACACCTTTTAGAAATAAGTGACTTCCTATGAATAACATTGTTGTTCTAACAAGCTCTAGAGCTGACTACGGTATTTTACGACCATTATTAAAATTATTAGATGCATCTCATGAATGCCATCTTCAACTTATTATTTTCGGGTCGCATTTATCAAAGGAATATGGCTCTACAGTGAATGAAATTATTTCTGATGGCTATCATATTCTATATAAATTAGACACCTTACCGATAGGTGATAAGCAGATTGATATAATAGTATCAATGGCTGAAACCATCAAATCTTTTGCATCAATATGGAATAGCATCACGACTAAAATAGATCTTGTGATTGGGCTTGGTGATCGATATGAAATGTTTGCTGCTATTTTGTCAACAATACATTTTGATATCGACATTGCACATATTCATGGAGGAGAAACTACACTTGGAGCACTTGATAATAAATATAGACACTTTATCACAATTGCTTCCTCAATCCACTTTTGTTCTACTCAACAATATTACGATAGAGTCGTAGAATTAATTGATGACAATAAAAATATATTTAATGTAGGTGCTTTAGGCCTAGACAATCTCCTCAACTTTATTCCTTTTTCTATTCCTGTAATGAAGGAAAAATTTGGTGTCGATTTTTCCATTCCTACACTTCTTGTGGTTTATCACCCAGAAACAGTGAATCATAAGCAAAACGATAGAAAATTACAAACACTAATTAGAGCATTAACAATACTTCAAGAAGAATATCAGATTGTTATAAATTATCCCAATGCTGACATTACTGGTATTGAAGCAAGAGAAGCCCTTAATAATTTCATTTCCAGTCAAAAAAATGTACACGGGTTAGAACATTTTGGAACTCAGGGCTACTTTTCAGCAATTTCGCATTCTTTACTTCTAATTGGCAATAGCAGTAGTGGAATAATTGAAGCCGCAAGTCTCAATAGTTTTGTGCTTAACATTGGGGACCGGCAAAAAGGAAGAGCACAATCTAACAATACTTTTAATGTACCTTTTGATGAAGATTTAATTGTTTCCGAATCCAAAAAAATAATGACACTGGGAACCTATAACGGGATTAATATTTATCAATCCCAATTTAATTCTTCTGCTAGCAGAATATTTACTTCACTTCAAGTATATCTAAATGAGAAATAGTAAAATAATTCTTGTAGGTTATTCAGGTCATGGACTTGTAGTAGCAGAGGCTTTACTTCTCTCCGGAAAAATAATAGTAGGGTATACTGAATTGAATGAAAAAAAAAGTAACCCTCTTGACTTAACCTATATAGGAAATGAAATCGAATTTATCGCTACACCATTTTTTGATAAGCACTCGTACATAATTGGTATTGGGGACAATACAAAAAGGGAGGTTCTTACGAATGAACTTGGCACTGAAGGTCTAATTAACGCAATACATCCATCAGCTCTCATTTCTCAATTTACTCAACTAGGATTAGGGGTGTTTATTAGTGCAAGGGTAGTTTTAAACGCTAACGTTTCTATTGGGGATGGTGTCATTTGCAATACAGGCGCAATCATTGAACATGACTGTAATCTTGGGAAATTTTGTCACATAGGTCCAGGATGTATTCTTGGAGGAGGAGTTAATATAGGAGAACGGACTCTCATTGGACTAGGGGCACGTATTTTGCCTAATGTTAATATTGGGAATGACGTAGTTATAGGAGCAGGTAGTACAGTCACTAAGGATTTACCTGACGGAACAACGGCCTACACTGATATAAAATTTAAAATCAAATGAACGTAAAGAACCACATCGTTTTAAAATCAGTAAGTGTCAAAGATGCTTTGACTAGACTTAATTTCTTATCAAGTAATGCCGTTCTTTTCATTGTCGATAAAAATGAAAAACTTATAGGATCCGTAACAGATGGAGATATTCGTAGAGGTTTAATAAAAGGGCTGAATCTCACAAATTCGATATTAGATTTTGCCTCAACAAGCCCAAGAACATTACTGGCAAATCAATATAATCAACTTCAAATTGCATCTTATAGAAGGAAAAATTTACAAATAGTTCCAATCGTCGACCAAGACGATAAAATTATAGATTTACTAAATTTTAGCACTCAAAAATCATTTTTACCATTACATGCAGTTATTATGGCAGGAGGGGAAGGTAAAAGATTACGCCCTATGACACTTACAACTCCAAAACCTTTAATTGAGATTGGTGGCAAACCTATTATAGAGTATAATATTGATAGACTTCGAGCATATGGAATATGTAATTTAACCATTTCAGTTAATTATTTAGGGGATCTTGTAAAAGAAAAATACAAAAATGGTCAAACTAAAAATATGAATATTTCTTACATTGAAGAAGACATTCCTCTCGGAACTATTGGAGCAATAAAAAAACTCTCAAATATAAAAAGTGATTATGTATTGGTCATGAATTCAGATATTCTGACTAATATTGATTTCGAAAAACTATTTAATATCTTCTATAGTTCTAAAGCTGATATAATTGTGGCTACTACTCCTTACCAAGTTGATATTCCTTATGGTGTAATAGAAACTAACAATGAGGATATAATTGGTCTCAAAGAAAAACCAACATATACGTATTACTCAAATGCAGGTATCTATATTTTCAAGAAGGAATTAATAAACTTGATTCCGGATAAAGGAGCTTACAACGCAACCGATTTATTGGATAATGCGATTAAACAAAAATTCAAAATAGTACATTATACTATTTTAGGGTATTGGTTGGATATTGGGAAACCCCAAGATTATATTAAGGCTCAGCGAGATATACACAATATAAAATTTTAAATGAATATACTTATTACTCTTTGTGCTAGAGGTGGGTCTAAAGGCGTTCCGGATAAAAACATAGCGCTCATTAATGGACTTCCTTTAATTGGTTATTCGATAAAGGCAGCCACTCAATTTAAGGAGCTAGTAGAAAATGAGCACAAGGTCTATATAGAACTATCTACTGATAGTAAAAAAATCAGACATATTTGTAACTCACTAGGTGTCATCACCACTTACACCCGTCCCTTGCACCTAGCTTCTGATAGTGCCGGAAAAATATCAGTCATAAAAGACATACTAAATTTCAAGGAGAATTTATTAAATACTAATTTTGATTTAGTCTTAGATCTAGATGTCACATCTCCACTTCGAACACTTGATGACCTACAAAGTGCTTTCCATCATTTTATTAATAACAGAGAAGCATATAACTCATTCTCCGTTAGTAATGCAAATAAAAACCCATATTTTAACATGGTTGAAAGCAAAGACGGTGTCTATGCTCAAAAATCAAAAAATCTAGATACTAATCTTTATACGAGACAAAGTGCTCCTGTGGTTTATGATATTAACGCTTCTTTCTATTTTTACAGAAGGATTTTTTTTAATAAGGAGTTTAAAACTGTATTTACACCAAAAACTATGTTCCATGTAATCAAACATATTTGCTTCGATATTGACGAACCTTTAGATCTCGAGATTCTCAATTATCTAGTGACCAATAATAAATTAGAATTCAACTTGTGAAAGTACTTATAATTGGATTAGGATCGATAGCACGCAAACATATCTCGGCACTACAGGATTTTAAACCCAAGAACCTCCAATTATTCGCCCTAAGAAGTGGAAGGAATAGTCAATCCATCTCAAGAGTTACTGATATTTTTGACTATGCAACAGCATATAAAATCAGCCCCGATTTTATCATGATCAGTAACAACACCTCACAACACGTGAAAACTATTCTTGCAGTTATTGAATGGGGCATACCACTATTTATTGAAAAACCACTGAGTCACACTCTTAATGGAATTGATCAATTATTCCAGAAACTAATTGATCACAAAACTAAGTCTTATATTGCCTGTAATTTGAGACACTTGGAAGTCATTCAATACTTGAAGCATGACTTATTACAAAAAATTGAACGGATTAATGAAGTAAACGTTTATTGCGGCTCCTATTTGCCTTCATGGCGGCCCAATGTCAATTTTAGAAAATCATATAGCAGTAACGAAGAGTTAGGAGGAGGTGTCCATTTGGATTTAATTCACGAAATAGACTACACATATTTCTTGTTTGGCAAACCAGTAAGTAAAAATAGTCTGTTTGGAAAAAGGTCGAACTTAAAA
>JAZGFO010000049.1:0-44753 GCA_036479655.1 Saprospiraceae bacterium
TACTTAGTAGTGGAAATATTGTAGTCGACAGTTTGGATTATGATCGTATCAACAAATTTTCTTCCGGATTAAGCTTGGTTAATAAAGGGGACTTGTATGGATATATTAATAAATCAGGAAAAATAGCCATAGATATGCAATACCAAAGTGCGAAAAGCTTTATTGAAAAGTGGGCAATTGTAACCAAAGATCAAAAATCAGGAATTATCGATACTGATGGCAAAGAGGTTATTCCGATTATTTATGAAAAAATATGGCTTCCCGAATCAAATAAAATCAGAGTGAAACTAAATAAAAAGTACTATTATTTAAATCTTGATGGCAGCAAATCAAATATCAAGGGGTATAACAAAGCAACGAATTTCTTTGGCAATTATGCCATTGTCAATAATGGAGCTCAGTATATGTTATTAGATAAGAATGGGAAAGAAACTGTGTTACCTTACAAATCCGTAAGTGTAGGTGGCGAAAGAAAATGGATATATAGCGATGGCAATAAATTTGGTTTTCTCAATAATAATGGATCACAGTTAACACCACTTTCATTTGATTTGTTGATGCAATACAAAGAAGGTAGAGCTGGGTTTGCTATTGATGACATTTGGGGATATTTGGACGAAGAAGGGAATATCATTATAGCTCCACAATACCCCTTAGCCTGGGACTTTAAGAATAATTATGCAAGAATAATCACAAAAACTGGATTCGGATTTATAAAAAAAGATGGAACGCTAATACTACCACCAAAGTATATGGAATTAAGAGATTTTTCAAATGGTCTTGCACGAATTCAAGTGTACAGATAGATCTTATGGAGATATTTTGATATTAATTCGTATTTTAGTATTTTTAATTGGTAACCAAATATAAATGATAATTATGGCAAGGATATATGATAAGTATGTGGCTAAAATGCAAAAAATATCGGATATAAATAATGCTATTGCAGTTTTGTCTTGGGATAAAGAAACTTTCTTACCTAAAGGTGGTGCAAAACATAGATCACAGCAAGTAGCTACCCTCTCAGGTCTGAGTCATTCAGAATTCACATCTAAAGAATTTAGATTGCTACTCAATAGATTAATTAATATCAAAAATCTTACTGCTAAAGAGCATAAAAATGTGCACGTTACATTAAAAGACTATAACAGAGCAACCAATTTTAGTGAAGCCTTTGTTATACGTAAGTCTAAGATTGAATCCGCAGCTTTTCATGCATGGGGAAAAGCAAAAGAAGCCAATGACTACAATGTATTCAAAGATGCTTTATCAGATCTTATCGACATTAAGAAAGAAGAAGCTAAAAAGATTACATACTCAGGCGGACATCCCTATGACACCATGTTAGACTTATACGAACCAAATCTTACTGTGGCATTCTTAGATCCTCTCTTTGAAGGTGTAAAAACTGATTTAGTAAAACTTATCAAAAAAATTAAAAAATGCAAACAAGTTAAGAATAAGTTTTTGACAAATGCATATGATTTTGAAAGGCAGTGGGATTTTGGTTTAGATGTATTAGATAATATGGGCTATGATTTTAATCGTGGAAGACAGGACTTAAGTGCCCACCCATTCACTACTTCTTTTTCTCCACTCGATGTAAGAATAACTACTAGGGTTGATGAATCAGATTTTGCCTATATGTTATGGAGTACAATACACGAAGGGGGTCATGCATTGTATGAGCAAGGCTTAAATGTTGAAGATTATGGATTACCATCAGGAAGTTATATCTCATTGGGTATCCATGAATCACAATCAAGATTATGGGAAAATCATGTCGGCAGGAGCAGTGCCTATTGGGATTATTGGTTTCCAATTGCAAAGTCAGATTTTCCAAAAAGTTTGAAAAAGATTGAACACAAAGATTTTTATCGAGGAATTAATAAAATTGCGCCCAATCTTATCAGAACTGAAGGGGACGAATTACACTATCATTTTCATGTATTGATTAGATATGAAATAGAAAAAGGGCTAATGGATGGTACTTATGATACAGATAATCTCGATGAAGTCTGGAACGATAAGTATAATGAATATATGGGTATTTCTTCTAATGATGCTAACAATGGAATATTGCAAGATGTACATTGGGCACATGGAAGTATTGGATATTTTCCTACTTATTCTTTAGGTAGTTTTTATGCTGCACAATTCTATGCTCAAGCAGAAAAAGATATTAAAAAATTATCAAAAAAATTATCAAGAGGAAATACAAAACCTCTATTAGATTGGCTAAGAGCAAATATACATCAACATGGTAGAAGATATGAAGCAGACGAATTATGCAATATAATAACTGGCGAATCCTTAAATTTTGATTACTTTTTAAAGTATGCAAAGCGTAAATTCTTAGATGTGTACCAAAATAAAAAATAACTATTTCTATTATTTCCTAATGGCAGAAAAGAATAAAAGCAACCAACCAAAAATAAAAAACAGTCCACCGATTGGTGTTATTGGTCCTAACCATTTATAATTTGTTATTCCAAGAATATCTCTAGTTGATAAGAGATACAATGATCCGGAAAAAAGAAATATGCCTATAATAAAACAGATGCCTGCCCATCGTACATATTTTGATGGAATTAATTGATGATAGATAACTACACAAAACAATGCAAGCACATGATAAAAATGGTACATCACACCAGTTTTAAATGTTGATAAATGGGTTATTGACAATTTTTCTTTTAAAACATGTGCGCCAAAGGCTCCTAAAACCACTGCTAACATCCCTAATATTCCAACCCATATCAATAGGTTAGATTTTATTTTATTGATTTCCTTATTACTCATTTTACAAATTTTAAACAAAAGTAATTCAAACAAAACTATTATGCTAAAAATAATATAACTTTGAGCCAAATCATGCTACACTATAAAACATATACACACTACAAATCCGAAGAATGGGTTACTTTTATCCACGGTGCTGGTGGCAGTTCTGCTATCTGGTACAAACAAGTAAAAGAATTTCAAAAATCATTTAATGTGCTGCTCATTGACCTTAGAGGTCATGGTAATAGTAAAGGAATGACACTTAAAAACATCCCAACTTATACATTTAGAGCGGTAACCCAAGAAGTAAAAGATGTAATCGATCATTTGCAAATAAAGGCTTCCCATTTTATTGGGATTAGTTTAGGGACTATTATTGTTAGGGAATTAGCAGAATTGTGTCCAAAGAAAGTATCATCTATGACTATGGGTGGGGCAATCTTAAAAATGAATTTCAGAAGTAGAATACTTATGAAAGCTGGTTTTATATTAAAATCCGTTGTTCCTTACATCTTGCTTTATAAATTATTAGCATTTGTAATAATGCCACTTAAAAAACATAGAGAATCGCGAAATTTGTTTATCCGTGAAGCAAAAAAGCTATATCAAAAAGAATTTATAAGATGGTTTGGGCTCACGGCTACAGTAAAACCAATCCTAAAAATGTTTAGATCTATTGACCCTAAGATTCCTACACTTTACATAATGGGTGATGAAGATTATATGTTTTTACCTCCTGTTAAAATGACTGTAGAAAAACATAATTCTGCGCAATTAGCTATTTTTCCAAATTGTGGTCATGTGGTGAATATTGAGATGCCAGTGCTATTTAATGCTACTGTTATCGCTTGGCTAAAATCCAAAATAATCACCCCAAATATTGCTGCATAACAGATTGTAATTTTATAGCACTTTCTTTTGCTGCAACATCAAAATCTTGATCTTTACTAGCATATAAGATTCCTCTAGAAGAATTAATTAATAAACCACAATCTACCTCTAACATTCCATTTTTGATAACCCCTTCTAAATCTCCACCCTGAGCTCCAATACCAGGAACTAAAAAAAAAGTGTCCATCAGTCATATCCCTTATTTTCTTGAATTCTTCTGGATGTGTCGCACCAATTACATACATCATATTAGCTTGACTACCCCATTCTTGGGATTTTCTAATAACTGACTCATAAAGTGGAACATTTTGAGATTCAATTCTTTGAAAATCCTGACTACCTTTGTTAGATGTCAATCCTAGAAGTATAACCCATTTGTTCTCAAATTCTAAAAAAGGAGATACAGAATCAACTCCCATGTATGGTGCAATCGTAACTGCATCAAAATTAAAATATTCAAAAAAAGTTTTTGCGTACATTTTTGATGTATTACCAATATCTCCTCTTTTAGCATCGGCAATTGTAAATATATTATCAGGGATGTAATCCATTGTTTTTTCTAAAGTTTCCCATCCTTTAGGTCCAAGTGATTCGTAAAAAGCTATATTCGGCTTATATGCTATACAAACATCTTTTGTTGCATCAATTATTCTCTTATTAAACTCATATATAGGATCATCAAAATCAAGAAAAAAAGTCGGAATCTTTTGTTTGTCCGTATCTAATCCTACACATAAAAATGATTGCTTACTATATATTTCACTTACAAGTTGTTGACGAGTCATTCTTAAAATTTAATGAAAATAGAAATTAAAAAACACCATTTACAGCAATTATCGATTGAATTTCTGGCACTTTTGACAAAACTGCTTGCTCTACTCCAGCTTTCATTGTCATTACTGACATTGAACAAAACTCGCAATTACCTAACCATCTAATTTTAAGAATCATATCGTCTGTAATCTCTACAATTTCAATATCTCCATCATCAACCTTAAGATGAGGTCGAATAGTATCAAGAGCTATATTTACTCTTTCTTTTAATAATTGTTTATCTGCAACTAACATATATACAAAAGTAGTTTTTTATATTAACAAACAAAACCTCATATTCAAATAATTAGAATATGAGGTTTTATTTATATTGTGGAGCTGCAGGGATTCGAACCCTGGTCCGGACAAAGCATCCTATAGGTTTCTACATGCTTAGTTAATATTCAGGTTTTCGACAATAAGAAGGCATATTAACAGCGACACTTATTGCTTATCTTCTTTATCTCGGCTAATAATCGAAGTATCTTATCACCCATACTCGAAGTTTTTTAAGACGTTACGCTGTATATCGAGTGTCAAGCGTATTGTCTAAAAGCTTTCTAATCCTAGATTAGGCAGCTAGTGCGAAGTTATTCTCGCCAAATAATGTTTGATTGTAAATGATTAAGGAGTATACAATCAGCCCCCTGCATGCTTACTAAAAAATTATCATTCCCGTCGATACCAGTCAGCCCCAATTTCGTAAAAAACAATTTCAACTTTTTGAATATTTATTTTCTTCTGTACATATAATGTTTCTTTAATTAATAAAGTTTCTTTTTACCAAGAATAATAAAATTTATAAATACTTATCATATTTTATTATATCAACATCTTCATCTATCTCATCCCCCTCTACTAAGTGATTTACTAAATGATTTGCCCAAAACGGTGCTAACGAAGCTCCTTTTGTCCCCAAACCATTAAATAGATATAGATTTTTATGCTTATCATGAGCACCCATTACTGGGCGTCTATCTTTAATACAAGGTCTTACTGCCGCTTTATGTTCTATTATTTCATAGGGCAGTTTCAATATTTCATCAAGTGTTTCTATAAGCTTTCGTCTACCAATTTTCGTAGGTTGGCTGTCTTCAAACTCCCATTCATATCCAGAACCTACCCAATATAAGTCTTTTCCTAAAGGAACAATAAATAATCGGTGTTTCAATATGTTGTCAAATTTAGCATTCTTAATCTTAATTATCAATACTTCCCCTTTTGCTAATTCATATGGAATATATCCAAACCATGGATTGTCTCTACCTGCAAAACCTTCTGCAAATATAATTTTTGAAGTGACTAAAGATTTGTATTCTAATTTACTGTCATTAAATTTCAGCTCAGAATAATCAAACTTTTCTTGTAATAAAGCTTTATTACTTACTAAATGTATTTTATATGACCGAATCAATTCAGCGATTCTTGTCATTCCTCCTCCTTTGAGTACTCCAAAAATTTTGACCCCATTGATTATTTCATCAAATATATTTTCATCCGGAACATCTTCAATATAATCCCTCGATATAGGTTCTAATTGCTTAGCTGCCCAGTTATTTTCATCTTTTATTGTTGGAATACTTCTGAATATTTTTTTTTCCAAAAAGATATCAATTCCCAAAAAATTTGATAATTCAGAAAAAGTATTTTTAGCAAAAGGTAATAATGATTCAATTCTCCAAGCCCTCACAAATCTTCTTCCAGTGATTGGGTTAATAATTCCAGCCGCTACAATCGAAGAAGCATCAATGTGATGATTATCGATAACCATGATACTTTTTCCTTTTTTTTCTAAAAACCATGCAAGCATTGTTCCTGCAAGCCCTTGTCCTACAATAATATAATCAACTTTCTTTTTCATTCAACTATTAATTATAAAATTAAATCATTTTTTACAAATTATTCAGTTCATCTTTTTTCTTCCTTGTTAAAGAAGACACAACTAAATCATATGAATCATCAATTAATTCTTTAATTAAAGATACATTGAGCATTCCTTCACCAATTACGACTGTATTCCAGTGTTTTTTACTCATATGATAACCTGGTGTTATTTCTTCATGCTCATCTCTCAATTCAATAGCCTTTTCTGGGTCACATTTCAAATTTACTCGCAATGGAATGTTATCAATTCCACACAGTGCGTACATTTTTCCCATAACTTTGAATACAATAGTTGTATCATTAAACGGAAATGTCTCTTCAACGCCTGGTTTTGAAAGACAATATGTTATTAAATAATCTAAATCCATTAGGTATGATTAATATTAAGCAATTGCTTGTGTTCCTCTTCCTACTCTCTTTAATATAATTGCCCCAACCTTATTGGCGAGAAAATATGCTAAATATGCAAAAAATGGAGCTGCTACTACATCAATGGTATAGTGTACATGCTGTTTGAGCAATAGAAACCCAACAGTAAATGTTATTATCATTAATAAATACTTTATCCATTTGATATCCATAAATATCATAAGAAGAAAAAGATTAGAAGTATGCCCAGAAAAAAATAGATCTTTTAACAATATATTGTTTGTATAGACTGAGCATTCCAATATATGATCTCGCAAAGGAATAATACCACTCGGAGGCTCTAATGGCACAATATACATCGTTGCCATTCTAAAAATACTTAAAAAAATAATTGCAATAAATACAAATATACTCCGCTTAGGACTGCGAACGGTCACCGGAAAAAACAATAATAGGCTGCCCCATGTCAACAAGCATATTACTTCGCTTAAATCAACAGGCACGAAAAAATTAAGTACCCAATCATTAAGTAAAGCACCTTTTCTCATCTCATTGTACAACAAAAATGACTTCATCATTTTTAATACAAAAAGTGCAAGCACCATTAACAACCCCCAAATTACAAGGTAAGACCTATTTTTCAATAAGACTTTCCACTCATCTTTCATAATAATAATTCTTAAATAGCTGCAAATGTAATATTATTCAATGACTAAGAAAATTTTATACGTTGTGATGACGACATTATTTTCATTATATTTAAGATTATTCTATTTACATTAGAAAAACATTTATAATTATTTAAGACTATAATGTCCGAAATGAAAATTATTTATAAATTTGTGTAAAGTAAAATTAATATATGACACATACATTTCATATCCCTGTAATGGGTTTAGGATTCACAATAGATACGCCCATAAAACTTGCTAAATACGGTATTGACTCTGTCATATCAATCGCTGATGATTTACTTATTGAACAAATGAGAGAAGCATATTGCAAAAAGCTTAATCTGCCATTTGAAGCAATTACTACAAAGATGGAAGATTATCGGGCAAATAGGATAAAAACATATCTAAATCTTGTTAATAATCTTACAAAAGAAGCATTTGAAAAACTTAAAAATTCATTTATTGAAGAAGGTAGTGAGTTTCAAAAGTATCTTAATTTGCTACCAGACAGTTCTAACATTAAAAACAGCCTTTCAAAATTTGTTGAGCCTAATGTTGACTTGGCGCATGTATGGTCAAAAATAAAAGATGAGTTTACAATTGGTAAGATTGATGTCAATATAATGACTAAACTAGACAAACCAAATTACATAAAAAAAGAACAACTTCCTCAACCTTTTAACGATGCTCATGCAGCATTAAGAGGTTTTGCAACAAGCGATCTTGACTCTTCAATCATTCTTTCTGCAGGCTTGAATCCGAGGCTATATGGATATTTTGAAAATTTTCCTGATTTCTATCCTGATGAAAATGATTATTTAAAAAAGAAAATTGTAATTAAAGTAAGTGACTATCGTTCAGCACTTATTCAAGGTAAGTTTTTTGCAAAAAAAGGATTATGGGTTTCTGAATATAGAATAGAATCTGGTCTTAATTGTGGCGGACATGCCTTTGCAACTGATGGCCATTTACTTGGACACATTCTTGAAGAATTTAACAAAGGAAAAGAAGAATTAAAAACAACAGTGCATGCGCTATTAGTTAAGTCATTAGGAGAAAAAAATAAACACATTCCTCAAGATGTCTTGCCAATAAAACTAACGGTACAAGGCGGAGTGGGCACACATGAAGAACACCAATTTATGCTTGATTATTACAAAGTAGATTCTGTAGGTTGGGGTACACCTTTTTTATTAGTTCCAGAAGCTACAAGTGTTGATGATGAAACAAGGCATAACTTATCAATAGCAAAAGAAAAAGATCTTTATTTAAGTAAAATTTCCCCCTTTGGAATACCATTTAACAGTTTAAAAGTAAATGGAAAAGAAATATCTAAACTCCCTCCTTTCAAAGGCACTCCGGGTAGTTCATGTCCAAAGAAACATTTGATTTCTAACACAGAATTTACCGAACTCCCTATATGTACAGCTTCGAGTAAATATATGAAGTTGAAAATAGCTCAAATGGATACTTTAAATCTTCCTGAAGACGAGTATCAAAAACAACATGAAAATATTTTGCAAAAAGCATGTCTTTGTATTGGATTAGGTACTTCGTCATTAAAAGATAATGGCACGTTTTTAGAACGTCAAATAACTTCAATTTGTCCTGGACCAAATATGGCATACTTTTCAAAAATAACAACACTACAAAACATGGTCTCCCACATTTACGGAAAGCCCAAATCTGATGTAGAAGTAAGAATAGATAGACCAAATATATTTATAAAAGAACTTTCTATTTATGTTAATTTTTTGAAAGATAAATTAGAAGATCAAATACTACCTGTAAATAGAAAAGAGGAGAAATATTACAAAACTTATGTCGAGAATATCAATAATGGCATTCTATATTACAAACAACTTTTTAAGGACAAAACTGATGGCTTTAGTAGTTCTAAAGACTTAATATTAAAAGAATTAGATAAGTATTCAAAAATAATTAATAGTTACCAATTACCTGTTAAAGCGTAAAATCAGTAAATAAGCAACTATAATAATTCGGGACTACAAACAGTCTGTATCAGATATGTATTAATACGTACTATCCACAACTGATAATACTATGCCAGCAGCTAATTTACTTGGTGACATAGTAGTGCTTAACTTTTGTTTTAAAATTTCGTAATCTTTCAATATTGTTTTTCGATTTAGAATTACATCGTTTAGACTATTTTTAATCTGTTGATAATTCATGTCGGATTGAATCAATTCGGGTACTACTTCCTTGTTCATAATCAAGTTTACCAATGATATATATTTAAGATCTACAAGATGTTTCCCAATTTGATAATTTATAAAACTTGTATTATAACACACCACTTGAGGCACTCCAAACAAAGCTGTTTCTAATGTTGCAGTGCCACTTGTAACAACAGCAAGGTCAGCATTTTTTAGTAGCATATATGTACTTTCAAAAGACAAATCAATATTCAATTCTTCATCAAAATATTGCTGATAAAATGATTTTGAAATATTTGGAGCACAAGCTAATGCAATGTGATAATCTTTCGAAAAGAACTTTGCCACATTGACAAAAGTTGGCAATATTTTTTTTATTTCTTGTTTTCTCGAACCGGGCAATAGTGCCAAAATAGGTTTATTACTATCTATACTAATAAGTTTTTCTTCTTTTTGAATTTTATTTACAATTTCTAAAAGTGGATGACCAACATAATGAACATCCAAACCATTTTTTTGATAAAAATCTGCTTCGAAAGGCAAAATAACAATCATCTCATCAACGTATTTTTTTATCGCCTCTAATCGAGACTTTTTCCATGCCCAGACCTGAGGAGAGATATAATATACCACTTTAATATTCTTATTATGAGCCCATTTTGCCATTCTTAAATTGAAACCAGGATAATCAATAAATATAATCACATCAGGATTAAAATCTAAAATTGTAGATTTGGCTTTTTTAAATAAAACAGATAATTTTGACAGATTCTTGACAACTTCAACAAAGCCCATAATTGATGTTTCTCTAATATGTGTCACAAGACCATCAGCGACCGCCAGCATATTGTCACCTCCCCAATAGTTAAACTGAGCAGAAGTGTCTTTTTTTATTAATGAGCTCATCAACTTAGCACCATATATATCCCCCGAAGGTTCCCCAGCAATTATATAATATTTCACCTATTTATAACTATTAAAAAAATTCAAAACGTATATTTTTTTAAACAAATCACAAAATAATCATTCCTAAGCGTTAAAAAAGCTTTAAAGAATAATAATAAGTGACCATTCTTTATAATATTTCGTTTATTACGTGTCGGATTATTATATATATAGAATAGAATAGGAATGAATCAAGTATTAAAAATTTCACTTGCTTTTATTATTACCATAAGTTTCACTGTTAGTATAACTGCACAGAACAAGGTAAGATGGATATCTTGGGAAGAGGCATTGTCAGCAAACGAAAAAGAACCAAGAAAATTTGTCGTTGATATATATACAAAATGGTGTGGATGGTGCAAAAAAATGGATAAAGCAACATTCCAAAAAGATTATGTCGCTTCGTACATCAATAAAAATTATTACGCTATTAAATTTGATGCAGAAACAGATAAAAAAATATTTTTTAAAGGAGAAGAATATAACCTTGTAACAAAAGGGAGAAAAAAATATCATGAACTGGCTGTTGCCATTACTCAAGGACAATTAAGTTATCCAACCGTAGTATTTCTCGACGAACATCTCACTGTAATTCAGCCAATTAATGGTTTTCAAGATGCTAAAACCTTTGAACTTATCATGACCTATTTTGCTGGAAATCACTACAAAGACATTCCATGGAATAGTTATACAAGTACTTACAATAGAAACACAACCATTCACACTGTTAAAAATTAGGGTTTTATTTGAATTAAATAAATTAGAATTATTCAAAACACCCTAAATTATACTAAAAATCTGGTTTTCGTTTTTCAATAAATGCTGACACTCCTTCTTTACATTCCTCACTAGCCAATAACATCCCAAAGATTTTAGACTCTTCAAGAAATCCATCTTTAGTTTTATCAAAATAAGTATTTACAGCTTCAATACATTTGGTCACTGATAACGGACCTTTTTTAGCAATTTTATTAATCATTGAATTACATTTATTTAATAATTCTGATTGTTCTACAACATGATTAACCAGTCCTAAGTTCCTTGCAGATTCTGAATCAATCATATCACCAGTCAATAATAATTCTAAAGTTTTTGCCTTCCCAATTAATTGCACTAACCTTTGTGTTCCACCATATCCGGGCACCAAACCCAAATTAACTTCTGGCTGGCCAAATTTAGCATTTTCACTAGCTATTCTTATATGACAAGTCATTGCCAATTCACAACCACCACCCAATGCAAAACCATTAACAGCAGCAATTACTGGTCGATGAAAATTTTCAATAAAAAAATACGTTTCATGTCCATATTTAGACTTTTGAGCACCAGTCTTTTGATCTAAGTCTGTAAACTCTTTAATATCAGCTCCTGCCGCAAACGCTTTGTCTCCATTACCTGTAATAATCACTCCTTTTATCTTACCAAAGGACTTGTATTCCTCAGAAAACCAATTATTCAACCCTTCCATAACATCTTTATTAATAGCATTCATCGCCTTAGGTCTATCGATTGTTATCGTTATTATACCGTCATTATTGTTTATTAATAGCGTGTTATTCATTGCAAGCAAATATTTGATTATAAAATATACTACAAAAGTAATAAAATGATTACGTAAAATGATTGAATCTTCTAAATTTATCAAGAGCATCACATTAAAAATTTATAATAATTTAGAATTAATATTTATCTTTGGATTATTACAAAAAATACGAAATGAATACAATTTTAGCATCCAACATAAAAGTTGATAAAAGTAATCTTGAAAATTATTTTGATCATTATAGAAAACAAGTAATTGGCCATGACAAATACTTTGAAGGACCATATGGAAGCAAGAAAATTGTATATGCAGATTGGACTGCTAGCGGAAGACAATACTATCCTATTGAAAAATTACTTTGCAATGAAATTGCCCCATTTGTAGCTAACACTCATACGGAAACCAATGTGACAGGCTCCACAATGACAATAGCATATCATAAAGCAAAAGATATTATACGTGATCATGTCAATGCTTCAAAAGATGATATCTTAATTTCTTCTAACTCTGGAATGACTGGTGTAGTCAACAAATTTCAACGTATTCTTGGATTGAAAATTCATGAGAAATTTGTATCAAAAATAGAAATTAAAGAAAATGATCGACCTATTATTTTTTGTACACACATGGAACATCATAGTAATCAGACCTCTTGGTTAGAGACAATATGTCGTGTAGAAGTAATCAATGCAAATAATAAAGGTGATGTAGATTTAGAACATTTAAAAATACTCTTAGAAAAACACAAAGACAGAAAAATAAAAATTGCTGCCGTCACTTCTTGCAGTAATGTGACAGGTATTTTTACTCCTTATCACAAAATAGCACAAATAATGCATGAAGCAAATGGCCTATGCTTTGTAGATTTTGCATGTTCTGCGCCATACATCGATATAGATATGCACCCTGCTGACCCATTACAAAAGTTAGATGCTATTTATTTTAGTCCACATAAGTTTCTTGGAGGACCGTCAAGTTCAGGAATTTTAATTTTTGATCAAGATTTGTATGACAATAAAATCCCTGATAATCCAGGAGGAGGGACAGTAGATTGGACAAATCCATGGGGTGGACATAAATATATTGACGAAATAGAAGCAAGAGAAGATGGAGGCACCCCATCATTTATTCAAACAATAAGAGTAGCGCTGTGTGTCAATCTTAAAGATCAAATGTCAACCACCAAAATTATTGATCGGGAGCATGAATTAATGGATATCATTTGGAATAAATTAGAATCAATAGACAACTTACATATATTAGCCCCAAATCATAAAAAAAGATTGGGGATATTTTCTTTCTACATTGACAATTTACACTTTAATTTGGCTGTAAAAATGCTAAACGATAGATTTGGGATACAAGTTAGAGGGGGCTGTTCTTGTGCCGGTACATATGGACATTTTTTACTTAATGTCACCCATGAAAAATCCCAAAACATCACATCATCAATAAGTGAAGGATGTCTTATAGATAAGCCAGGCTGGATAAGAATGTCAATACATCCAACGATGAGTACAATGGAGATTATTTTTATTACAAATTCTATTGCTGAATTAGCACTAAATCATGCATCTTGGGCAAAAGACTATGCGTATTGTATCAAATCAAATGAGTACAAACACAAAGAAATTCACTGTGGAGAATCTGGTATTGTTGAAGGGTGGTTTAATGAAAAATTAGTCTAAGGGCAATAAAACTCTATATTAAGGCTCCTCAAAAATTATAGACAATTATTATTATCATGGTTTAGGTAAAAAATTGCATCTTTGTAACAAACAAATCAATAAAAACATGGAACTACTTAGCAATCCTTGGCCTTGGTATATAGCTGGTCCTTTAATTGGACTTATCTTAGCCAGTCTGATATTTTTTGGACGTACTTTTGGTTTTTCAAGAAACCTTGACACTATTTGTTCGATTGTGGGGGCAGGTAAAATAACAGATCATTTCAAATTTGATTTAAAATCGCGAATGTGGGGATTAGTTTTTGCAGTTGGAGCCATAATTGGTGGTTATATTGCTTCTAATTATATGACACCTGACAAGACTGTTGCTATTTCGGAAGCAACTAAATCTAATTTAGAATCTTATAATTTCGAAACTCCTGGCAGTAGTTTTTTACCTTCAAAAATATTTGGTGAAGGAATTTTACAATCTCCAAAAGCTATATTTTTCCTTTTAGTCGGTGGCTTTTTTGTAGGTTTTGGTACTAGATATGCAGGAGGATGTACCTCAGGTCATGCAATTACAGGACTTAGTAATTTACAATTACCTTCACTGGTCGCCGTTATTGGTTTTTTTATTGGAGGACTCGTATTTGTACACCTTCTATTTCCAATAATATTTAAATAAAACTCAGATGAAATACTTAAAATTTTTAATAGCGGGAATAATTTTTGGAATAATTTTAGCGAAAGCTGAAGTAATCTCTTGGTATCGAATATACGAAATGTTCAGATTTGAATCTTTCCATATGTATGGGATTATTGGTTGCGCTGTTGCGATAGGTCTTATCGCAACACAACTTTTCAAAAGGTCAAAAATTAAAGATATAAATGGCAATGAAATCGTAATAACTGACAAACCGAAAATATATAAAGCAAACCTAATAGGAGGTGTCATCTTTGGACTAGGATGGGCAATGACAGGAGCTTGCCCTGGTCCTCTATTTATATTGTTAGGTTATGGCTTTCCAATAATACTAATTGTCATTTTGGGAGCTTTACTTGGTTCATTTGTTTATGGAATTTTAAAACCAAAACTTCCGCATTAAAACCAAAAATAGTCTGCAAATTATATTTCTGAAGATTTCTTTTTATAGTAGCCTTTACTTAGTAGAATCTTTATAAGAACTATTCTTGCACATGATTGAATAAAATTTCCTTTAAAAGATGAATACATTAGAAGAGAAAAAGAATGCATTTGCACGTCTATTGAATATAATGGACGAACTAAGAGCCGAGTGTCCTTGGGATATGAAACAAACAATGCAATCTTTAAGAAATCTCACTATTGAAGAAACATACGAACTTGCAGATGCAATATTAGATAAAGACATGACCGAAATCAAAGAAGAAATAGGTGATCTAATGTTACATATGGTTTTTTATTCCAAAATTGCTTCTGAGCAGAAAGCATTTGATATTGCTGACTCATTGAATGGCGTATGTGAAAAATTAATAAATAGACATCCGCATATATATGGTGATGTAAAAGTTAAAGATGAAGCGGAAGTAAAACGAAACTGGGAGCAATTAAAGATGAAAGAAGGTAAAAAATCTGTCTTAAGTGGAGTACCAAAATCATTGCCCGCAATGGTAAAAGCATTTAGAATTCAAGACAAAACTGCACAAGTTGGCTTTGAATGGGAAAATGCAAATCAAGTATGGGAAAAAGTCGAAGAAGAAATTCAAGAATTCAAAGAAGTAGCTAATTCAGGTAATCAAGAAGCTATAGAAGATGAATTTGGCGACATATTATTTTCATTAATTAATTATAGTCGATTCATCAATATTGACCCAGAGACTGCACTTGAAAAAACGAATAGAAAGTTTAAATCAAGATTTCAATATATAGAAGAAAAAGCAGAAAAACCATTAATTGAAATGACTTTAGAAGAAATGGATATGCTGTGGAATCAAGCAAAAGAGATACAGAAAAAAGATCGAAAATGAAATAACAAAAAAAAATAAAAAAAAGTAAATATTAATTTCCTAATATCAAAATGATATGTACTTTTGCATCGCTTTAAAGAATAGCACTTTTATAAACGGAGGAGTGGCAGAGCTGGTTTAATGCACCGGTCTTGAAAACCGACGTACCTTCATCGGTACCGGGGGTTCGAATCCCTCCTCCTCCGCATAAGTCTCATACGAATTATCGTGTGGGACTTTTTTTTATTTTACAATAAATACCACTGTAATTATTGTTTGTTGAATAACTATAATTTAATACTATATTATTTATTGATTTCGTTACTATTTATTTAATTCCATATGAATAAAAAAATTAAACGTCGAAAAGTCATATTATAAAAAATTATCATATTTTTGTGTTGTTTTTAATTACCTTATGTTTTCTGATATTACATATTGTAACGTTAATTCATCCAATAGTCATTTTATATTAAAAAAGATGCAGCGATTATCCCAATTCGTTCATCTGAACATAAAACAGTAAAACAAATGTCTTTAATAAGATTATATCTATCCATATTTTTTTTTACAGCAATAGTATTTAGTGTTTTTGCACAAACACCAGTTACATTTTCTGTTGGATCTAATTCTGGTTTTCAGGGTGATGACGTTTGTATTGACATTACTGTCGAAGATTTTAATAATATAAGTTCACTGCAATGGGTTCTTAGGTGGGACCCTAAAGTGGCTTGTCTTATATGTCCAATAGATGTAACTAATTCTGCATTAAATATTGGAGGAGCAAATGGACTTTCATCAGGGAATTTTAATTGTAATAATTCTGAATTTGGATATTTAAATCTTACATGGATTGATGGAGCAACAACTGGCGTATCATTAGCTGATGGTGATATATTATTTACAGCTTGTTTTGGATTGTGTGGAGACCCTTGCGACAGTACATCTGTAGCGGTAGACCAAAGTGGGCAAATAGAATTTGAAGTAATCCAAGTAGGCATTGGTGGCGAAGAAATAAGTCTTCCTCTCAGCCAAAACAAAGGGTTTTTAGAAATTTTAAGTGACGGTTTTCTAATAACAGAAAAACACTGTAGCAGTGCCGACAATGAAGATACTGGATCAATCACTTTTTCAGGTTCTGGGGGCAATGGTCCTTATTCTTGGATGATTATGCAAACAGGGCTGTCTGGATCAGGATTAGAAGACTGTGAAAGTACAACTGTAGATAACTTAGCACCTGGCAATTATACCATTATAATAACTGATGCTTCAGGTACAGTAAGAAATGAAACGATAGAAATACTTAGTAGTAGTAATTTTCCATACATTGTTACTTTAGATGGCACAGATCCTACATGTTTTGACAGAACCAATGGAAAAGTTTTTACAACTGATATTGTTGGTGGTGAAGCTCCATATATTTATGAATGGTCAACCTTTGAGTTTTTAGATGGAGAAATAAAAAAATTAGGTCCAGGAGATTATTCATTGACTGTTTCAGATGTTAATGGTTGTACGACTTCAGCTTCATACACTTTAGTAGCAGATACGATAAAATTAGAAGTGGACATAATATCTAATCCAACATGTGATGGGTCTGCAAATGGACTTGTATCCATTTCAGTTTCAGGAGGAACTCCTTTTCCCGTAAACAATTACAACTTTGACATAGATGGTGTTGACAATCCTTACTTTGGATTCGGAGGACCTATAAATCCATTTTCACCAGGAAATTTACCAGAAGGTACTTTTGTAGTTGTCGCATCTGACAATGCTGCTTCAGCATGTTTTTCTGACCCGGTATATTTTACATTGGTAGCAGGCTCTTTTGCTGATTTAGAAATAACAGTACAAGACCCTAAATGCTTTGGAGAATGTAATGGAGAGGTATTAATAAATGTTGCCGATACTGGCAATTTTAGCTTTATGGTCGATGGTCCTAACGGATCTGTAGTAGGTAATATAACGCAGACAACATTTGATATCAATACATTATGTGCTGGAGATTACAATGTAGAGATTACTGATATACTCCAAGGTTGTACATTAGATACGACATTCGTAATTACAGAACCTTTTGAATTGATGTTTTCTGTTTTAGATTCTATGGGTCCAGGATGTGGAGGAGGAGATGGTATGATCACATTTGAGACTATAGGTGGTCAAGAACCTTATGAATACTTATGGAATGACACCTATAATGAAGCAGATAGGTCGAGTATGGGTGGCGGTGATTATCAAGTTACTGTAACTGACGATAATAATTGTACTCAAGAGATTGTTTTCCACTTTGGAAATGGTGGAGACATAGGATTAAATGCTTTTGTCAGTCAAGCTATTTCGTGTTTTGGTTCTTCAGATGGATCGGTATCTGCAAACGTAAGTGCAACTGAGATATTTACATTTTCGTGGAAAGATGAAAGTGGTATGAGCATAGGTAATGGTATGACAATCGACAATCTACCTACAGGATATTATTATGTAACTGCGACAGATGGTGAATGTACTGACACAGATACTGTATTTGTAGTCGATGGACAAAAACCGACGATAGTTACATCCCAAACAGATCCTACTTGTTTTGACTCCAACGATGGTACGCTAATCGTTTCTCCGATAGATGGCACTACCCCATTTATGTATGAATGGACTCAACCTCCATCACCTACTCTACTGAGTACTGGAGCTGTATTATTGGGAGGAGCTGGAATATACTCGCTAAATATAATTGATGCACAAGGTTGTACTATAGATACATTATTAGAACTCTTACCTCCGACCAATATTATAGAATTAGCTATATCTAATATAATTGGAGTTCCTTGTTTTGACCAATGTTCTGGTCAAGCGCAAATCAATGCGTCTGGAGGACCTGCTGGTACTGGAAACTATACTTACTTTATCTCTAATATAAGTACGCCTATAAGTGGCAATGGATTACTTAACATAAACCAACTCTGTGCTGGAGATCAATGGATATACGCTATTGATGGTATATGTAATTCTGACACTGTGTTTTTTAATGTCCCAGATGCTGAAGAAGTAATACATACAGATCAGTCAATAATTCAAGATCCTGCTTGTTTTGGTGGTAATGATGGTATGATAACATTAGACTTAGAAGGTGGTAATAGTTCAAGTTATAGTATTCTCTGGATTAATGAAAATATTGCAGGACCGACATTAACTGGCTTAGAAGCAGGGACTTATATCGCACAAATAACTGACGGGAATAATTGTATATCACGCGATACAATAATATTAGCAACAGAAACACCACTAAATTTAGAAGTCAATTTATTTGCAACAATAAATCTCAGTTGTTTTTCTGGCAGTCAAGGAAAAATTAGTGTTGTAGCTTCAGGTGGAAACCCTGGCGAATTAACGTACAATTGGACTCCTTCTGTATCTGCAACAAATGTAGCCGATGATTTGGGGCCTGGCATATATGACATCATGGTTACTGATTCTAAAGGATGTACTGCAGAGACTTCATACGAATTGATAAGTGCACCACCTATCATTGCTACTATTCCTACTCCGGAAGAAACTGCATGTTTTGGAGGTCAAAGTTGTTTGGGAATAAGCTCGGTAAGTGGTGGAGTTGGTAATATTTATACGTTTACAATTAACAATGGCCCTTTATATTCTTTAGATACATGTATCAATTTATTTGCAGGTCCATATTTAATCACCGTTTTTGATAGTGTAGGCTGTTCTTTTGATACGACCCTTACCATTAATCAACCAACGCAAATAACCGTTGATGTTGGAGATGATATTACGATAGATCTTGGTGCATCATCTGATCCTGTATCTGCATTTATTGTTTCAGAATTAGATATTGACACTATAATATGGTCTCCGAATATAGACATAGAATGCAATACTACAGATTGTCAAGTAGTTACTTTTTCTCCTAATGCTACTACGAATTATACTGTAACTGTTATAGATGAAAATGGATGTTTGGCAACAGATGATTTAACAGTATTTGTTGATTTATCCCGAAATGCATATCTACCAAATATATTTAGTCCAAATGGTGATAATAACAATGATTTATTTCAAATAGCAACTGGTTTTGGAGTGCAAGAAGTTACTAATTTTATTATTTATGATAGATGGGGTAACAAAGTCTATAATGACGAAAAATATATGCCAGATGATAGTGTTCATGCTGGATGGGATGGAACATATAACAATCGTGATTTACAATCAGGAGTATTTGTATATTTTGCAGAAGTTTTATTTGAAGATGGTGTCATTGTAAGATATAAAGGTGATGTCACTTTAATCAGATAAAACCTATTTTATCCACAAAAATTCATAATGAAACTGGGTGCAATAATTCTTCCATTCAATCTTGTTTTATTAAGTCAATATTATTGTGTATGGTCGTCATTAACACTCCTATACTTCGTAAGTGCATGGTAGGTTATGCTGTGATCTTTATTTCCACGGCCCTTTTGTAGTTACATTTAATATTGCTCCATCTTTATTGATTCTATACAATCCCCCAGCTCCACCAAACCACAAATTTCCATTTTTATCATTCAATATTCCCATAATAGAAATTGGTATTTCAAAATTTTCAAACTTCCCTGCATTATACCGATAGACTCCATTGCTAATTGTACTTATCCATACATTACCAATGTTATCCTCATAAATACCGTAAACATCACTATTATTAAATCCTTTTATTTTGGGGAAAGAAAGAATTTTATTATTGGTCATTTTATTTACTCCTCCTTTACCTTTACGATTCTTTGGGTCGGGATTATCCTTTTCAGCTACTCTTGTTCCAAACCAAATATTGTCATCACTATCAATCTCAATTCCTGTGACATTATTTGAGTGTAATCCATCTCTTTTTAGAAGATGAGTGAATGATTTTCCATCATATTTACAAGCACCATATCCATCTCTACCAATCCAAATATTCCCATTCGAATCTTCCGTAATTTCAGTTATCCAATTTTTGGTGTCTTTATTAATTTGGGTTTCTACTTTAGGGTAAGGAATAGGAAAATCGACAAATTCTTTGCCATCAAATCTATAAACACCTCCCCAAGTGCCAATCCAAAAGTTGTCTTGACTATCAATAAACAAATTACTAAGTAAATTACTTGATGAATTAGCTTTGATTGTATAATTTGTAAATTTTCTGCCATCAAAATTACTCAGTCCCTCTCCTGTCATTAACCAAAATATTCCTTTAGAATCCTCAATAATTCCTGTTACTCTATTAGATGGCAATCCATCTTTCATAGTAAAGTATTTTAACTTGTGCCCGTTATACATTGCAATTCCTTTTTCAAGTGTTCCAAACCACAAATTCCCCTTTGAGTCTTCAAATATACTTACTACATATTCGCCAATTTGTGAAGTAGCTTCTTCAGTAGGTGGACTATTATGTCTAGTAAAATTCGTTTTTTTATTCTGAGAGTTACAAGAAACTACAATAACAGATAATAGTATTAGATAAATGTATTTCATTTGGTTCGTATAATTTTGTCTAAAAATAGAGCTTTTTCTGATTTTGCAAGGTGTTCTTTTAACATTTTTTTAGATTCAAGTAATAAATGTAATACTTGCTTTTGGAGAGAAATACAAAAAATTGAATTAACTCATAATAAACTCAAGTCAGATATAAGAAAAACCTATTGCAATTATAATTGATAGTAAAAATTTATATTATGAAGATAAACTTGATGAACTTTTAGAATATAAAGATATATCCGTAGAAAGTACTATTCGCGTTATTTTTTATTTTAATCTTAGACAACAATCTCAAATGGAAAAGGAAATAATTAAAAAATCAGAAATGGCGAATTAACCATTGTTTGGAAGCCAAAATCTTGTATTCATGCAGCAGAATGTGTAAAAGCAATACCAAATGTATATAATCCAAAGAAAGACCTTGGCTTAAAATTGATAATGCCGCAACGAACGATAAAAGAGAATAATGAAGAAGTTGGAGCTGCAACAGAAGTTTAAGTCATAGAAAATGGACCACTTATAGTTTTCGGAAAACAAGTTGGTAGGATTGGTGTTCCTCCACATCTTATGTTGGTATAAGTACGATAACCTACATTGTAGAAGGGAGCAATAGACATCAAGATAGCTTAGGCAACAATGAAGTTGGATCTGTAGGTGATTTGGCATGAATGAGAGCAGGGAGAGGGATCATACATGAAGGGTGTATTTTAGATGAAACATGTCGGAGACCATAAAACATCTGAAATATCTCATGGATTACAATTTTAGATTACTTAATGAAGAGCAAATACGACAAGTAATGTCCGATTATCAAAATGGGAAAATTGGTTTTCTTAAACCAATTTAATTACACAGTTAGAATTGAGAAAGGATAGTATGCTGTTAACACGGATCAAACGGATTTATCACTGATTTTCGTTGTTTTCTGGCGAAAAACAACTAATTTGTAGTATAATTAGAAATATAAATCATCGACAGAGATGGAATATTTTAAAAATTAAATATTAATTAAAATGAATAAATCATTAACTATTATAATAATAAGTGTTTTATCCCTTCTTGGTATAATTGGATTTGTATATTACACAATTAGTACTTTTGATTTTCCGGAATTCTATACTCAAGAAGAAAAGATGTATGAATATAATAGTCAGTGGTTTCACTTACCAGGAATCATACCAGCAATCTTAGGGTTTTGGATATCAAAAAAGAGCCCTATTAAACCACTTGTTTTTTATGGCTATATTGCATATGTACTTTTAGTGGCACTAACGTATTATGCTGCAATAACAGCTACTGACCCTATAGCTGCAGGCATGTTACTTGTTGCTTTATTGATCCCATTTAGTGTCGCGTTTTCAATCTTAGTACTCATTAACCTTAAAAAACAATAAATAATATATGAAACAATAGCATTTACAGAAGTAATAGTAATAACTTATTAATCATCAATTGGTAACTTATGCAGCTACTTTGGTCAAAATTCTGAAGTTATAAATCTAACAGACTACGAGATTCCAATGTATTGAATTGATTTAGAAGAATCTGAAGAAATTCCAGCATCTGTAAAGTCCTGAATAATAATTTAGCTGAAGCGGCCCAGTTTTATTTTACTAAAACTAAAAAGCACCTCTTTTATATACATTATCATTAATACTAAATACTTATATATTAATATATATCTTGGGTCATAAAACAAATAAAAGCAATTGACAGAAAGCCAATTTATAGAAAAAAACAAAAAATACTGGCAAGAATTAGAAAACATTCTTGAAAGAAAAGACAATGATCCTGACAAATTACATAATCTATTTGTAAAAGTATCTGGTGATTTAGCATATGCTAGCACATTCTATCCAAAAAGATCTGTCAGAGCATATCTTAACCAATTAACTCAGAAGGTATTTGATTCTATGGAATCAAAAAAAACAGTTTGGAGTATAGTTCCTATCAAAAGATTCTTTTCCGAAATACTACTAAAAGAAGTATATCGATCTAGAAAAGCATTTGTTTTTTCATTTGTAATATTTGCCATCGCAGTATTGATAGGTATCGTATCATCAGCCAATAATCCGGATTTTTTAAGGGTAATATTAGGTGATAGCTATGTAGAGATGACCGATACCAATATCAATGAAGGAGACCCAATGGCTGTGTACAAAGGAAGTGAGCAATCAGATATGTTTTTTGGAATAACTATCAATAATATCAGGGTCGCATTTTTAGCTTTTGTATTAGGTCTATTTGGCACGCTTGGCACTATTATTTTATTGATGCACAATGGTATTATGTTGGGTGCATTTCAGTATTACTTCTATTCAAAAGGACTATTTATAACGTCCTTTTTCACAATTTGGATTCATGGGACTATCGAAATTTCTGCTATTATTATTGCAGGTGCAGCTGGAATAATATTGGGTAATGGGCTACTGTTTCCAAAAACCTATGACCGTGGAACGTCCATACAGATGGCAAGCAAACGAGCAGTTAGGATTGTGACAAGCACTATTCCATTATTTGTAATTGCGGGCTTTTTAGAATCCTTTGTTACCAGATTGACAGATATACCATTTTTTGCAAAGGCATTGATTATTCTTATTTCATTAGCAATGATTCTTTATATGTATGTATATTATCCTTGGTATTACAACAAATATATAGACGATACTCCTATCGACGACCAATCCAATCCTACCAATGATAAGCCCTACCAATATGAAGAGTTTAGAAAAAGAACATTAGGACAATCAATACAAAATTCATTATCTCAATTTAGAGCTTTTATGGGGCAATATTATAAACACGCCCTTAGCAAAATATTCATTGTTTTTATAATCGGAATTACATTTTATCAATTATTCTTAGCTGAAATAATAAATTATGATAAAAATGATATCGTATTGTTAAGTTATAAACATGGTGGTTTTTTTCTTTTTACTTTGTTTGCTTTAGGTATAGCATATGCATATATGATAATAATAATGATCTATAATAAAATAAAATTGACATCTAAAAACAAAATGATACAACTTAAGTATGTTTTTCCATCAACATTACTTATTATACTCTTGCCATTTAGTGTGTTTTATTTTGTTGGAAACCTTTGGATAATAGTCTTACTGTTAGTACTTCCACCTCATTACATTTCTGCCCTTATTCAAAAAATATCTAAAAATGGTACCGGGAGTTGGCCATCACTATCCAAAGAATATTCGAGGGCAGGATATAGTTGGATAATAGCAATAATTGGGTTTTCTATAATTTTATTTTTTCATCTGACACTAACATTTTCAATTATTGGATCGTTAGGAAGTTTTTTCTTTGATTTTATATCCTGGCATGACATATTTAGTGGTCACAATGTTACTCATGTATTGATAATGACTACTGTTCACTTATTTATTTTCTTTTTTATTCTACCAATGTATATATATCTTATGCTCAATATTTACTATTCAAGTTGGGCTGCGCATGATGCAATAGATCTACAAAAAAGATTTGAAGGATTTGGTGAAAAATCAACAATTTTTGAATCATGAAAATAAGCTCCTTTAAATATCATTTTTTATTACAATCAACTCTAACATTATTGATTATAATGATATTTACACTCTGTAGTGTAGGTCAGTCTGATTTTAAAAAACTAAGTGATGAAGAAGTAAATTCTCTTAAAGAAATAGTGAAGTATGAGGAAACAAAAGGAAAGCTAGTCAATCGAAAATTTAATATTAAAACTCCACAAAAAAATATGCCCAGCAAAATAGGTGGACTTGGATCTGGATTGCTTAACATGGTGCTGTATCTCATTATTGCTTTGTTGGTCATAGGTCTGATATTTGTTGTTTTCTCAAATATAAAACTTGATAAAAAAGTTTCGAAAATCGAAAAAGATCCCAACTTGTCTGATGAAGAAATAGACGAAATAGATGTTGACAAAGGATTAAAAGATGCCTTAGTAGCACAAGATTACAGAATGGCTATTAGAATGTTATTTATCAGATTATTACAACATTTGGTTAAAGAAAAAAGTATAATATGGAAATTAAAAAAGACAAATAGGGATTACTTAAATGAAATGGTAGAACATAAGAATTATTCAAAATTTAGAACTTTGGTAATGGCGTATGACAATGTATGGTATGGTTCTCAACCAATTGATAAAATCTATTATGACTTTTTAAAAATAGAATTTGATAGCTTTTATTCCAATACTCAAAAAATAAGTAATGGATAAAAGATCAGTACTAATATTAGTAGGTATTATTGCGCTTATCATGGCAATTACAGCTCTATTCTATGAATGGCGCCAAGTACCCAAAGTGGTTTGGGAAGAAAATTATGATTTTGATGATAAAGAACCTATGGGTTTATATGTATTTAAAAACATTGTAGAGCAGTATTATGATGTCCCTACAACAATTCTAAAAGATAGTTTTGCTCAGTCCTCTACCATTGATCCAAATAGTCTTTACATCACATTTATAAATCGAACATTAAAAAAGCAAGCGTTAGATTCTTTAATAAAAATAGCGGACAATGGTAATAATGTAATGATCGTCGCTAAATCATTACCTACAATTCTTAAAGATACTTTTGATTTTTATCTAAGTACAAAATACATATATGATGACAGTATTAACCTATCCAATTATACAGATAGTATGTCCATATTATTCGAGTTAAAAGACAAATATTTTGATACAGAAAATCAATCAATACATTTAATTTCCAAAAATGATTCTATTGACAGCACACACGTAGAGGCGAATATTAATGCTGATGTATTAATCTCTATGCCAGTAGGAAAAGGTCGAATATACATACACATGATAGATCAAGTATTCTATAACGGAGCGTATAGACAAGATAACATAATAGATTACGCACAATATGTTTTATCCCATTTTTCTCCTGGTCATGTATATCTATCCAAAAGTCTAAAAACAAAAACATATAGTAGCAAAGATAATCCACTAGAATATATAATGTCTTCTCCCAACTTAAAAACAGCTTATTATTTATTCATTTTAGGCTTATTTTTGTATGCAATTTTTGGAGGAAAAAGAAAACAAAAAATAATCCCAACTCTAGAAAAAAATGAAAATACTTCTCTCGAATATATTGATACAATAAGCCAATTATTCTACCAACAAAACAGACCAGAAAAGCTAGTTGCACATATGAAAACTGTATTCTTTCATAAGATGCAAAAACTATATTTTATTACCCCAGATCGAGAAGATTATCTCCAAATACTTGCTAAAAAATCAAAGCTACCAGAAGAAGAATTAAAATACATACTAGATAGATTTAAAAATCTTGAAGAAAATTATACTTTTAACGATGATCAATTGATGAACTTGTACAAAAGAATAGAATACATTTATGATTTTATTCATCAAAAAAATGTGAAAAATTAATAACGTCAATTTTAAAACTTAAATATATGGAAAATATCAACGACAATATTCCAGCTGACCAGTCAACCAATGACGAAATCATAATTGAATCAACAATAGACGATACTACATCTTCTGAAGAATCCAAATATGGACAAAATCCAGAAATAGTCTATTTTACAAATAAAATAGAAGAAGTAAAAAAAGAATGTAGCAAGATATTAGTAGGTCAAGATGATGTTATAGAATTAATACTTACTTGTATATTAAGTGGTGGGCATATATTATTAGAAGGTGTACCTGGAGTCGCAAAAACATTATCGGCAAAAGTATTGTCAAAAGTTTTGGAAGCAGATTTTTCAAGAATACAATTTACCCCCGATTTATTACCATCAGATATTATTGGTACTTCAGTTTACAAAATGAATAGTGGAAAATTTAAATTTCAAAAAGGACCAATTTTTACTAATGTAGCATTGATCGATGAAATAAATAGAGCTCCAGCAAAAACGCAGTCAGCATTATTTGAAGTAATGGAAGAAAAACAAATTACTTATGATGGAAAAAAACATGATTTGGATTTTCCATTTATTGTAATAGCTACTCAAAACCCTATAGAACAGGAAGGTACTTATCGGTTACCAGAAGCACAATTAGATCGGTTTTTGATGAAAATAAAACTTGGCTACCCTACTCTAAATAATGAGGTGAATATTCTAAAAAAGTTTAAAAACGATGTACACAAACCTGATCTGTCTATTATCAAAAGTATAATTAATAAAACGGAACTTGCTAGATTACAAAAATTGATAAGCACCATCCATGTTGAAGAACAATTATACACTTACATTTGCAACTTAGTACAAGAGACAAGAAACCATGGAAAAGTATATTTAGGTGCTTCGCCAAGATCATCTTTAGCAATATTAAAAGCCGCAAAAGTAACAGCAGCAATGATGGGACGCTCATTTGTTATCCCAGATGATATACAGCAAGTAGCGCCGCATATCATGAATCATAGAATCATCCTATCTCCAGAAGCAGAAATGGAAGATATCTCAACTGAATCAATAATCAAGGAAATAATCGCCGAATACGAAGTACCTAGATAAGTGGTACAATAGAATGATTAGTAAATAAAAAAAATCATTAAATTTGTATATAATATAAATGCTAAAAATGTCAACTAGAATCCCAGAATCAGAATTAATCATCAACCCCAATGGATCTATATATCATCTAAACCTTAAGCCAAATCAAATAGCTGATGATATTATTTTTGTTGGTGACCCCGATAGAGTTTCTAAGATAGCCAAGCATTTTGATAATATAGAATTTGAAATTTCTAAACGAGAATTTAAAACAATTACTGGCACAAAAAACAATGTGAGATTAACCGTAATTTCTACTGGAATAGGAACTGACAATATTGATATCGTACTTTCAGAATTAGACGCCCTAGCAAATATAGATTTTGAAAACAGAACAATAAACAAGTTGCACAAATCCCTAAACATCTATCGTGTAGGAACTTCAGGAGGGCTAATTCCAGAAATTAAAATTGGGTCTATCGTTATAAGTCATAAAGCAATTGGGCTTGATGGATTGATGCATTATTATAATGTAGATGTTGATAAAAATGACCAAAATCTTATAA
This sequence comes from Saprospiraceae bacterium, assembly GCA_036479655.1. GTDB lineage: Bacteria > Bacteroidota > Bacteroidia > Chitinophagales > Saprospiraceae > CAJXUU01. The sequence continues at coordinate 28,301 of JAZGFO010000049.1, forward strand.
AAAAAGCTTGTGTCGCCCTTAAAAACATACCCAACATTACACCGTATGTATCAAACGGTAGTGCTATCTTACTTGAACAATTTAAATCCTTGGGGAGACCTGGAATAACCACAACAGCAACTGGATTTTATGGACCACAAGGGCGTAAAATTATTGGGCAACCTAAATCATTAAACTTTTTGGATGATCTGGCATCAATAGTACACCAAGATCTAAAAGTAACAAATCTCGAAATGGAAACGGCTGGCATCTATGGATTAGCTACTTTGCTCGGTCACCAAGCAATATCGCTCAATGCGATTCTTGCCAATAGAGCCGATCAAACTTTTAGTGACAATCCACATCAAATTGTCGAGAAGTTGATTGTTGATGTATTAAATATAATCTGTAACAAATGAATCAAGGCCAACAATTATACATTATCAATAGTGATGACAAAGGACGAGGTGTATATACTACAACTCCCTACTCTAAAGGTGATCTTATAGAAATATGTCACGTCATTATCATTCCAAAAGCAGAATTACCTATCATCCATAAAACTGTTCTACATGATTACTACTTTTTATGGGGAGAAAACCTACAAGAATGTGCCATAGCATTAGGCTACGGAAGCCTCTACAACCATGAGTTACATCCAAACGCAAATTTTATCCTTGACATCGAAAATCAAACTATTGATATTGAGGCTATTCAAGATATCGAAGCAGGCGAAGAAATAACACTAAATTATAATGGAGAACCAGGAAATAGTGATAAGTTGTGGTTTTAGGAAAGTGTTGTTCTTACTTATAATTTATCTATTTTAATAAAACTATTTTTTTAATAAATTGTTTATTACCAATTCCTATTTTCACAAAATAGATGCCAGGTAAAAGATGAGAAAAATTGATTAGGTTGGCTTATTCGGCAATTCGGAAAAACCCTAACCGGCCAAAACCTAACCACCTATACACTAACATCAACGCCCATAATATTACAAATCCTTACAAACTCGTCAGAAAATGGAGCTTCTATTTCTATTTTGACATTAGTAATTGGATGAACAAATGACAACTTTATTGCGTGTAGCATCATTTCTACAAAATCGTAATTATTTTTCCATAACCTATTTTGCTTATTACAGCCATGTGGGCGATCACCAAGTATAGGGTGTCTCAAATGTCCCATGTGTTTTCTTAATTGATGTTGTCTTCCTGTCTTTGGAAACAATTGTATGTAACTATATCGAGAAGTATCAAAATGTCCATGAGCGAGAGGAATCTCAACTCGTTGTAATATATTATAATTTGTAGTTGCGTTTTGCCTTTTTCCTCGATCATTTGTCAATTCATAATCTATAGTTCCATCTTGTACTATCCACCCTCTAACTATAGCTCTATATTCTTTTACAATGTCATGATTAGCAAACAAACTTCCCATTTTTTGATTGGTTTCCTTGTCCAATGCCAATATCAAAACACCACTAGTCTTACGATCAAGCCTATGTATAGGGTACACGTAATGCCCTATCTGATCTCTCAATTCTTGTAGTACAAATCGTGTAGCGTTTCTAGCAATAGGCGATGGATGCACCAAATGCCCAGCTGGCTTATTAATGGCAACTAAGTAGTCATCCTGATACAAGATTTGTAGTTTTTTATCCATTTTATATTATCGTTTTTTCTACAGGCTATCAAATAAGTGCTTAAATTTCACGAAAAAACTTTTAGTATGACATTAGGCACGTTTTTTGAGATATAACAAATAATATGTGAAACTGTTAGGGCTATTGCAATTCTAACAAATTTCCCGTAAATTTACTGAGTAGATTAAATTACAAAAATACCCCACCATGATAATCATTTCAATAATAGCATTGCTATTCTTAGCCTTCGGCGCTAAGATAATTCAAACTTCTTAGAGCAGCTGTATTCTCAGTTTTTAATAATGTTGTATTTTTAAAACAATATTAATAAGAAGTTTACTTTTTTAATTAAGTTTACTTATATATTGAGCAGCAGACGTTACTTAGATTTCATGAAACAATCCATCAATTTTATTGTCAATCCTTTTTCAGGAACAACATCAAAATCTAATATAGCCCAATTAATTGATCAGAATTTAGATTTAGATAAATATGACTATGATATACTCTACACAGAATATGCTGGTCATGCAATAGCACTATCACAAAAGTGTATTGACCAAAATACTGATATCATTGTTGCCATTGGAGGTGATGGTAGTGTCAATGAAGTAGCACAACCAATTATAGGTACAGAAACAATATTTGGTATAGTACCCGCTGGATCAGGAAATGGTTTTGCAAGACATCTTGGAATAAGCACTAATTTAAAAAAAGGAATACGAGCACTTAATGATTCGAGAATAGTAAGAGTAGATACTTGTACTGTCAACAACAAAGCTTTTGTGAATGTATCAGGTATAGGATTTGATGCTCGCATAGCTTACCTTACCAAAAAAAATAGTAAAAGAGGGTTTTTTCCATATCTAAAAACTTCAATCAAGCAAAGTAGAAAATTTTCTCCAACTATTTTGCAAATACACATTGATGACATGGTATTTGATGGTGATTATACAGCCGTAATTATTGCAAATGCATCTATGTATGGTTACAACTTCACTATTGCACCCGAAGCTACTATTACAGACGGTGTAATGGATGTTGTCCTTATAAAAAAAACAGCAATTTATAAGTACTTTTTCTCATCTTACCGGTTTTTGAATAGAAGTCTACACAAAAGTAATCTTACAGAAACTTATCAAGCAAAAAAAATAAAAATAGTTGTAAAAGAAAATGACTATTATCATATAGATGGAGAAGGATTCAAATTATCAGAACCTTTAGTATATAGTATTCTACCTAAATCATTAAATGTATTGATACCTAATGCTACAAAACCTCCATGGAATATTTGACCCAAATAGACAGCATCTTTTAATACTATAATTTTCTAAACATTTATCTGACTTTATTCAGTTGACTAATTCTTCGTTATTTATAAATAAATGTTTGATATTCGTGATTTATACAAATTATACATCTCATAAAGTTGTATAATTATAAAAGTGAAAATTCAAATAATACAAATGAAGATATTAGCCAAGACAATGCAGGGATTAGAAAGCGTATTAGCAGAAGAGATTGAGGCAATAGGCGGTACTGATATAAATATTCTTAAAAGAGCTGTATCCTACAAAGGTGATAAAAAAGTATTATACAAATCCAATGTTCTTCTCCGGACAGCATTAAGAATATTAGTACCTAAGAAAGAATTTAGAGCAAGAGATGAAGATGAGTTATATAATGTAATTAATCAGATTCCGTGGGAAACTATCATGACATTAACAGATAACTTTGCCATTGACTGTACATCAAATTCAGAAATATTTACACATTCTAAATACATTGCATTAAAGTCTAAAGATGCTATTGTAGATAGGTTTGTTGAAAAATATGGTAAAAGACCCAATGTCAACATATACAACCCTACTTATCGAATCAACATTCATGTAAGAGATGATGTTTTTACATTATCAATGGATAGTTCTGGATCATCATTACATATGAGAGGATATAGAATAAATACAGTCGAAGCACCTATCAATGAAGTTATGGCAGCTGGACTTGTTTTATTATCAGATTGGCGAAGAGACACACCACTTTTGGACCCAATGTGTGGTAGTGGTACTATAATAATTGAAGCCGCAAAAATTGCGCTTAATCATCCTGCACAAAAAAGAGAAAGAGCATTTACTTTTAAAAAATGGAAATCATTTGACGAAGCTATCTATAATGAAATATGGGAAGAGATAGCTCAAAATATAACTGATCAAGATATATTTATTAATGGTCAAGACAAATCTCTAAGAGCTGTAAAAATAACAGAACAAAACATTGAAGAAGCGGGTCTATTAGATAAGATACATGTAAAAAAGCAAGAATTTTTCAGAACAGATCCAAGAGAAGAAATCACTATCATCACTAATCCTCCTTATGATGAGCGATTAAAAGAAGCGGATATCAACAAGTTCTATACAAAAATAGCAACAAAATTTGAAGAAGATTTTAAAGAGAGCTTATGTTGGTTTTTTAGTGCCAACTTGGAAGCAATGGAGCAAATAAAAATGCAACCTTCAAGATCATTCGATCTGCTAAATGCCTCGTTACCAGCCAAATTTGCTTGTTATGAAACATAGTATTACATTTCAAATTCTAACCTTTTCATTATTTCTATTACTTAGTCCTCCAAATAGTAAAGGACAATCTGATGCCCCAAAACCTAAAATAATACAATCTCAAAATAAAAGTATTATAAAATATGAATTTAATTCTTCATTAGATAGAATCATCGCGCCAATCAATACTATAAAATCTAAAAGTATAATTAAGCAAAAGCAATTTTTTAATGCTAAAAAACTACCCTTCTTTTGTAAAATAGAACATAACTACTCTAAGAAAACAAATATCAATCTTAGAATGCGTTTGGGCTCTCTTGATTATGTAAATGAGTTGGAGAGAAAATAGGGTGTTGGCTTTTGGGTGTTAGCTTTTGGCTTTTGGGGTGGTGTTATCTATATTGTTCATTAATCTCTGCCAGCTTCTCTTTACCTGGGCATAATACATCTTGTTTCAGTTTATTTAATGGTGTATTTGAAGTATTTATTAGCGTATGCAGGTCTTTACTTTTGGGATCTATGTATAACAATCCTGTTAGTATCTGCCCATTTTGTTTTGCATTATGCAATTGGGATACTGCAGAAGATCTATTGGTAGGATCCCAATCAGGAGCCAATTTGCTCAAATGGATAGTTGATCCATCAAACAATTCTACTTCTACGCCTTCTCCTTCAGGGTACTGGACAGTAATTTCTTTTTCTTCGGGTACAAAATCAAAAATTGATGTAGATTCTATGTGTGCTCTTACATGAGAGTAAGATTTTGTTGACCCCTTATTATTATTAAATGTAACACAAGGAGAAATCACATCAATCAATGCAAATCCTGGATGGGACATTGCTGCTTTTATAAGAGGGACTAATTGGTCTTTGTCTCCAGAAAAACTTCTTGCTACAAAAGTTGCGTTGAGTTCTAATGCTAATCCTGCCAGATCAATAGCTTGATATGGATTTTCAGAGCCAGCTTTACTAATCGACCCAAAATCTGCTGTGGCAGAGTCTTGACCTTTAGTCAACCCATAACATCCATTATTCATAACGATATATACCATGTTTAGATTACGACGTATTGCATGTACAAATTGCCCCATCCCAATAGAAGCTGTGTCTCCGTCTCCCGAAACACCTAAATAAATCAAATCTCGATTAGCCATATTTGCCCCTGTTGTGACTGAAGGCATACGACCATGCACAGAATTAAATCCATGAGAATCACTCGAAAAGTATGTTGGCGTTTTTGAAGAGCAGCCAATTCCTGATATTTTAGCTAATTTATGTGGTTCTATAGACATTTCATAGCATGCTTGCCTTATCGCTCCACTTATAGAATCGTGCCCACATCCAGCACACAATGTAGATAATACACCTTCATAATCAGATTTTAAAAAACCTACTTTATTCCGTTTTAAAGAAGGATGGTGAAAGGTGGGTTTTAAATATGACATATAATATAATTTTATTTTTTTCTATTTACAAATGAGTATTCAATAGATTATCTATTTGAGTTACTATTGTATGGGCAGTGACTGGCATTCCTCTATATTCCAAAACAGACAGCATTTTAGAAGGATTTACATTTAATTCGTTGATGAGCAGCGTTCTAAATTGAGCATCTTTGTTTTGTTCTATTATTATTAGTGTGTCGTGCTTAGCTACAAAATCCTCTACTTCAATAGTAAATGGAAATGACAAGATGCGCATTGCATCATAAGTAGCTCCAGATTGCTCCATGATATCTACTGCTTCAATTACTGCATAGGTTGTAGTCCCAAAAAATATAATCCCCACATTACTTTCATATTTTTCTTGATAGAATTCGGGCTTAGGAACTTTCGATTTTGCTGTCCCCCATTTTAGTGACAACCGATCGACTTTACGTTTATAAACTTCACCAGACTCACTATATTTAGCATATTCATCATGCGATGTTCCTCTTGTAAAAAATGAACCTTTACTAGGATGTGTACCGGGAATTGTTCTGTAAGGTATGCCATCTTTATCAACATCATTATATCTACCGTATTTGTACTCCAAATTATCCAAATCTTCAGCACTTAATACTTTCCCTAAATCATATTTTTTATCATCATCCCAATCTAATGGAGGGGACATATGCATATTCATTCCTAAATCTAAATCAGAAATCAGAAAAACTACTGTCTGCAAAATATCTGCTAAATCAAACGCAGCAACAGTAAGACTAAAACACTCTGCAGGGGTGCTTGGAAATAATAATACATGCTTGGTGTCTCCGTGTGAAGCATAAGCAGATGATATAAGATCGGCTTGTTGAGTTCGAGTAGGCATACCAGTAGATGGTCCTCCTCGTTGTACATTGATAAGTACCATTGGTATCTCTGCAAAATAAGCTAAACCAATAAATTCACTCATCAACGATATACCTGCACCACTCGTAGCAGTAAAAGATCTAGCACCATTCCAAGATGCACCTATTGCCATTCCGATAGCTGCTAATTCGTCTTCTGATTGTACAAACGCATAGTTCTTTTTACCTTTTTCATCAATTCTCAGTTTTTTACAAAAAGTATCAAAAGACTTAGCTACAGAAGTCGATGGAGTAATCGGATACCATGCCATTACTGTCGCCCCAGCATAGACAGCTCCTAAACCGCAAGCTGTATTGCCATCAATCATGATAGCATCACCAACATTAGATACCCGCTTCACTCTTATGTTTAATGGGTAAGTATAATTGTTTTTGATATAATCAATCCCCAACTCTAAAGCTTGATAATTTGGAGGGACTAATTTCGGTTTTTTTATAAACTGTTCAGTTATTACATTTTTTATCACATCTATTTCGACATCAAGTAAAGTCGCTACAGCTCCAACATAAATTATGTTTTTAAATAACTGTTGTAGTCTTGGTGTAGCATAGTGCTCCATTGCCAAATTTATCATTGGAATACCAATATAGTTTATATCCTCACGTGTATATCCATCGTGCAACACTTTACTGCTATCATATATAAAATAGCCTCCAATTTTAACTTCTTGAATATCTTTTTTAAAACTTTGAGGATTGACACCTATAAGCATATCAATGCCTGATCGTCTTCCGAGATATCCTTTTTCACTGATTCTTACTTCGTACCAAGTGGGTAATCCCTGAATATTAGAAGGAAAAATATTCTTAGGAGTCACAGGAATCCCCATTCTAAATATTGACTTAGCAAACATCTCATTGGCTGATGCTGATCCCGTTCCATTTACATTAGCAAACCTCACTACGAGATCATTGACAACAATTTCCTGCTCCATTTTTAGTATAAGTTTTAGTAACGTTGTACATATATTTTTTCATGTCCCAAGCCGCCGTAGGACATCGCTCTGCACACAATCCACAATGAAGACAAACATCTTCATCTTTAATCATCACTCGCATAGTTGGCAATACTTCAGATATATATAATGCTTGGTCTAAATTAAGTGCCGGAGCATTTAATTTTGTTCTTAACTCTTCCTCTTCAGCATTTACTCCAAATGTGATACAATCCGTAGGACATACATCCACACAAGCATCGCACTCTATACATAAACTTGTAGAAAACACTGTCTGAACATCACAATTAAGACATCGTTGGGCTTCTTTAAATCCATCTGGCAACCCAAATCCTAACTCTACTTCTACCTTTCTATCACTGAGCGTAATCTCCTTATTAAGATGTGGTACTTGATGTCTAAGGTCTGGAGCAATATCATTATCATATTTCCATTCATGGATTCCCATTTTTTGACTTAGCAAGTTTGTATAAGGAGCTGGTCTATCTGTCAGTTGCTTTTTACTACAATACAAATCTATCGAAATAGCTACTTGATGACCTTGTGCAACAGCTGTTATTACATTTTCAGGTCCAAAAGCTGCATCCCCTCCAAAAAATACTTTTGGTAAGGTTGATTGAAAAGTTACCTTATCCAATACCGGCAAGTTCCACTTTCCAAATTCAATGCCTAAATTTTCCTCAATCCAAGGAAATGCATTATCCTGACCTACAGCCACCATCACTTCATCCGCTTCTATAAACACATCAGGTGCTCCTGTGGGTGTCAAAGTTCTTTTTCCATTTTCATCATAAGATGCAGTCACATTACCAAACAAAATCCCTTTTAGTTTGCCATTTTCTACTACATATTCCTTAGGAGGCATATTATTGAGAATTGTAATATCCTCTCGTTCTGCATCCTCAATTTCCCAAGGTGACGCCTTCATATCTTTTCGTGGACTTCTCACAACAACAGTTACTATGTCTCCTCCTAACCTTTTAGATGTTCTACAACAATCCATTGCAGTGTTTCCTCCACCAAGGACAATTATTTTTTTTCCAACTTTCTCTCTATGTTCAAATGCCACTTGAGCCAAAAACTCTATTCCTACATGGACATTTGCTTTTGCTTCTTCATAACCTTTCAATTTCAACATTCTACCTTTGGGTGCTCCAGTACCTACAAATACAACATCATAATCTTTAGAAAGTATATCGGCCATACTTTCTACATAAGTATTAAAATGAGTATGCACACCCATATCCAGTATATAGTTTACTTCTTCATTAAGCACTTGATCGGGTAATCTAAAAGAAGGAATCTGTGTTCTCATCATTCCCCCTCCCTTATTCCATTCATCATATAGATGGATCTCATATCCCAATGGTGCTAAATCTCTTGCTACTGTTAATGATGCTGGTCCACCTCCAATAAGTGCAATCTTTTTGCCATTGGGTGTAAATGGCCCTTGAGGCATAAGGTTTTTCACATCTCCCTTATTGTCGGCAGCTACACGTTTTAGTCTACATATCGCTACAGGCTCTTCTTCTACCCGCCCTCTTCTACAAGCTGGTTCGCAAGGTCTATCACAAGTTCTGCCGAGCACTCCTGGAAAAACATTGGAATCCCAATTAATCATATATGCTTCTGTATAGCGCTTTTCTGCTATTAGACGTATATATTCAGGAACAGGAGTATGAGCAGGACAGGCATGCTGACAATCAACTACCTTGTGAAAGTATTCCGGATTAGAAATATCTGTTGGTTTCACATTAATATTATTTAAGTCAAAAGGTTTGTTTTCAGTATTTATAAAATAAAAAAAAGCATTCAAATTATAATTTCCAATGCTAAAATCACAATATCATAAAACACTCTTTTATATTGCAACAATGCTAATGTATTAAATAATATTTTAATTAAATCATAATAGTAATGTAAATTATCAAATAATATTATTTTTACAAGATATAAAGAAATAGTAATATGAAAATTGGAATTCCAAAAGAAATAGCCAACGGTGAACTCAGAGTTGGTGCAACACCAAAAACAGTAACCAGATTAAAAAAACAAGGTTTTGATGTCATTATAGAAAGTGGCGCAGGCAATACAGCTAATTATACTGATGCTGATTACGAATCCTCAGGTGCAACTGTAACTAATCAGGTTTCTGATGTATACAAAAAAAGTGATATTATACTAAAAGTCCAGGCTGTCACCGATAGTGAAATAGAAATGATGCATAAAGGTCAGGTAACTTTAAGTTATTTAGATCCTGCTCAAAATGGTGACTTGTTAAAAAAATTGGCAGCTAAGGGTGTCAATGCAATAGCAATGGATGCTATCCCAAGGATATCAAGAGCGCAAAAGATGGATGTACGATCATCTATGGCAAATATAGCTGGTTATCGGTCTGTAATAGAAGGTGCCAATCATTTTGGGAGGTTTCTTAATGGACAAATAACTGCAGCTGGAAAAGTAGATCCTGCTAAGGTTTTGGTAATTGGAGCTGGTGTTGCTGGATTAGCAGCTATCGGGACAGCACGATCATTAGGTGCAATAGTAAGGGCTTTTGACACAAGAATGGAAGTAGCCGAACAAATCGAAAGCATGGGTGCTGAATTTTTAACCGTTGATATTGAAGAAGATGGAGCTACTGCCTCTGGATACTCTAAGGTCATGAGTCAAGCATTTATTGATGCTGAAATGGAGCTATTTACTGCTCAAGCTAAAGAAGTCGATATTATTATTACAACTGCCCAAATTCCAGGTAGAGCTGCACCAAAATTAATACTCGATTATCATGTAGCAGCTATGAAGGCAGGTTCTGTAATTGTAGATCTTGCAGCCAGTAGTGGAGGCAACTGCGTGGCAACGAAAAACAACGAGGTCTATACAACTGACAATGGGGTAACAATTGTAGGTAAGTTGGATCAATTACCCGCTCAATCGAGCCAATTATATGGGAACAATCTTTGTCATTTGTTGGATGATATGGGAAAAGCAGAAAACTTCAAAATCGATATGGAAGATGATGTGGTGAGCAGAGCTATGGTCACCTACAACGGGGATGTCAACTGGCCTCCAGAGCCATTGCCAGTGAGTCCACAAAAACCTAAAGTAGAAGTTCAAGAAACTGAAATCCCTCAAGGCCCTACTGAAGCAGAATTGGCAAAGAAAAAATCAAAATCTATGGCAATTACTTTAATTGTAATCGCTGCATTTTTATACTTATTAGGAATGGTCGCTCCAGCAGATTTTATGCAACATTTTACGGTCTTTGTGTTATCTGTATTTATTGGTTGGCAAGTAATTTGGAATGTTTCTCATTCACTCCACACACCTCTGATGGCAGTTACAAATGCAATAAGTGGTATTATTATTATTGGCGGATTGCTCCAAACAAGAGCGAGCTTTTCTAATCCCATGACAATCTTAGCGACTATAGCAATTTTAGTTGCAAGTATCAATATTGTTGGAGGATTTATGGTTACGCACCGAATGCTAAAAATGTTTAGAAAATAAGCATTGTACAAAACGAAAATTAGAAAGACAAAAAGAAATTATAATAATGATATCATCACAAATACAAGTAGCTTCATATTTATTTGCAAGCATACTATTTATATTAAGTTTAGGAGGATTATCTTCTCAAGAATCTGCCAAAAATGGCGTACTTTATGGAATAATAGGCATGGCTATAGCTATACTCTCCACTGTATTGGGAGAAGGAGTTGAAGGACAAATTTACATCGTAGTTGCTATAGCTGTTGCTTCGATTATAGGTTTACTGCTTGCACGAAAAGTAGAAATGACTTCTATGCCACAATTGGTAGCCATATTACATAGTTTTGTTGGATTAGCTGCAGTATTAGTAGGGTATGGTTCCTATCTCGACCCTTCGACCCAAGCGTTACAAGGTACAGAACATACTATACATATGGTAGAAGTATTTATAGGTGTCTTTATAGGTGCAATAACATTTACAGGATCTATTATAGCCTGGGGTAAACTGCAAGGAAAAATTAGAAGCAAGCCACTTATTTATCCAGGAAGACACTTAGTCAATATTTTGTTGGTAATAGGATGTGTCTTCTTAGCAGTATTGTTTACTGGAGCTGCAGGAGTATCGGGAATGTCATTTTTATATATTATGACGGCTATTGCAGGTTTTATAGGTGTGATGATGGTTATGGCAATAGGTGGTGCAGATATGCCCGTAGTGGTATCGATGCTAAATTCTTATTCCGGATGGGCAGCAGCAGCGGCAGGGTTTATGTTAGGTAATGATCTACTTATAGTAACAGGAGCTTTAGTAGGAAGCTCGGGGGCAATATTATCGATAATTATGTGTGATGCCATGAATAGGTCATTTCTATCTGTTATCCTTGGTGGATTTGGCGATGCTCCAAAAGGAGAATTAAAAGCAATTGAAGGTGATGTAACAGCAACCAACCATGAAGATGTTTCTACCCTGTTAGACAATGCAAAATCTGTAGTCATCGTCCCTGGTTATGGAATGGCAGTTGCAAAAGCTCAATTTCCCGTTAGAGATATGGTTACCAAACTACAAAAAAAAGGAGTTAATGTTAAATTTGGCATTCACCCTGTAGCTGGACGTCTTCCTGGTCATATGAATGTACTATTAGCAGAGGCAAATGTATCATATGATATTGTACACGAAATGGAAGAAATCAATGATGATCTCCCTGATACTGATGTTGTATTGGTAATCGGAGCCAATGATATCGTAAATCCAGGTGCATTAGATGATCCTAATAGTCCTATATATGGTATGCCCGTATTAGAAGTCTGGAAAGCCAAAGATGTAATCGTAATGAAACGATCAATGGCAACAGGATACGCAGGCGTTCAAAATCCACTTTTCTTTAAAGAAAATACATCAATGCTATATGGTGATGCAAAAGATAGTGTTGATAAAATTAATGGTTTTTTGAAATAGATTTTATAAATGTTTATTTTTATTTTAGCTCGCCGCTCAGGCGTTGAAGAAGAGGTGTTTTAGTATCTTACAGATGGCTGTTTGATTTTTTATTTTATTCTAAATATCTCTTTTTTTAATAAATATATTGTTTTTTTATTCTTTTTTCCGCTCGCCGCTCGGGCGTTTATTCTTTTTGTCTTGAAACAAAAAAACGAACCAAAAAAAGTTCAAGGCTTGTATAATTTCTTAACGTATATTTTTAATCAAATTGAGAAACATATTGAAACTCGCATTTAAGCTTTTTTATATTTCCAACAGCTTCATACCTCAAATAGGATTCCTACAGTAAATTACATTCGGTTTGCTCAAACACCAATCTGTTTTATCTCAATTTGCTTAAAAATACACTAAAATTATATATGCCGAGAAAAAGTGTAGTGATGTTTAATTTGATAGTGTAAAGTAGTTTTGAATCTATATCAACATCTAACATTAAATATAAGTCAACACACCTAAGAACACACCTAAAAGCGGGGAGCCTGTGCGAAAACGAGGGTGCGGGAGCGGCATTGCAGCATAGCATTTTTTTGATTAGATTTTTTTTGTTTCGTTTTTTTTTATCAATGAAAAAAATGAAATCCTGTCTGGAAAGACACATCTAAGAAGAATCTAACAAAGTCCGTCTGACAAGATAAAAAACAAACAACTCATCAATGAAAAAAAATGAAATCCTGTCTGGAAAGACAGCATCTAAGAAGAATAGGAGTTCATTCAGTCATATCTGGAAAGACAGCAACTAAGAAGCATCTAATAAAGTCCGTCTGAAAAGACAAAAAACCACCCCACATTAATGAAAAAAATAAAATCCTTCAAACAAGACAAAACATGATTAAAATTTTCAAGAGGTAAAAGAAATAACATTTCAAATACCTTATACGTTTTATACTCGTTCTTGTGATGATTCTTACTTTTGCGAGGTAATAGTATATGATGAAAAGCAGATTTGTAGTTTTACTTGGTTTATATCTATGTATAAGTATCAATAGTACTTCAGCGCAGATAGATAGAAGTGGTCGTAGAGACCAACAAGATAGCAGTGCGCAATCTGATAGTACAGACACCAAAAGTACATTGCCAGATACATTAGTTTTGCAGTATTTTAAAATGGATGATATTACTAAACTGTATGAGTATAAGGACAGTACACTCGACAATTATTACCACCAATACGACCCAGCAAAAAGACGAGATATTGACTATCTCAATCTTGGAAATAGTGGATCAGCTGCACGGTCGATGATATATATGTCCGCTCCATATATAGGGTATTCTTCGGGACTAAATCAATATGATTTGTATAATTTAGAATTAGATGATTTTAGATTTTTGGAAAACAATGTTCCTTTTTCTGATGTATCGTTTTCTCCATTGGCTTCTCAACAAAATTTTGTCATCAAATCTGATTTTTCAAAAAGTTTTAGTGATGGCACTAGTTTGAGTATTAATTATGATAGGATAAGGCAAGTTGGATTTTATACAAATCAATTGACCAAAATAACCAATTTTGGAGGGTCGCTACGATACAAAAGTAAAAATGAACGCTATACTGGATTCTTATCCATGATATCCAATATTGCGGAAGAACAGAATAATGGAGGAATTGTGACAGATACACTGTTTGGTAAGTCGCTCTATAATAATAGGCTTGATATTCCAGTTATGTCTGATGATGCACAAACACGTCATCAACAAAAGTTATATTCTCTAATTAATTATTATGCACTTAATCAACCGAAAAAAAATAAAATCCAATTACTATTACGGTATGACTTGACAGTTGATAATCGATATCAAAAATTTACGGACAACGATGTAAGTACAAAGCAAGATTCGATTAATTATGGGCAATTTAGAAAAGAACATCGAGGTATTAGATTTTATAATAAAGAGTATAGAATACGAAATGCATTCTATGCGTATGCTAGTGATGGCGATAGACTTAATATAAGGACTGGAATAATTTATGATCGATATGATATTGACCAGCAAGGGTTAGAAAGTGAATTTGATAATTTGTTTTTGGATTTTAAAGGAGACTTGCCAATTGGTAACACTTTAGCAATAAAGACGGCTGGACAGATTGGACTTTTAGATGGAGCAGGAGATTTTAAGGCAAAAGGGAGCCTAAATCTTAATGTAGGTAAGTGGATTAATTTAAATGGTGGAGTTTCTTTTTATAGATATACGCCATCTCTAATTAATCGAAGTCTAGTACTAAATGGCGATAATTATTGGATAAACGATTTTACAAAACCAGTGGGAACAGATATCTTTGGTTCGTTTGAAATACCTAAAATCAATCTAAAAGGCAAAATTAGTCAAAGTGTTGTCAATAATAGTATTTATTGGGATTCTACGGCGACACCTATCCAATATGATGATGTATTGTCGGTCACTACTCTAACAATGTCGCATAATTTGAAAGTTGGGAAGATTGGCTTCGAAAATTATGTGCTCTTTCAGGTTTTTAGTGAAAATATTTACAATCTACCTACATTATATTCAAAGCATAATATATATGTCCAAGGAAAACTATTTAAAGGAGTTTTATTGTCAAGGTTAGGTGCTGAGATACGATTGAATCCTTCCTATATAGGAGCAGAATATAGCCCAGTAATCGGAAGTTTTTATAGGTCTAATGAAAGGCTGGATTTTTATCCAATGACTGATATATATATTACTGGAAAAATCGAGAAATTCAGGTTTTTCTTAAAAATGGAAAATGTAGTTAGTTTTCTTAAAAATGAAGTACAATTCCAAACAATCAATCACCCTCAATTTGATCATAAATTAAGATTTGGAGTGAGGTGGGTTTTATTGGATTAGGAAAGTGGTTTGTTTTTTTTATTCATATTTCCACTCGCCGTTCGGGCGTTCATTCTTTTTGTCTTGAAGAAGTGTATTGTAGTATCTTGCAGATGACTGTATAAATTGTTTTTTTATTCATATTTCCGCTCGCCGCTCGGGCGTTCATTCTTTTTGTCTTGAAACAAAAAAACGAACCAAAAAAAGTTCAAGGCTAGTATAATTTCTTAACGTATATTTTTGATCAAATTGAGAAACATATTGAAACTCGCATTTAGGCTTTTTTATTTTTACAACTACTTCGTTTCTCAAATAGATTTCTCTTGCTAATTACAAATCGGTTTGCTCATACACCAATCTGTTTTATCTCAATTTGATCAAAAATATACTAAAATTATAAATGCCGAGATAGTGTAGTGATTAATATGCATTTGTATCTTGCAGATGGCTGATTGATTTTATATATTTTTCTAAATATCATTCTTTAATAAATACATATTGGTTTTTTATTTTTTTTCCGCTCGCTGCTCAGGCGTTCGTTTTTTGCCTTGATGCAAAAAACGAACCAAAAAAAATCAAGGCTTGTATAATTTCTTAACGTATATTTTTAACCAAATTGAGAAACATATTGAATCTCGCATTTAAGCTTTTTTATTTTTACAACTACTTCGTTTCTCAAATAGATTTGCTAAGTTAATTACAATTCGGTTTGCTCAAACACCAATCTGTTTTTATCGCAATTTGATCAAAAATATACTAAAATTATAAATGCCGAGAAATAGTGTAGTGATTATTAAATTGAGTAGTGTAAATGTAGTTTTGAATTCATTCGAAACCTAAACAATGCATTCGCTGGAGCGAATTCCTTATGAGAAGCGTGGCGGTTCCACCTTTAGGGGGTCAGGGGGCGAGGGCAGAAATAAGATAAAACAACAAGGAATGAATGAATGTCAAGAACACTTCTAAACCACTTCTAAGTCAACATCTAAGGACATACCTAAGTCCACATCTAAAAGAGGGCCGCCCGTGCGAAAACGTGGGTGCGGGAGCGGCATTGCAGTATAGCATTTTTTCGGACTAGATTTTTTTTGTTTATTCATTTCGCTCCTATTTTCTTTATGGTATTCATGAATCTCCTAAAGTCGAT
The DNA here is from genome assembly GCA_036479655.1 of Saprospiraceae bacterium. Lineage (GTDB taxonomy): Bacteria > Bacteroidota > Bacteroidia > Chitinophagales > Saprospiraceae > CAJXUU01. Next base: position 44,725 of record JAZGFO010000049.1, read on the forward strand.
TTGTGTTTTTTTTATCAATGAAAAAAAAT